>JBIOWF010000027.1:0-20527 GCA_044868295.1 Microtetraspora sp. | reverse complement strand
CGCCCGCCGTGTCATGGGATGAAGATGAGGCCGTGCCGAGCGCGGCGCGCAGGGCGGCCACGGCCTGGTTGACGGCACCCTCGGCGGCCTGGGTGCCACGCAGGGCGTTGAGCATCACGAAGTCGTGGATGATGCCGCCGTAGCGCACGGCGGTGACCGGAACGCCCGCCGAGCGCAACTTGGCGGCATAGGCCTCGCCCTCGTCGCGCAGCACGTCCGCCTCGGCGGTGATGACCAGTGCCGCCGGAAGGCCGCCGAGCTGCTCGGTGGTGGCGCGCAGTGGGGAGGCGGTAATCTGCGCCCGCTCGTCCGCGTCGGTCGTGTACTGGTCCCAGAACCACTGCATGCCGTCCCGGCGCAGGAAGTAACCCTCGGCGAACTGGTGGTAGGAGCCGGTGTCGAAGTTGGCGTCGGTGACCGGGTAGAACAGCACCTGCTGGACGAGGCGGACATCGCCGCGCTCCTTGGCCATCAGCGTCAGGGCCGCGGCCATGTTGCCGCCGACGGAGTCGCCGGCCACGGCGATCCGTGAGCCGTCCAGGCCCTTGTCCGCGCCGCCTTGGATGATCCATCGCGCCACGGCGTAGTTCTGCTCGATCGCGACCGGGTAGCGGTGCTCGGGCGACAGGTCGTACTCGGGGAACACCACGGCCGCTCGCGCGCCGACGGCCAGCTCGCGGACCAGGCGGTCGTGCGTGTGGGCGTTGCCGAACACCCAGCCGGCGCCGTGAATGTAGATGATCACTGGAAGCGTGCCGGTGGCGCCCTTGGGCTTGACGATGCGCGTCTTGACCCGGCCGGTGGGGCCTCCGGGGACGTCGATCCACTCCTCGTCGACGTCGGGCTTGGCGATCTCGCCGGACTGCGCCTCGTCGACGGCCTTGCGGCCTTCCGACGGGTGCAGGTCGAACAGGTACGGCGGGTTGGCGGTGGCCTGGGCGAACTCGGCCGCGGCCGGTTCGAGCACCGGCGTGGCGTGGGCGGTGGTCTCGGACATGGTCGTTTCTCCTCTGGACTGCACGCGTACAATTGAATCGTGCACGATTGACTTGTGCACAAATGCATCGTACACAAACTAATCGCAATGTGTCACATCGCGTGCGGGCGATATGATGGAGGGGTCACGTCCATGCCGGAAAGGACCCCATGAGCAGCCCCCGAGCAGACAGCGGTGCCGCTGTCGACACCGCATTCGAGGAGCCGGCCCCGTCCCTGCTCCTCGACGACCAGATGTGCTTCGCCCTGTACGCCGCCTCCCGCGCCGTCACCGGGCTCTATCGGCCGCTGCTCGACGACCTGGGGCTTACCTACCCGCAATACCTGGTCCTGCTCGTCCTCTGGGAGCGGGGCGCCGTACCGATCAAGGACCTCAGCGCCGCGCTGCAGCTCGACTACAGCACTTTGTCTCCGCTGCTCAAGCGCCTGGAGAGCCGCGGCCTGATCGACCGCACGCGCCGCGCCGACGACGAGCGGTCCGTGCTGATCGCCCTCACCGACGCGGGCGCGGCCCTGCGTGGGCGAGCCCGGGAGATTCCTCTCGCGATCGGAGAGGCGATGGGCCTTGACGACGCGGAGTTCGACCGGCTGCGCGCCTCCCTGCGGCGCCTGACCGACAACGTCACCCGCGCCACCGCCGCGCATGCCGGTGAGGCCGGCTGAGCCCTGCTCCTTACCGCATGTCACCGGACGGTGGAGCGGGACCGCGACAGGCCTCGCTCGACGTACTCCGCGAGCCTGCTCAGCAGGTGGTTGACCAGCACGAAGATGGCTCCCACCAGCAGGAACATCTGGATGGGGTTGTGCAGCGTCTGGATCAGGATGTTGCCGGTGCGCACCGTCTCCCGCCACTGGATGACGAAGCCGAGCGAGGTGTCCTTGAGCGCGACGACGGTCTGGGAGATGAGCGCGGGCAGCATCACCCGGAACGCCTGCGGCAGCAGGACCTTGCGCAGGACCTGACCCCGGGTCAGGCCCACCGCGTACGCGGCTTCGGACTGGCCACGGGGCAACGAGTTGATCCCCGAGCGGATGATCTCGGAGTTGTAGGCGGTCAGGCCGATGACGACGTACCAGATGAGGTCGAGCTCGACACCGTAGCCGGGCAGCACGCGGGCCGAGAAGTAGATCATCAGCACGACGGGCGCGCCGCGGAAGAGCTCCACGAAGCCCACGATCACGGTGCGCCACAGCCTGCCGGTCGTGATGCGGCTGACGGCGAGCGCGGTCCCGATGGCCAGGGAGAGGACGATCGCCAGGCTCGCGCCGAGCAGGGTCCGGCCGATCCCCTCCCCCAGCAGTGCCCAGACGGGGCCGAAAACGGGGTCGGCCGGGTTGAACAGCGGGCTCCACCGGTCCGACTCGAACTGCCCGTTGGCCCCCAGCCGCCGCCCGACGATCACGGCGACGGCGAGCAGGGCGCCGATGGCCAGGAGGTTGAAGACCAGGGCCCGGCGGCGGGCGCGGGGGCCCAGCCGGTCGTACAGGACGTTGGCGGTCATCGGGCGATCGCCACCTTTCGCTCCACGACGGAGAGCATCGCGCCCGCCGGCAGGGTGATGGCGAGGTACCCGATCAGGACCCCGACGAGGACGGGCAGAGCGGCGTAGCCCTGAGCGCAGGTCAGGCGGTCGCTGAACGCGCAGAAGGCGACGTCGCCCTTGGGGACGCCGATGCCCCAGGGCTCCTGGGTGAAGGGCTTGGCCAGGACCTTGAAGGCTCCCCTGTTGTCGCTGGCCAGGCCGAGCAGGATTCCGCCGTCGGTGGTCACGGCGTCCGCCTGGCCCGTGCGAAGGGCGTCGGCGCACTTGGAGTACACGTCGAAGAGCACGAGCTGGGAGGTGGGGATGTAGTTCAGGATCTTCTCGGCCGGAGCGGTGCCGGTCCCGGAACACACCTTGGCGCCCGCCGCCTTGAGCGAGTCCGGACCCGTGATGGTCTTGTTGTCGGACTTGACCATCAGGTCCTGCCCGGCGACGTAGTACGGCCCCGCGAAGGTGACGCGCTGCTTGCGCACATCGTTGATCGTGTACGTCGCCACGATCACGTCCGCCCGCTTCTGCTCCAGGGCCTCCTCGCGCACCTTGGACGGCGTCTCGACCCAGGTGATCCCGGTCTCGGGGATGCCGAGCTCGGCGGTGATGATCTTGGCGATCTCGACGTCGAAGCCCTCGGGCCGGCCCGACAGGCTCTGGAGACCGAACAGCGGCTGGTCGTACTTCGTGCCGATGGTGATCTTGTGGGCCTTGGCCAGCCGGTCCATGGTCGTACCGGCCGGGAAGGGCCCCCGCTCCGGTCCATGCGACCGGCCCCAAAGTAGCGCTCTGTAATGTTTCAGGATCGCCACGTAGCGGTCACGGATGAGCGATACCGGACCGTAGCGACATCTGTGCGAAGCAGGGTGCTTGCGAATCTTCAGTGCGATCGGGGGGAGAAAGGTCCCTGTCGATGCGCAGAGAGTGGGAGCTGGAAGACCTCATCGACTGCTGGACATTGGATGAGGCCGAGGTCGAGTTACTGGCGAACAAGAGCGGCGCCACCCGTCTCGGGTTCGCGCTGATACTGAAGTTCTTCGAGCTGGAAGGCCGTTTTCCGCGCCGGGAGGACGTGCCGAAGGCTGCGGTCGACTACATGGCGCCGAGGATCCCCACCAGGAGACCGCTGGGAACCACAGAAGACCGTCCTTCCGAAGGAGGAGCCGAACCGCAGCATGATGCGTAATTCTATGCATTTTGCCTGCGATATATTGCATGAATGTGACTACGGTTGGGCATCGATGGCAGGTTGTCAAGAGCCCGACCCATACCGTTTAATCCCTCGTTGCCCACATGTTTCAGGGATCCCGGTCACCAGCCGCCAGGAGCGACCATGCAGACGTACCGCGAGCTGGTCGCCCTCGGCACGCAGCCCGGGGCCGGAGTCGAGGCGGCGGAGGTTGACCACCGGGAGTCGATCCACTAGCAATTTCGCCGAGAACCGGGAATTATCGCAGTATGCCGCTCGCAGAATATCGGGTACCGCTCAAGAGGCCTCCGCTTCGGTTCGAGGCGTACGACGTCCTGCTCGACTCGATCATCCGGGGTGACCTCGCGCCCGGGGAGCAGATCAAGGACTCCGATCTCGCCGCCGGCCTCGGCCTCAGCCGTACGCCCGTGCGCGAAGCGATCAGCCGGCTCGTCGACGTCGGGCTGGCCGAGTCCAAACCGGGCGTGTACACCCGGATCACGGTCCCGGATCGCCGGAGTGTCCTGGCGACGCTCAAGGTGCTGCGTGCCCTGGACGACATCGCCGTGCGCGACGGTGTCCCGGCCATGACGTCCGAGCACATTGAGAGACTCCGTCAGGCGAATCGCGAGTTCGCCGAAGCGGTGCGGGGCACCGAGGCCATGCGGGCACTAGCCGCCGACGACGGCTTTCACGCGATCATCGTCGAGGCGGCCGAGAACCCGGTCGTCGCCCGGTTGCTCGAACAGCTCCACCCGCAGATCCACCGCATCCTGTTCCGCAAGTTCTCCACCCTGCTCGGCGGCCGTGACACCATCGACCACCACGAGCAGCTGATCGCGCTCTGCGCCGCCGGGGACGCGGACGCGGCGGCCGCGCTCTCCGCCGAACACTGGTCCCGCCTCGGCGAGCTCATCGAGGATCTTTTCGACAGCGGCCGGCTCGACCCCGGCCAGGCCCCCGCGACGTAGGGTCAGACGCAGGGATCCAGCCCCGGGAGCTTGATCGTGGCGGTCGTGGCGGCTCCCGCGGTGCGCGTCCATGCCGCCTCGTAGCGGCCGTCGGCCGCCGCCTTGGTCAGCACCTGGTTGATGAACGCGCAGAACGGGACGTCGCCCTTGGGGACGGCGACGCCCCAGGGCTCCTTGGTGAAGGGCTTGTCCAGGACCTTGAAGGCGCCCCTGTTGTCGCTGGCCAGGCCGAGCAGGATCGCGTTGTCGGTGGTCACGGCGTCCACATCGCCCGAGCGAAGGGCCTCACCGCACTTGGCGATGTCGTCGAAGAGCACGAGCTGGCTGCGGGAGATGTACTTGAGGATGTTCTGGGCCGGGGTGGTGCCGGGCTGGGAGCACACCTTGGTCTTGGCCGCTTTGAGTGAGTCGGGGCCGGTGATGGTCTTGTTGTCCACCTTGACCATCAGGGCCTGCCCGGCCATGTAGTACGGCCCCGCGAACGTGACGTGCTGCTTGCGCTCGTCGTTGATCGTGTACGTCGCCACGACCATGTCCACGCGCTTTTGCTCGAGAATCTGGGCGCGCTCCTTGGCGGGCGTCGCGACCCAGATGATCCCGGTCTCGGGGATGCCGAGCTCCGAGGCGATGATCTTTGCTATTTCGATGTCGAAGCCCTCGGGCCGGCCCGACAGGCTCTGGAGACCGAACAGCGGCTGGTCGATAAAGATACCGATGGTGATCTCATGGGCCTTGGCCAGCCGGTCCATGGTCGTACCGGCCGCGAAGGTCACCGCGGCCGTCGCGGCGGCCTCGTCCGTCGCCGAGGTGGAGGAACCAGCGGAACCGCCGGAACCACCGGAGCCGCAGGCGGCCAGTGCGACGGCAAGGAAGGCGGCCGCGCCGACACCGATGATCTTCTGGAACCGCATGACGAACCTTTCGGGAGTAACTCTCTGGGCAACTTGGGGTAATGAGTGAAGGACGAACGGGATCTTCGTGCATCCCATGCCGCCGCTTGGGTGGCATGCGCGGCGATACCTTGCGTCAGACGCAGGGCTTCAACCCCGGGAGCTTGATCGTGGCGGTCGTGGCGGCTCCCGCGGTGCGCGTCCATGCCGCCTCGTAGCGGCCGTCGGCCGCCGCCTTGGTCAGCACCTGGTTGATGAACGCGCAGAACGCGATGTCGCCCTTGGGGACACCGATGCCCCAGGGCTCCTGGGTGAAGGGCTTGGCCAGGACCTTGAAGGCTCCCCTGTTGTCGCTGGCCAGGCCGAGCAGGATTCCGCCGTCGGTGGTCACGGCGTCCACATCGCCTGAGCGCAGGGCCTCGCCGCACTTGGCGTACTCGTCGAAGAGCACGAGCTGGCTGCGGGAGATGTACTTGAGGATGTTCTGGGCGGGGGTGCCGCCGGTCACGGCACACACCTTGGCCTTGGCCGCCTTGAGTGACTCGGGCCCGGTGATGGTCGTGTTTTCCGTCTTGACCATCAGGTCCTGCCCGGCCATGTAGTACGGCCCCGCGAACGTCACGTGCTGCCTGCGCTCGTCGTTGATGGTGTACGTCGCCACGATCATGTCCACGCGTTTTTGCTCGATGGCCTGCTCGCGGATCTTGGCGGGCGTCGCGACCCAGATGATCCCGGTCTCGGGGATGCCGAGCTCCGAGGCGATGATCTTTGCTATTTCGACGTCGAAGCCCTCGGGCTGGCCCGACAGGCTCTGGAGACCGAACAGCGGCTGGTCGTACTTGGTACCGACGGTGATCTGGTGGGTCTTGCTCAACCGGTCCATGGTCGTACCGGCCGCGAAGGTCACCGCGGCCGGCGCGGTGGCCTCCCCCGTCGCCGAGGTGGAGGAACCAGCGGAACCAGCGGAACCGTCGGAGCCGCAGGCGGCCAGCGTGACGGCGAGGAAGGCGGCCGCGCCGACACCGATGATCTTCTGGAACCGCATGACGAACCTCTCGGGGGTAACTCTCGGGGCAACTCGGGATAAGGAGTGAGGACAACGGGATCTCCGTGTATCCCGTGACCGCCGCTTGGGCGCCATGCGCGGCGATGCCTTCCCCCCACCGCGATCCGGCGCCGCGCCTCGGCCCCGGTCCTTCCTGCCTTGACGTCCCGAATCACCCGAATGATAGGGGCTGCCCCCCACCGGCGGGAAGCCTGGTCTCATTCACCGGTGTCACCGAGGGGGTCCCGGCAGCAATCGCGGAAGATCCAACGAACCCATCTCTGACCTGCGATTACGTGGCTTCCGGGATGTGAGACGCCGGGGCGTACTGACGAAGCTGTTTGGTACACGCCTCTGCGTGAGTGCAGGCCAGAGAGTCGCGGCCTGTTGCCGGCTGAGGAGTCCCCGTGAGGTTAGCGGGTGCGGCGGCGCCGGTTGGCGGGGGCTGGCCAGGTGCTGGTGGCGACTCTTGGCCTGCAGTTCGGGCGCGGTGCGGCCGGCTTGGGCGAGATGCTGCAGCACGCCGTGGCGGAGTTGGTTCGCCCTTGGAAACGACCCGGGCCCGCCGGAACTCCAGATCGAGGTCCTCGACGTTGGGAGTGATTTCCTCTGCCCGCGCGGCCGTGTCGTAGGGCAAGGGATGCGAGGAAGCGCTCGACTGCCTCGACATCGCGCCCGCGGAGCGCTCCCCGCGACCGCGCCATGTCGGGGCCGTCCCGGTGGAGCGCTTGGCGCAGGCCCGTCCGCAGCGACTCCAGCGGTGCCTCGCCGAGCAGCCCGGCCTCCTCGGCATGAAGCTCGGACCAGTCGACCTGATCTCGCGCGTCCGCGGCCTCGCTGTCGCCGCGCCCGGCCAGGACCGCGGCGGCGACCGCGTGCAGGACTCCCAGGTCGGCCGCGGCCGCCAGCCGTACCAGACCGGTCCTGCGGGCCTCGTCGGGGAAGCCGCGATGCAGGCCGGTGTGCAGCTCGGTCAGGTCGGCGACCCGCCGCGCGAGGCGCATGCCGAGGGGCGCCACCAGCCGGGGCGCCAGCCAGGCTCGGCGTGTGCCGTGGAGCAGGGCCGCGAGAACGCCCGCCAACCGGGCGTCGCCCGATCGGCCCAGCAAATCGAGCCGGGCGGAAACATCGGCGACGGCCGACTCGGCACGGTCGACGGCGGCCGATTCGAGGCCGGCACGCCCGCCGATGACGAGCTCGAGGGTGACGGGATCGACGAGGCTGGTTGGTTCGAGGCCGGTCGGCTCGAGGGCGGCGGCGGCGCGCTCCGCCGCGGTCGGGCACCGCAGGTCACCCGTCGCCATCCCGACCGCGGCGAGGAGCGACGGAACGTCCGCACCGGCCCCCGAACGCACCTCCCAGAGCGCGGCGGCCGGGCTGAGCCCGTTCGCGACGACAGGTGCGAGCATCCAGTGCTCGTCCGTCTGCACATGCCCCGGGCGCACCCATTTCGCCACCCGGTGGGCGAACTCCTTCCGCTGAAACCCGTCAACCGTCCGGACGACGTAGCCCTCTTGTCGTGCCGTGTCCAGGCGCCGGGCCCGTAGTGTCCGCTCATCGAAGGTGCCACGCCACAGGACAGGAGGCACCGGGACTCCCAGCCGCCGGGTGAAGCGCACGGTCCGGTCCCAGTCCAGGCATTGGTCGCCGTCCCAGACGGAGAAGGCGTAGAACCAGCTCTCCAGATCCGGATACGCGATCGAGTGCCGGGCGTAGAGGTTCTCCCCGCAGACCCGCCAGCCCTGCGGGATGGAGCGGGCGATCCTGCCGTGCAGGGCCTTGATCCACGCGCGGGAGGGGTGATGTGCCGAGTCCAGCGAACGGGCGTGCAGCCCGTCGGCGTACATGGTCGTGTTCTCCCCGTCGAGCTTCGCGGTGAGGACGACCTCCCGTCCCACCAGCCCTGACAGGTCACCGGATCGGACGTCGTCCGAGGCCGCTCCCGGCGACCAGGGCAGATGGGGAGTGCGAGGGTAGTGGACTCGCATGATCTGCTCCCGATGACGGCGTGACGGCTCCGGCGACTGTAGTGGGAGCGTGTGTGCGAATCCATCGAATAACCGGCGTGCGAAGCGCCGCACCGGACGGCCGGCGGCCCACGGTGCGGGATCGCGGCCGGAACGCGCGGGTCGCCTCCTAGGCGAGGTCGTCCCGGCTTCTGCCCGTGTCTGCCGGGGCAGCACGGGCGGATACAGGGCCCCTTCGGCGTCAGAAGTCGGTGATGACGCGGGTCAGCGTGGCGTGCAGGTCCGCGAGGCCGCCCGGGCCCAGCAGGGTCACGAGGCGGCGTTCGACCTCCTCTATCGCGGCGTACCCGACCGTGAGCGCCTCGTCGCCCTGCTCGGTGAAGACGATGAGCTTGGCCCGGCGGTCGGCCGGGTCGGGCACCCGGCGCAGGTAGCCCATCTCCTCGAGGTCGTCGACCAGCTCCCCCATCGCCTGCGGTGTCATCTCGGCCTTGCCCGCCAGCCGGCTCAGCCGGATGCCCTCGTGCTCCATGTGGAAGAACACCGCCGAGTGCGCGGGCCGGATGCGTTCGTCGAACGTCTTGGCCGCTTCGAAGACGACACCCTGGACACGCAGATAGGCCTCGTACAGCAGGGCGACGACGTGGGGCGGATGGGTCGCGGCCACAGACTTCTCCAATTACCAAGGTTGCATTATATTCAGGTTACCTTACTAGGAGGACCTTCGATGAACCAGGAAGAGATCTGGGCGGCCCTCGAGGTCGAGCGGTACGGCGTGGCCGACATGCTCGACACGCTTCCCCACGGCGGCTGGGAGCGGCCGTCCCTCTGCGCGGGCTGGCGGGTCCGCGACGTGGCCGCCCACCTCGCGATGGCCACCACCACGTCGACCTGGCAGGCGCTCGTCGAGTTCGCCCGGGCGCGCGGCAGCTTCAACCGCATGATCCACGACTCGGCCGTACGGCGTGCCGTACGGCCGACCGCCGTGATCGTCGAGCAGATCCGCGAGTCAGCCGTTTCGCGCCGCCGGGCGCCCACGACCAAGCCGCTCGACCCGCTTTTCGACGTGCTCGTACACGGCCAGGACATGGCCGTGCCATTGGGCGTCGAGCGCGTCATGCCACTCGAACCGGCGCGTGCCGCCGCCGCCCACATCTGGGAGCGCGGATTCCCCTTCCACCCCAGGCGGCGGCTGCGCGGGCTGCGGCTGGCCGCCACCGACGTGGACTGGTCGGTGGGCGAGGGAGATCCGGTGGAAGGCCCCGTACAGGCCCTTCTTCTGCTGCTCAGCGGGCGACCCGCCGCACTGCCGAGCCTCACCGGCGCCGGTACGACCACGCTGACCGCACGCCTCTCTTAGTTCCGCTGGAAACTCTCTCGGGCCTGCGGCCGCGACCGCTGACGGCGGATTCCGTGGTGGTCATGGCGGGTTTCAGACGTCACTGTGTGCTGGACCTGGGGTTCCGTGATTCGGGTGCATGATGGTGGCCATGTTGATCCGTCATCGCGGCCACGAGCCGATCATCGATCCCACCGCGTACGTCGCGCCCACGGCGACGCTGGTCGGCCAGGTGCGGATCGGTCCGCGGGCGCGGGTGATGTACGGAGCCGTCCTTGACGCGGAAGAGGGCGTGATCGAGGTGGGCGAATGCTCGATCATCTGCGAGAACGCCGTGCTTCGCGGAACAGTGGCGGTGGGCGACCACGTCTTCGTCGGCCCGCACGCGACCCTGATCGGCTGCCGGGTCGCGCGATGCGCCTATCTGGCCACCGGAGTCACCGTACTGCAGGAGGCGACCCTCGGGGCGGGGGTGGTGGTCGCCATCGGCGCCGCGGTGCACGCCCGCACCACGCTGGCGGAGGAGTCCTTCGTCCCGCCGAACACCGTCGCCATCGACGGCAGGGTGTACGCCCCGGGTGACCCGGCGCTCCCGGCGGCGATCAAGGGTGTGGAGTTCGCGAAGGTGGCCTTCGGCGTCGACGCCGACTGGGAGGATCGGATCCGCCGATACGAACGGATAGCCGAGGTTCGCTCCGTTCAATTCGCCGCCCACGCCGATGACGAGATCGTGGGCTGACGGGATCCGGGCACGGCGTACGAGCCGTCCGGCGCGGCGAAAGGCGGTTTCGAGGCACTGACCGCTATGTCATGGCCTGCCCTCCGGGAGTGTCGGAAGTCCCGCCAGATGGTCGTAGCAGGTGCGGGCCCGAGCCTCGGCCGACTGTCTCGGCGAGCGGGGAAACGGGGCCCGATGCTGCGGGCACGGTTCGGCCGGCGCCGAACTGTCCGGACCCTAGCGTTGGGGCATGACGCGCACAGTGCATGAGTTCGACCGTTACGCGGAGGTGCGGGCGGCGCTCGCTGACCAGGCACTCGTCCCAGAGCTTCCTGTGGGCGGCGGTCCTTCCGGGGCGAGTGTCGCCTGGCTGCGGGCCACTGTGGCCCGATTCAGCTCCGGTGAGCAGCATCGGCGGCGGCGGGCTCTGGTCGAGGCCGAACTGGCTCGGCTGGATCCCGCCACGCTACGGCGGGCGGCAGCGGCGGGGCGCGGTGGAGACGTCCGGGTGCGGGTGGTGCGTGCCCTCGCCGAGACCCTGGGGATGCCAGAGCCCGAAGCGGTGGCGAAGGCGGTGGTCGTGGTGGCCGGAGCCTACTTCGGCGGGACGGACGAGGCCGCGGACGAGGCGGTGGCCCGGCTGGTGGCGCGCCTGGCGTCAGACCGGCTGGATGAAGACGCATTGGAAGCTGTCGCCAACCGCATTGGGCTGCTGGTCCAGGCATGCGAGGCGACGGCAACGCTGATCGAGGCCGCAGCCGACAGCGGCGACGTACCACTGGCCCGGGTGCTCCGTGAAGTTCCCCCGGTACGGACCATGCGTCGCGTCGCCGCCAGGGCCACCCGAGTCGCGGGCCGGGAGATCGCCGAGGGTGACGTGGTGCTCCTCGATCTTGAGACCGCCAACCGCGCGCACCCGGTACCCCTCACCTTCGGTGCCCCGCCCCGCGTCTGCCCCGGCCGTCGCCATGCCCTGGCCCTGGCCGACGGCCTGCTCAAGCGCCCGTTGACCGCCTTCGCCCGCCTGCACGATCAGGCCGCCCCGCTGCTGCTGCCCAACGCCTGGGACTACGCCTCCGCCGCCGCTCTGGCGGCGCAGGGGTTCGCCGCCATCGGCACCACCAGCCTGGGCGTCGCCGCTGCCGCCGGCCTGCCGGACGGGGCGGCCGCCACCGCCGACGCGACCTTGGCGCTGGCCCGCCGACTCGGACAGGGCTCTTTCCTCTTCACCGTCGACGCCGAGGGGGGCTTCAGCGATGCCCCGGAGGAGGTCGCCGAGTTCGCCCGAAAGCTGTACGAAGCGGGCGCGGCGGGGATCAACCTCGAAGACGGCCGCCCCGACGGCACGCTCGCCCCCGTGGAGTCGCACGCGGCGAAGATCGCCGCCGTCAAGACCGCCGCGCCCGCGCTGTTCGTGAACGCACGCACCGACACCCACTGGCTGGGCCGCCAGGAGGAAGAGACTGCGACGCGCCTGGCGATCTACGAACAGGCCGGTGCGGACGGGGTCTTCGTGCCGGGGCTATCGGACCCGGACGCGATCGCCGCGCTGACGGCCGCCCTCGTCGTACCGTTGAACATCCTGTATACGCCGACCGGTCCCACCGTCTCCGAGTTGGCCGCGCTCGGCGTGCGCAGGGTCAGCCTCGGCTCGTTGCTCTATCGCACGGCCCTGGCGGCCGCCGTGGCCACCGCGACCGCAATCCGGGACGGGCAGCCGACGGACCTCAGGACCCCCTCCTACGCCGAGGTTCAGCAACTAGGCCACGTCATGAAGGCGTATGCCGACGAGCCCTGAACGGCTGCCGCGTCGTCATTCGCCCCGCCGTCAAGGCCAAACAGCGGGCGCGGCGTCCCGGCGCCGCCTGGTGAAGCGGCGCGCTCAGCTGACGGCGGCGCCGAACCACGTGGGCAGCTGGCCGAGCGGCTCCTGCTGGTCTTCACCGGCCCACGCCACGTGGCCGTCCGGCCGCAGCAGCACCGCGGGTACGTCCAGTTGCTCGCTGCCGTCGATGATGTGGTCGACCCGGTCTACGCTATGGCCCACGGCCACCGCACATTCAGATGTCCACACAACACTGAATGATCACGCGGTGGCCGTACCTATGCCGCCTCACCCAGCGAGCTCACGATCTGTCACTGGAGTACTAGGCGGTCCTGGCGAACTCAGCCGATGGCAGCCATCGGCTTTCTCCGTGCAGCACAGGCCATGATGCGCACCGGACGCTCGAGGTCGGCGCGTACGTCCGGCATCTCGCGCTCGATCGCCGGGCGCAACCGATCAGCGGTGAAGGTCGTCATACCGGGGTTCCTGTCACGACGTCCTCGATGGGCGCTGCCCGGCCGGTGACACGAACGCGCGTGTCGTGGGGATCCACCTCAATCAGGAGGTCGCTGGGCCGACCCATGTCCTCGCCCTGGCTGATCGCAATCGTGGAGCGCTTCGGTACCAGCCCGATGGTGCGCAGGTAACCCCCGAAAGCGGCCGCGGCCGCTCCGGTCGCCGGATCCTCCACCACGCCACCGACCGGGAACGGGTCTCGCGCGTGGAAGCGGTCATGACTTTCGCGCCACACCAGGTGCACGGTGGTCCAACCGTACCGCCGCATCACGGCGGCGAGCCCCTCGAAGTCGTAGTCCAGATCGGCCAGCCGGGCGCGCGAGCCGGCCGCCAGCACGAGATGGTCGTTTCCGCCGAAAGAGACATGGGGTGGCAAGGCCGGGTCGAGATCGCTTCGTTCCCAGCGCAAAGCGGTCAGGGCCGCATCTCGTTCGCCGTCCTGGGCTGGGCGGGAGCGGGTCGGCACGCTGGTGAGTGTCGCCGACACAGCTCCCTGATCAGCCACCGCTTCCACCCCGATCTCTCCTACGGGCGTATCAAAGATCAGGTCGCCGGGTCCGAGCCGCTCGGCGAGCGCCACCGATGTCGCGACGGTGGCGTGTCCGCAGAACGGAATCTCCGCGAGAGGGCTGAAGTAACGGAGCCGGAAACGGCGTCGCTGGTCGTCTCTGGCTGTGACGAACGCTGTCTCCGAGTAGCCCACGTCGGCTGCGATCGCCAGCATCCGCGGCTCTTCGAGCGTCGTGGCGTCAAGCACGACGCCGGCTGGATTTCCGCCGTGCTGATCGGAGGTGAATGCGGCATAGCGCAGGACATCGGGGATTTCTCTGAGGCTCATGTACGCATGCTTCCACCCAGACTGCCATCGATACAAACGATTCCTATTGATAAGAGCCATCGATGATGTCGATCGAACGTACTACGCTGGCGAGATGGACACTCGTTTACTGCGCACGTTCCTCACCCTCGCCCGGACCTCGAGCTTCACCGCCGCGGCCGCGGAACTGCAGTACGCGCAGTCCACGGTCACCGTGCAGATCCGAACGCTCGAGAAGGTGTTGAGCATCCAGCTCTTCGACCGGCTGGCCCGGGGCGTCGCCCTCACTGAGGCCGGGCGGCGGCTGCTTGACGGGGCCGAGTCGGTGTTGGAGGCGGAGTCGCGTCTGTTCGCCACGGCAGCGGAAGACGGTCCGATCGTCGGGCGGGTGGCGGTCGGCGCGGGCGAGACACTGTGCTCGGCTCATCTGCCCAGCGTGATCGCCGCATTGCGGCACACGCACCCGGACGTGGACGTTCACCTGCAACCATGCGGCACCGCCGACGCCGTGGAGAAGCTGCGCGCAGGACAGCTCGACATCGCCCTACTGCTGGAGGAGCAGGTCGACCTCCCGGACATCGTCGCCACGCGCATCGCCTACCAGCCGCTGGTGCTCCTCTGCGCCCCGGATCATCCGCTGGCGGGACGAGCGCGGCCCGCCACCTGGGAGGAATTGGCACGCGAGAAGTTCTTCCTGCATGAGGAAGGCTGCTCCTACAGCGACCAGCTCGCTCGCCGCCTACTGGCGGTTCCCGGTGCGCAGCCACGACTCACCCGGTTCGGGAGCATCGAGGCCGCCCGATCCTGCACCGCGGCCGGGCTCGGCCTCACCGTGCTGCCGCGCGCCAACGTCGAAGACGCCCTGCGTGGAGGTCGCCTCGCGGTGGCAGCCGGACCTCTCCTGCCGAACATCCCCGTCTACCTGGCTCGGCATGGACGCCGCTGGGTCTCTCGTGCCAACCACGCGGTCGCGCACGAGGTGATGAAACACTTCCAACAGTGAACATCTGGAGCAGCACACCAGCCCTGGGCCACCTGGACCCGCTGGAGGCAGCACGGGGGTGGAACACTGGGGACGTGGCGACGACCATCTTCCACCCCACAGTGCGGTGGCCACGAGATGACGAGCTTCTGCTTCCGGGCGTGACCACATGAAACACCTTGGCATTCTCGCCCACAGCACCGAAGGCGCCGCGTTGTGCTTCCTCGCCTTCTGCCAGGAAGGCTTCCGCCGCCTGGGCCGGCACGAGCACCCTGACGTGACCATGGACTACATCGCCTTCGGCTACAGCATGCCCGCGTGGGAGGCGGGAGATCACACTTCGATCCGGGCCACCCTGGCCACAAGCGTGCGGCGGCTCGCCGACGCGGATGCGGACTTCTTCGCCTGCCCGGACAACACCGCCCACATGGCCCTGGAAGTGCCGGGACCCGACCTCGCTCTTCCAGGCCTGCATATCGCAGACGTGGTCGCCGACCAGGCCGCCCGAGACGGCCGTACACGCGTCGGGGTGCTGGGCACGAAATACACCATGGACGGCCCGATGTACCCGCGGGCGCTGGCCGCCCGCGGCATCGCCGCCGAGGTGCCCGACGCGGACGACCGCCGCACCATTAACGAGATCATCTTTGCGGAACTGGTGAACGGAGTGTTCACCGATGCCTCGCGTCAGCAGTACGTCCGCGTCATCGAGCGCCTGGCGGCACAGGGCTGTGACGCGGTCGCCCTGGTGTGCACCGAGATCCCCCTGCTCGTGACCCCGGAGGTCTCTCCCCTGCCCACGCTGGACTCGACCCGCCTGCTGGCGAGTGCCGCCTACGACGTCGCGCTCGGCCTCCGCGCCATGCCGACCTGGCGGGGCGGCCCGGTGTAAGCCGGTGGCACGCCGGCACGTGACCAGGTCGTCGCGAGGCGCATGACCCGTCTGACACAGGATCGCCGACCGGGCCGTCGCACGGCGCGCCGGGTCAGATCGTGGACGCGTCGATCACGAACCGGTACCGCACATCGCTGTCGAGCATCCGCTCGTACGCCTCGTTGATCTGGTCGGCGCGGATCAGCTCGATCTCGGCGCCGAAGCCGTGTTCGGCGCAGAAGTCGAGCATCTCCTGGGTCTCGGCGATGCCGCCGATCATGGATCCGGCGAGTGACTTGCGGCCGCTGATCAGCGAGAAGAGGTTGAGCGAGACGGGCTCCTCGGGCGCGCCGACGTTCACCAGGACGCCGTCCGTCTTGAGCAGTGAGAGGTACATGCCGAAATCGACAGGCGCGGAGACGGTGGAGATGATCAGGTCGAAAGCTCCGGCCAGTTCCTCGAAGGTCTTGGGGTCGCTCGTGGCGTAGTAGTGGTCGGCGCCCAGCTTGAGGCCGTCGTCCTTCTTACGCAGGGACTGGCTGAGCACGGTCACCTCGGCCCCCAGAGCATGGGCGATCTTGACTCCCATGTGACCGAGGCCGCCCAACCCCACGATGGCGACCTTCTTGCCGGGGCCGGCGTTCCAATGGCGCAGCGGCGAGTAAAGGGTGATGCCCGCGCACAGCAGCGGCGCGGCCACGTCCAGGGGCAGCGAGGCCGGGATGCGTAGCGCGTAGTTCTCGTCCACGACCAGGTGAGTGGAGTAGCCGCCGTAGGTGGGCTCCCCATTCTTGTCGAGGGCGTTGTACGTCCCCGTTATGCCCTTGGCGCAGTACTGCTCCTGGCCCCGCGCGCAGTGCTCGCACTCACGGCAGGAGTCGACGAAGCAGCCCACGCCGACGTGGTCGCCGACCGCGTGCCTGGTCACGCCGGGGCCGACCTCGGTGATGACACCCGCGATCTCGTGGCCCGGCACCATCGGGAAGATCCCCTCGCCCCAGCCGTCGCGGGCCTGGTGGAGATCCGAGTGGCAGATGCCCGAGTACTTGATCTCGATGAGGATGTCGTGCCGGCCGACCGGCCGCCGAGCGATGGTGGTGCGCTCCAGCGGGGCCTTGGCCGCGGGCGCGGCGTAAGCGGCAACAGCTGACAGCGTGGTCATTGCGGATTCTCCTCAGAAGCGTGATCTCTGCCCGGCTGCGTTTCGACCGGGCTCTCCTGGCAGCCTGCCGTACGAGGGAGGAGAACACCCAGGACTCTGTTGTGCCTACGCACAGTGGTCCTACTACCAGTGGGGTCAGGCTGCTGTGCATACGATTGGGAGCTAGAAGACGACCGTCCGTGGTGATTTCATCATCTGACGTCCGGTTTTTCGGGTGGTGGCCGGGGGTGGGGCGGGGACCTGTCGGGAAACCGTCGTTTTTCGCCACCTGATGTCCTGTAGGGGCTTCGAGATCCCAGCCGTCTCCAGAGGGCAAGGCTGTTGAGGGCGCTTGCCTCATACATAAGGCTGGGGTCAATTTACGAAGATCATTTGTGAGGGGCCGTCTGTGATGAGTGGCTGGGCCGCCGACCTCCTGCTGGGTGGCATCATCTTGGTGGGCGCGTCCGTGCAGCGACTGGCGGGTATCGGGTTCGCACTCGTAGCCGTGCCTGCTCTGGTATTGCTTTTCGGTCCGGTCGAGGGCGTGGTGCTCTCGAACTGCGCGGCCGGTGCCATCAGCGCGATCGGACTCGCCACCGAGTGGCGGCAGGTCCGCCTGGCCGCAATGCTGCCGTTGGTCATCGCGGCCGGGTGCACCGTACCGATGGGGACTTTGGTAGTCGCTCACCTGCCTGGACCCGTGCTGATGATCGGCATGGGGATGTTGGTGAGCACGGCCGTGCTGCTGGTGATGTGGGGCACTCGGGTGCCTGCTCTACGCGGCACCAAAGGTGCGCTGGCCGCCGGTGCAGCGAGCGGGTTTATGAACTCCTCGGCCGGAGTAGGTGGCCCTGCGGTGACTTTGTATGCGGTGAACGCGGGCAGGGCTGAGGGAGTTCGTGCCGAATGCGCAGTTCTACGGGGTTGTGGTCAATGCATTCTCTCTCATGGCCAAGGGGGTGCCTCAGCTCACGACCCCTGCTTGGCTGCTGGCCGGGGCCGGAATCGCAGCCGGCGCCGTCATCGGCAAGGTGCTTGCGGAACGGGTGCCGGAGAGGAGAACTCGGTGGATAGTGCGTTCGCTTGCGCTGGCTGGTGGGCTCGCCACGGTCGGCAAGGGACTTACGAGCCTGTGAACCCCCTGGCCGTGTAACTCGCCGATCCCGCCGGGGCACATCTCCTCAAGCCCGAAGACCAGCGCGGGCTGACTCCACTGTTCTGGCAGCATGTCCAGCCTTACGGCGAAGTGCGGCTGGACGTCGCCAAGCGCCTGTCTGCCCACTGATCAGTGCTGCAACGAGCCCATCGTGACCTCGGCGGTTGGCTGCGCCGTCGACAATGGCAACGGCAGTCGTGTGCGTGGCGTCGGCATCGGCCAGCACCATCTGCTCCGGCAACCCGACCACACCACGAACGTGCTCGGCCACCACCGCCGGACCTCGGCCGCGCCTCCACCGAAACCACCCAGTTGTACGACGCGCTGCTGGACGACAAGGTCGTTGACGCTGAAATCCGCGCCCCTGCCGACGCCGCGACCTGGCGCCGCACTGAAAGAAGATCGCTCGACCTTGGACCGTCCTTTTCCGGCTTATCTCGTCTGCTCCACGCTGCCGTCGACCCACCCCATTCACCCGTATGAGGGCACTCGTTTGGGGCTCATGACATGTTTCTTACCGGCGCCTCTCACTGGCACCCTGAATGCGAGGATCAATCCGTGGCGCGAAGTTCGGCGGCGACCGCGCGCTCGCGGAGCTGGGCGGCCTCGGCCCTGGCCGCGTCCAGCTGTGCCCGCACGTCCTCAAGCCGCGCCCGCTCCAGCGTGAGCTCGGCCTGGATCCGGTCCCTGTCCACGGCGGCGGCGCCGGCCTGCTCCAGCGCGCGTGCCGTGTCCTGCTGCGCGGCGCTCACCCGCGCCTCGGCGGTCCGTTCCCGCTCGGCGGCCCGATCGGTCTCCGCCTTGGCCCGCGCCGCGTCGGCGAGGGCCAAGGCGCGAGCGGCCTCGGCCACCTCGGCACGTGACAGCGCCCTGTCCCGCTCGGCCTCGGCACGGGCGACGGCACGGTCACGTTCCGTCTCAGCCTGAGAGACCGCCCGGTCGCGCTCCGCCTCGGCGGCCTGGGCGCGGGCGATGGCGGCGGCGCTGGATCGCTCCGCCTCCCCGTGGGCACGCCGTGCCAGCTCCGCCTCCGTCCGGGCGCTCTCCGCGTCGGCCAGCGCCCGCTCGCGTTCCCTCTCCGCCTGTACGGCCTCCGCCTGCGCCTGCCGTACGCCCGCGTCGGCCTTGTCCAGCCGATCGGCGAGCTCTCGGACGGCCTGGTCTCTGGCGGTTTCGGCCAGGTCGGCACGCCGGTGTGCCTCCTCGGCCGCCTGCCTGGACCGCCGTTCCGTCGTCGCGGCCTCGCGCAGCGCGGCCAAGGCCTGCTCCCGTGCCGTCTCAGCGTCGGCGAACGCCGTGTCCCGTTCCGCATGGGCCTCGGCGACCCGGTGACGCATCTCCTCGGCCTCGGCCCGGGCCGTGTCGGCCGCCTCGCGCGAGAGCCGTACCTGCTCGAACGCCTGCTCTCGCTCGGTGCGGGCGATCGCGATGCGGGTGTGCGCCTCGGCCTGGACCGCGCTCAGCTTCGCCTCGACCCCTGCGGGGCTCAGCTCCTCGGCCAGTACCTGAGCGAGCGGCTGGATCGCCGCAGCCAGGCCTTTCTCCATGCGCTCGTACAGCTCTTCGGCACGGGCCAGGGAGCCCTCCAGGCCCGGTGTCGCGCGGCGCATCTCGCGCTCCCGCTTGGCCGCCGCCTGACAGTCGCCTTCCGGGCAGTACGCCTTGGGCCTCCCCCGCCCGGCCCGCTGCTCGATCGGAGAACCACAGTGCCTGCAGGGCGTCGCCGTCGCGAAAGTCGTCACGACCACGAGCCTAACAGGGTTCTATTTCCAGAAAATCAAAAACAGAAAAGGCGATTTGTTGTGCACTCGTGCGAGATCGTCACTTGGGGGAATGATAATTCCCGCAAGCTATGAGGCGAGGCGTGACCCCGACGGTGCAGCCGCTGTTGTCCTGGCTCAGTGCATTTGGCCCGGCTCGCTGTAACTGGTGCAGCGGCTCAGTCAATCTGAGGCGGCTCAGTGAAAGTGGTGCGGAGAAGATCGCGGACGTGTCATGATCGGTGCCGATATTTGGCGATGATCTGTCCGTGAGGCGCTGCCGTGTCCCGTGTGCGGTCGATTGATGGTGGCTATCCCCGGCGGGTCGTCGGCTTCGAGGTCGTGTACGTCGATGAGGAGGAAGGCGAGTTACGCATGCTCCTGGCGGATGCGGTGAACGTCGCCTTCGAGCGGGTGCGCGGGGTGCGGACGTTCCCCTCCTACCGTGGTCAGCGCAACTACCCGGGCCTGTACTACGCGGCCACCATGGACCGGCATGTTGGGTTTGAGTCCTGGTTGGAGCGCGACATGCCGATGGTCTTGGACCACGACGCCGACGTCGCCGGGTTCGCCTCGCAGCCGTTCTGGCTGTTTGGCCCGGCCGGGACCGGACGGTGTCCCACGCTCCCGACTTTTTCGCTCGAACCATCGACGGGCTGGGGATCGTGATCGACTGCCGCCCCTGTGACATGTCCTCCTCGCCCGCCCGGCCCCCGGCCGGCTGCATCGACTGCCTGGCCTGGGGAGTGTTCAACGGGAGGCGCTGCGCCGCCTGCACGCTTTGGCGGCACAACAAGCACCGT
>JBIOWF010000026.1:0-2692 GCA_044868295.1 Microtetraspora sp. | reverse complement strand
CGAGACCTGCGGCGCCGTGCCGCGTTTCCTCCCCAGGGCTAAAGCCCGGGGTCTCCACGCTGGAGGAATTCGATGAACACGCGGCTCCAGGTCGAGCACCCGGTCACCGAATGCGTGTACGGGGTCGACCTGGTCCGGCTCCAGCTGGAGATCGCCGAAGGGGCGCCGCTGCCCACGCTCCCGCCGAGCCCCGTGGGCCACGCCATCGAGGTCCGCCTCTACGCCGAAAACCCCGCGCAGGACTGGCGGCCACAGAGCGGCAGGCTGCACCGGTTCGACATTCCGGGCGTGGACGCCGAGTTCGGCCTTGGCGGCTCTCTGCGCGTCGACTCGGGGGTGGTCGGCGGGTCCCGGATCGGCGTCCACTATGACCCGATGCTGGCCAAAGTGATCTCGTTCGGCGCCACCAGGGCGGAGGCCGCGCGGCGGCTGTCGACCGCACTCGCCCGGACCCGGATCCACGGCCTCACGACCAACCGCGACCTGCTCGTCCACGTGTTGCGCCATCCGCGGTTCTTGTCGGGCGAAACCGACACCGGCTTCCTCGACCGGCACCCGCTGACCGGCCCGCTCGCGGATCCGGCGGCGGTCCGGATCTCGGCGCTGGCCGCCGCGCTCGCGTGGGCGGCGGCGAACCGGGCGGGCGCACGCGTCCTCGGGGGGGTTGCCGAGCGGCTGGCGCAACGTGGTCTCCCAGCCGCAACGGACCGCATTTGTCTTCCAGGCAGAGGACGGCTCCGCGCGCCGGGAGGAGGTGGCGTACCGGCTGACACGGGACGGGCTGCGGGCCGAAGGCTTCGACGACGTGGAACTCGTGTCCGCCACACCGGATGAGGTCGTCCTTTCGATGTCCGGCGTCCAGCGCGCCTTCACCGTGGCCGCCTATCCGGATCCGGCACACGAAGACCTGGCGCACGGGAACTCGGCACACGCGGACGCGGCACACAGGAAGTGGGCACACGCGGACGGGGCGCACGGGAACTGGGTGCACGGGAACTGGGTGCACGCGGGCTCGGTGTATGTGGACTCGGCGCTCGGCCCGGTGCGCCTGACGCCCGTGGAGCGGCTGCCGGAGCCGGTCGAGCAGGTCGCGCCGGGGTCGTTGCCGGCCCCCATGCCGGGTACGGTCCTGCGTGTCGACGCCAAGTCCGGTGAGCCGATCGCCGCCGGACAGCCGGTGATCACCTTGGAGGCGATGAAGATGGAACACCAGATTGTCTCCCCCGCCGCCGGGATCGTAGCCGCACTGAACGTCACACCCGGCCGCCAAGTCGAGGCGGGAGCCGTACTGGCCGTGATCGAGGAGATGGGAGCGACCGATGACCCTGCTGGTGAGGCGTGAAGCGGTCGGCGGCGTCGCCACGATCACCCTGGACTCCCCCGCCAACCGGAACGCGCTGTCGGTCCGGCTGCTCGGCGACCTGGAGGAGGCGCTGATCTGGGCGATCGCCGAGCCGAGCGTGCGAGTGATCGTGCTGACGGCGACCGGCCCGGTGTTCTGCTCCGGCGCGGATCTCAAGGAGCAGCGCCTAAGCCAGGGCCAGCCACGCGCCGACCTGGACGAGCAGTCACCCGCGCAGCACACCGAACTGAACGAGCGGCCCGCGACCTTGAAAGCGGGCTGGGCTGAGCCCGGCGTCACACGCGTGGTTGAGCCTGGCGTCACCGGTGGCGCGCCGGTCACCGCGGCCTTCCCCGGGATCATGAGCCTTGTGTGGGAGAGCCCGAAGCCGGTGATCTGCCGGTTGAACGGCACTGCGCGGGCCGGGGGCCTCGGCCTGGTGGCCGCCTGCGACTTCGCGATCGCTCCCGAGACGGCGTCGTTCGCGTTCACGGAGGTGCGGCTCGGCGTGGTGCCGGCGATGATCTCGGTGACCTGCCTGCGGCGGCTGGATCCGCGCGCCGCGGCGGAGTACCTCCTCACCGGCGAGGCCTTCTCCGCATCCCGGGCGGCGGAGATCGGACTGATCACTCGGGCCGTTCCGGAAGACGAGCTGGACGCGACGGTCGCGCACTACGCCGACATGCTGTTGCGCGGGGGCCCCGAGGCGCTGGCCATCACCAAGCGGCTGGTCCGCGAGGTACCCCTGATGCCGGTCGACGAGGGTTTCCGTGAGATGGCCGCGCTGTCGGCCCAGCGCTTCACGTCCGCCGAAGGCCAGGAGGGCATCCGCGCCTTCATGGAGAAGCGCGCCGCCACCTGGATTCCGCAGGACGACGCCCCATGACCGGTGGCCCCGATCCCGCGGCACGGCACCCGGCGACCGGGAGCGCCGGCACCGCAGGACCGCATCCGGCGACCGGGAGCCCGATCCCGCAAGTCGAGGCCTCATGACCCGAACCTCCGATCCCGCTGGACGAGGGCGCACGGCCGGGGGCTCGCCGCTGCGTATCGCCAATTGCTCAGGGTTCTACGGCGACCGTCTGTCGGCGGCCAGGGAGATGGTCGAGGGCGGGCCGATCGACGTGCTCACCGGGGACTGGCTGGCCGAGCTCACCATGCTGATCCTGGCCGGGAACCGGCTCAAGGGCCGTCCCGGGTATGCGCGGACGTTCCTGACCCAGGTGACTCCTCCGCCCCCTGAAGAGGGCGGCTTCTCGCTAAGCCGCTTGCGCAGCGTTGCGAAGGGCAAGCCCTGCCCTCAAGATGTTGATCGCCGCGTTGACGTCGGCGTGCGCCTCGTGGTGGCAC
>JBIOWF010000025.1:0-9784 GCA_044868295.1 Microtetraspora sp. | reverse complement strand
AGTCGTCTGATCGTAGTATTCCTATCAGGGGGTGCCCATGACCAGTCAAGATCTCGTCGGTCAGCGGATCAAGACGATCCGCCGCCAGCGTGGTCTGTCCCAAGCTCAGCTGGCACATCCCGAATTGTCTGATAGTTACGTTTCTCTCATAGAGAGTGGCAAGCGTACGCCGACCCCCGCTGTCTTGGACCTTCTGGCGCAAAAGCTTGACTGCTCCCTCACCTACCTGATCAACGGAGTCACTGCCGAGCAGATGGAGGAACTCCAGCTGGGGCTGCGCTTCGCGCGGCTCGCACTCGACAATGGTGAGGTCGAGGAGGCGCGGCGGCGTTATGCCGAGCTGCTCGCTGACAGGAACCTGGCCGGGCTTGCCCAAATCCGGCAGGACACGGAGTACGGATACGCCCTGGCTGCCGAGGCCTGTAACGATCTCGGCGAGGCGATCTCCGTGTTGAACCGCCTGCTGGAGGGCGATGAGGGAGCCATCACCGGAGATCGGCGGATCGCCGCGACCATGGCGCTGTGCCGGTGCTACCGCGAGCGAGGCGACCTCGGGCTGGCCGTCCAGGTCGGTGAGTCGACGCTCAGCAGGATGAATCGCTCGGACTGGACGGACGATCTGGTGGAGCTCGGCGCGACGCTTCTCGCCGCGTACGCCGTACGCGGCGATCTCCTGCGTGCCAGCCAGTTCGCGAACGAATTGCTCGCCGCCGCCGAGATGCTGGGTACCTCCCGCGCGGCGGTGGCCGCAAACTGGAATGCCGCGAAGGTGGCGGAGCTTACCGGCAGGGGCGACGAGTCGCTATCACTTGCCGAGCGGGCGCTTGCCATCCAGTCCGAGACGGGAGAGCCGCGCAACCTCGCCCGACTGCGGCTAGCTTACGCTCTCCTGCTGCTCAACGTCCGGCCCGAAGAGGTGGATCGAGCCCGCGACGTGCTGGTCCGAACTCATCTCGAGCTCAAGGAGTCTGCCGCCAGCCGGGCGGACCTTGCCCGCTGTGCCCTGCTCCTCGCCCGCGCGGAGCTGTTGCTCCACCACCCCGAGCAGGCTGGCGAATATGCCGAGTCGGCGCGGATGCAGTTGGACGAGCCCTTGCGTGAACTGCGTGCTGAGGCTCATCTGATGCTTGGACACGTGTACTGGTACCAGAGCCGGCAGGAGGAGGCGGAAGCCGAGTTCGCCGCCGCCGCCCAATGGCTGGAGCGGTCGCCGAAATCGCGGGAAGTGGCGCACAGATGGTTGGAGGCTGCCGAGGCCTTCAGCCAAATCGAGAATCACCCGGCCAGCACCCACGCGTACCACCGGGCGCTCGCCTGCGCGGGGCTGTGATCATCCCTGGCACGAGGGCGTGACCACGTGTCAAGGTAGGAAACGGGTACGGCGGAGGCTCGGCGGGGCGCCGCAGGGTAGGGACCGGCTGTCCGCGTCGGTAGCCTAGTTGTGTCATGAAGAAATCCTCGTTCGCGGCCGTGGTCGCGTTTGCCGTGAGCCTCCTGCTGGGTACGGCCCTCGCCGCTCCCGCACTGGCCCACACCGCGCTGAAGAGCAGCGATCCCAAGAAGAACGCCCGGGTCGAGATGATCGGCAAGGTGACGCTCGAGTTCACCGAGTCGGTGCGCTTCCCCGCCGTGCTGGTCCGCGGCGCGGACGGGAAGCGCTACGAGAGCGGCAGGCCGGAGGTCGACGGCGCGACGGTCACCCAGGGGGTCGCGGACTCCGTTCCCCCTGGCGCGTACACCATCGCGTGGCGGGTCGTCTCCGACGACGGCCACCCGGTCGAAGGGGAGATCCCGTTCACGGTGGTCGCCCCGAAGGCGCCGGCAGCGGCGGCGACCGCGAGCGCCAGTCCCGCGACGGGTACGCCCGGGGCCGTCGCCTCGGCGCCGCAGGTGACTCCCCGCGCGACCGGGGCGGCCGCCTTCGCGCCGCAGTCGAGTCCGGCGGCCGTGCAGGACGCGCAGGGCTCGGCGGGCGTTCCCGCCTGGGTCTGGGTCGTCGTTTTCGGTCTCGCCGGCGTCGGCATCGGAATGCTCTTCAGCCTGCGGAAGAAGCCGTGAACAGGACGCTCCGCCTCACGGTCGCCGGGATCTGCGCGGCGGCCGGAGCCCTGGTGATCGGGATGATCGCCGGTGGGGCGGCCACCCCGCGGATCATCCCGGGGCTGCCCGACCAGGGGATGTTCACCCGGTGGATGCTCCCGCTGTCCAAGCTCGCCATGGATTTCTCCGGCGTGCTGACGGTGGGGCTGCTGCTCATGGCCGCCTTCTTCCTGCCCAGTGACAAGGGCCTGCTCGGCGGGCCGGCCCAGGGATACGTCAAGGCCGCTTCCTGGACCGCCCTCGGCTGGGCGGCCGCGGCGGCCTCCACGCTGGTCTTCAGCCTTTCCGAGTCCCTGGGTGTGCCGGTCGGCGAGGTCCTCGGCGGCAACGAGCTGACCAGCTACGCCAGCCAGGTCTCGCAAGGCGTGGCGCTCACCCTGGTCGTGCTCTTCGGCGTCGCCATCGCCCTGTTCGCGCGCAGCGCGATCACCGCGGGGTCCGCCGCGGGGCTGCTGGCGCTCTCCCTGGCGACCCTGATGCCGCCCCCGCTGACCGGTCACTCCTCCTCCTCGCCCAACCACGGCCTCGCCACCACCTCGGTCGCCTTCCATCTCCTCTTCCTGGCGCTGTGGGTGGGCGGGCTCGGGGTGCTCGGCGTGCACGCCCTGCGCGGGGAGCGCCGGCTCGACGTGGCCGCGGGCAGGTTCTCGACGATGGCCGTGTGGTGCTTCATCGGGGTCGGCCTGTCGGGTGTGGCCAGCGTGCTGGCCCGGCTCGCGTCCCTCGACGCGCTGGTCACCTCCGCGTACGGGCTGATCCTGCTGGCCAAGACCGCCGCGTTCGTCGCCCTCGGCGTCATCGGGTGGCGGCATCGCGGCCGCACGCTGCCCAGGCTGGCGGCGGGGGAGCCGGGCGCGTTCCTGCGGCTGGCGCTGGGCGAGATCCTGCTCATGGCGGCGACGGTCGGCCTGGGCGTGGCGCTGTCGCGCACCGCCCCACCGCCGGTCGACGTGCCCACGGACCGCGCCTTCGAACTGCTCGGCTACCTCGTCCCGCCGCCGATCTCGGTGGCCAACCTGCTGTCGCTGTGGTGGTTCGACCTGTTCTTCGCGGTCCTCGCCGGAGCCCTGGCCGGCCTCTACGGAGCGGGCGCCGTACGGCTCGCGCGCCGCGGCGACAAGTGGCCGCGGGGGCGGACGGTCTCCTGGTTCATCGGCGTCGCCATTCTGGTCCTGGCCACTCAGAGCGGTGTGGCGAGGTATTCACCGGTGCTGTTCAGCGTGCACATGTCCGAGCACATGGTGCTGTCCATGCTGGTGCCGATCTTCCTCGTGCTCGGTGCGCCGGTCACGCTGGCGCTGCGCGCCCTGAAACCGGCCAAGCGGCGCGGCGACCGGGGGCCGCGTGAGTGGATCACAGTGATCCTGCACAGCCGGGCCGCGAAGTTCATCACTCACCCGGCCATCGCGACGGCGATCTTCATCGTGTCGACGTACGCGCTCTACTTCACCCCGTTGTTCGCCTCGGCCATGCAGGAGCACCTGGGTCACATCGCGATGACCCTGCACTTCCTGCTGAGCGGGTGCCTGTTCTTCTGGGTCATCATCGGCGTGGATCCGGCGCCGCACAATCTGCCCCACGTGGGTCGCCTGCTGCTGCTCCTCGTCACCATGCCGTTCCACGCGTTCTTCGCGCTCGCGCTGATGAGCATGGGCTCGGTGCTCGCCCCCGACTGGTACGACCAGCTGGGCCGTACATGGGGGGCCTCGTCGTTGTCGGACCAGCACACCGGCGGGTCGATCGCGTGGGGCTTCGGCGAGATCCCGACCCTGATCGTGCTGCTCGCGCTGGCGGCCCAGTGGTGGCGTGCCGACGACCGGGTGGCCCGGCGGGCGGATCGCCGCGCCGACGCGCTCGCCGCGAAGACCGGCGGCACCGGCGACGTCGAGCTGGACGCCTACAACGACTACCTGGCCAAGCTGAACAAGCGGGACACCGCGGAGTAGACGATCAGGGCGAACGTCGTTCCCGGCACCGGGACGCGTGGCAAGCCCGCAGAACGGGCATCAATACGTCGGGACATGGCCAATCCTGAGTAAATCTCAAGCAGCACTCAAACGATCCTTGAGCTCGACCATTAGCGTCTGCGTTGTTCGGCCGTACCAGCGGGGGCACGGTGCGGTCGGGTCAGGAGGGTTGGGAGTTGTCTGAGGAACTTCGCATTCGCAGAGGTGAGGGGCTGGCGCGGGCCCTCGAGGAATACTTCTCGGATTGGTCGGAGCGGACCGGAATCGCCGTCGAGGTGTGGGCGCTGCCTGAGAGGGCCGTGCCCCAGGACGTCGCCCAGAAGATCTACGCCACGATCGTGGAAGCGCTCGCCAACGTCGAACGGCACAGCCACGCCGAGATCGTCTCCGTCGCCGTCACGATGGGTGAGGGCGGTCTGCGCATGACGGTAAGCGACGATGGCGCGGGATTCGCGGAGGATCGGTCCGGCAGGTCGGCCGGGCGCGGCCTGGCCGCGATGCGCGCAGACTTCGCCGAGATGGGCGGCACGCTGACGATCAACAGCGTGCCCGGGGGAGGTACCACGATCACAGGGGTCGTGCGCTCGGTCTGACCGTCAGGGGAGCGTCAGGATCTCGTGGCCGGAGTCGGTCACCAGCACGGTGTGTTCGAACTGGGCGGTCCGCCTCCGGTCCTTGGTGACGGCTGTCCAGCGGTCCGGCCAGATCTCGTAGTCGATTGTGCCGAGTGTCAGCATCGGTTCGATGGTGAAGGTCATGCCCGGAACCAGCGTCACGGCCAGTGACGGGTCGTCGTAGTGGGGGACGATCAGGCCCGAGTGGAAGGTCGTGCTGATGCCGTGGCCGGTGAAGTCGCGGACCACGCCGTAACCGAACCGCTTGGCGTACGCCTCGATCACCCTGCCGACGATGTTGAGCTGCCGTCCCGGGGCGACCGCCTTGATGGCGCGCATGGTGGCCTCGCGGGTGCGCTCCACCAGCAGGCGGGACTCCTCGTCGACCTCTCCGACCAGGTAGGTGGCGTCGGTGTCGCCGTGCACCCCGCCGATGTAGGCGGTGATGTCCACGTTGACGATGTCGCCCTCGTTCAGCACCGTGTCGTCCGGGATGCCGTGGCAGATCACTTCGTTGATCGAGGTGCACAGCGACTTGGGATAGCCGCGGTAGCCCAGGGTCGACGTGTAGGCGTCGTGGTCGCAGAGGAAGTCGTGGCCGATGCGGTCGAGCTCGTCGGTCGTGACGCCGGGGGCGACGTGCCGGCCGACCTCCTCAAGGGCCTGCGCGGCGATGCGGCCGGCGATCCGCATCTTCTCGATCGTCTCGGGGGTCTGGACGTCGGAGCCGCCCTTGCGGGGCTCGGCCTTCCCGACGTACTCCGGGCGCTCGATGTGGGCGGGGACCTTGCGGGTGGGCGAGATGCGCCCGGGCCGGAGCAGCGTCGTCATGACCGCAAGTCTAGTTGTGCTCGGAGGGGGCAGGATTGAGGGCGTGAGCGAGCGAGTCGGCAAGCACTGCGGTGATTCACGAACGCGCCCGGCACGGACGAGGCGGGCCGCCAGGCGAGGAGGGCGACATGGGTGACCAGTGGTGGTTCTGCCTGAAGCACATGCGTGTAGAACCCGAAAGGGGTTGCCCGAACAAGGACCGGCTGGGCCCCTACGAGACGGAGGAGGCGGCCGCCAACGCGCTCAAGACCGCGGCCGAACGGAACGAGGCCTGGGGCGAGCAGGACAAGGAATGGAACGGATGACTTCCATGACCTGCGTTGTCCCACTATCTCGGGACGACCTCTGAGATCACCTTTCCTTTCGAGCAATTTCACGCGGGTTGCTGAGATCGCTCGACTTTTCAAGCAATCTCATGCTTACCTCCGGGATAGCTGAAATAGAGCGACATTCCCGTGCTGGGCTGCGAAGCTTGGGCGGGAGGTGGCTGGTGGGGGAGCTGAGCGATCTGGCCGGCGTGGACGAGCGCGCACGCCGGTTCTCTAGTGCCGAGCGCCGAGTCGTGGAATTCCTGGCCGCCGAGGGCCGGCACATCGTCGCCGTCGCCGTGCCGGGCTTCCAAGAAACCGTGCCGGGCTTCCAAGAAACGGGGAGCCCCAAGGAAACGGGGAGGCGGCCCGCGACCAGCCGTCCCGACGCTCTTGTCGACGGCGAGCCGACCGACTTCGCCGTTCTCGGCCCCGGGGACACGAGCCTGGCGGTGACGATGGCCCTCAGCCGTGCCGCCCGCCATGCCGAGTGCGCCGTCGTCGACGCGCGGGGAAGCGGGCTCTCCCAGGCCGCGGCCGAGGCGGGCGTCCGCCGCTTCTGCGCCGTCCCGCACAGCCGCGGGTTGCGCGGCTGGCGGGTCATCGGCGACGGATACGACATGACGGCCTAGGGCCGGCGGTTGCAGGCATGGGGCGGTGCCGGGCGTTCACGGGCGCTCTCGGCCCACACCGGCTCCACGGCGGGAACCGCCCGGGGGATCAGTGGGTGCCGGCGACCAGGGTCACGGGGTGCACTCGAGGGCCGGTTCCGGCTGGGAGGCGGGCTTGCTCGCCCTCGCCCGCGCGGCGATGATCCGGCCGATGGCGACGGCGCCGATGCCGCTCCAGATGATGTTGAGCATCGCGGACGGCCAGGCCGAGTGGTACGCGCTGTTGATCATCAGGCCGAACGACCCGAACAAGTTGGCGGCCTGGTAGGTAAATCCGTCTCCCGGCATTCTCGACGTGGACACCAGGCCGTACGCCAAGAGCAGGGCGGCCGCCCCAAGGCACCCAATAATGGTGATGAAGAGGGACATGTGACTCATTCCACCCGAAAAGAGATGCTTATGCTCAAATGATCCGAGCTGTGAGGGGTGAAGCGCAAGTGAAGAAATCTTAAGCCGGGCGTAAGCTCAGCTGCATGGACATCGATCCTCGGCGACTGCGGATCCTGCACGAGGTCTCCCGGCGGGGCGGTGTGATGAGGGCGGCGGAGGCGCTGCATCTCACCCCCTCCGCGATCTCCCAGCAGCTTGCCCAGCTGGAGCGGGAGGTCGGCATCGCGCTCATCGACCGGTCCCAGCGCAGGGCGAGCCTCACCCCGGCCGGCCGGGTGCTGGCCGCGTACGGCGAGCGCATCGAAGAGCAGCTCACCGAGGCCAGGCACGAGCTCAACCGCTTCACCGAGCGGCTCGCCGGCCCGGTCACGATCGCGGCGTTCCCCACCGTGATCCGCCATCTTCTGGTCCCGGCGCTGCGCGAGCTGTCCGTCCGGCACCCGAAGATCATCCCTTTCATCCAGGAGACGTACGGCCCGGCCGCCCTCCAGGAACTCCGGCTCGGCGGGCTCGACCTGCTCGTGACCGAGCGGGACATGAGCCAGCCCGCCCCCTCGCTGCCGACGATGTCCCGCCACCGGCTGTACGACGACGAATACCGCATCGTCGTCCCGCCCGGCCTGCCCGCCATCCCCCGGACCGTGGCCGACCTGGTGGATCTGCCCTGGGTGGCGGGAGTGCCCGACCAGGCCTCCGGCCAGGCCCTGGAGCGGCTCGCTCAGCTGCACGGGTTCACCCCGCGCCGGGCGCACGTCATCGTGGAGTTCCCGCCCACCCTCGCGCTGGTGTCCGCCGGGCACGGGGTCGCGATCGTGCCTTCGCTGGCCCTTCTCGACGGGCCGGCGGGAGAGGTGGTGGTCACCGACATCTCCGGTGTCGGATCCCGCCGCATCGAGGCGCTGACCCGCGTGAGCCGTACCAGATCGGGAGAGCCCGACCCGGTGCAGGCCGTCGTGATCGAGATGTTGCGGGAGGCGGTGGCCGGAATGGCCGAGAGAGTGGGAGCGCTCAGCCGATCCGCCGAGGCTCCCTGAGCGGCGCGGCCTCTGGAGATCCCTGATCTCTGATCCCGGCCGGGGACCGGAGGGGGGCGGCGAGGCGGGTCAGTCGGACACTCTGGGGCCGCTCACCCGGTCGGCCAGGCGCGCCAGCCGTTCGCGCAGGGTCGCCCGCCGTGGCGCCTCGCCCGCCGCCATGCTGACCAGATGCTGGGCCCCGTCGAAGCTCACCGGCCCGTCCAGGCCGGGTACGGCTATCGCGTCGTGGGCCAGCGACTCCAGCTCGGGGTCGCCGCCGTCCAGGGCGAGAATCGTCGCGCCCGTGTGGCGGGCGTCGTCCACCCGCTCCAGCAGCGACGCGGGCGCCCGCTGCTCGGCCACGACGAACAGCGTCTCCCCCCGGGTCGCGGCCCGTATCCGGTCGAGCCCGACCGACAGGTGCGGCGCGGCGCCCGGCGGTGGCCGCCAGCGGACGAGCGTGGGCGCGAGCTGCGCCAGGCCGGAGAAGCGGGCCTCGTCATCCAGGTGCGCGGCGAGATGCCACGGCTCCTCCTCCGGCGTGCCGACCAGGAGCAGGCCGCCGGGGGAACGGGTCGCCCGCAGAGCCGACCCCAGCTCGCGGGTGCGCTCCACCCAGCCGGTCGAGGCCAGCACATCACGCAGGAAGCTCACCGCGGCAGCGTCCATGCGCCCAATCGTGCCGTACGGCGTGGCGCCTCAGAAGCCGTTCTCCGACATTCGCCGTGGCGCGTGTCCCGTCCCGCCCGGCCGGGTCCTCGGCCTGGCCGCGTTGAGCGAGCGTTGAGAGCCCCCGCTACCCGTCACATACCGTGGCCTGGCATGATCGGGCCATGGCTGAGCAGAGCGGACTTCCGGATATCGCCAAGCTGTCCATCGGGATCCTCGGTGGGACGGGGGACCAGGGCAAGGGGCTCGCCAGGCGTTTCGCCCTGGCCGGGCACCGGGTCATCATCGGCTCGCGCAGCGTCGAGCGGGCCCGCGCCGCCGCCTCCGACCTGGACGCGGAGTCCGCGCGGTTCGCCCGCGCCGTCGAGGGGTCGGACAACGCGTCGGTGGCGGCCGAGGCCGACCTCGTGATCGTCGCCGTGCCGTGGGACGGGCACAAGGCCACGCTGGAGTCACTCCGCGAGCAGCTCTCCGGCAAGATCGTCGTGGACTGCGTGAACCCGCTGGGCTTCGACAAGCAGGGCGCCTACGCGCTCCCGGTCGAGGAGGGGAGCGCGGCCCAGCAGGCGGCGGCCGTGCTGGTCGGCAGCCGGGTCGTCGCGGCCTTTCACCATGTGTCGGCCGTGATCCTGCTCGATCCCGCGGTGGAGAAGATCGACCTGGACGTGCTCGTGCTCGGCGACGATCGCGAGGCCACCGACCTCGTGCAGGCGCTCGCGTCGCGCATCCCGGGAGTGCGCGGCGTCTACGGCGGCCGGCTGCGCAACGCCGGCCAGGTCGAGGCGCTGACGGCGAACCTGATCTCGATCAATCGCCGCTACAAGGCCCACGCCGGCTTCCGGATCACCGACGTGTGACGTCCCCGACGCCCGGTGCGGGCGTGCCGGGGCGGCAAGGTCATGGCAGCGGTACGTCCGGCATTCACCCGGGTTTCACCGTGAGGACTCCGGCGTTCACTACTTTCAGATGATGTTGATCTAGGTTGATCCAGTCTGAAAGGCACCCCGTGCTGCGTCCCCTCTCCGCCGGTCCGGCGCTCGCGCCGCACGTTCCCGACGCCGGAGTTCGTCCCGGCGATCGTCAGGTTCTCCGTCAGCTTCTCGGCCCTGAAGGGACCGAGCTTGCAGCTCTCCGTCCACCGGTGGATTCCGGCGGCTGGAGTCCGCGTACGGCAGCGTGACTCACTGCCCAGCGTGGCAAGCCACGCTGCGAGTTGCG
>JBIOWF010000024.1:0-5547 GCA_044868295.1 Microtetraspora sp. | reverse complement strand
CCGCCGCCGCCAGCGACGCCCCAGCCAGGTAGTCCACGAGGTTCAGCCCTCCAGCGGCCTCCCCCGGCTCCGCCGCCGGAGCCGTGGCCGCCCCAACCGGCTGAACGGACGGCTGCATGGTCGGCTGCGTGGTGGGCTGCGTGGTGGGCTGCGTGGTGGGCTGAGGATCGGCGGTGCGCTCCGGCATCGCGGGCGGCGGAAGCTGGATGTACGGCCTGCCGGTCTCAGACCTGCCCGCCCCGGGCTTGGCGGTCTCAGCCCCACCACCTCCCGGCCTTTCGGTCCCGGACAGACCCGCCCGCGGCTCTCGGTGGGAGCCACCTCCGGGATCGGCTTCTTCGAGAGCGGCTGCCGGGCCGACGAACTGAGTGCCCCCGTCGAGCTCGGGGGGCTTACCGGCATGGTCGTCGAGGATGGCGGGGCGATCATCGTCGGCGGAGACCACATGGATGTTCCGGGCGTCGTGGGGCATGTCGAGGACCCAGCCGGGGCGGATGAGATCGGCCATGTGCAGGCGGCTGCCGTCGGGCTGTTCCTTGTGCTGGTTGAGCCGGTAGATCTCGGGATAGCGGCGGCCGTCGCCCAGGCACTTCTCGGCGATTTCCCACAGGCTTTCGTGGTGACGCCCGTGCGGCGGCTGGACGACATAGATCTTCTTGACCTCGCGCACCTGAAGTGGCGCCCGTTCCTCTTCGGCGACAGGCGCGGACAGAGCGGTCATCTGGGGACGGATCGGTGGGGTCGCGCCCATCCTGGCGACCGGTATGGCTACCGCGGTCGCCGTGAACAACACCAGCACAGCAGAGACCAGCCGGTTCGCCAGCGCCTGGGTGCCTCCCGACAGCGGGACCCTGGCGGGCATGCCGACCCGGCGAACCCCCGCGTAGACCTCGACGATCACACAGATGAACAGCTGCGACCAGGCGAGCCACACAAGCAGAACGAGGATCGCCACGATCGTCTCCGGCCCGACCCGGCTCGCGAACAGGTCGGCGTCCAGCAGTTGATCAGGCAGCGGCGGCCCGGCGAGCCTGATCAGCGCGTACGGCACGCCACCCACGAGACCGACCAGTGCCAGCAACGCCCCGAGCCCGGCGAACACGTCCCCGGCCGGCCGCCTGGGTCTGATGCGTACGGGTCGGCGCGGCCGCCGTCCCCCCTGCGTCCCCTGCGGGTCCGACAGCGGCGTCCGGCCGGTCATGCGGCACCCGTGTCCGGGCCGGCCGTGGCGCCGGCCACCATGTCGGAGCCACTGAAGCCGAGCACGGAGAGGAAAAGGGCGTCCCAGTGGACGCCGACCCCGACCGTCACCTCGGTCTGGCCTCCGGCGATCACGCATTCGGTCATGCGTACGCCGTCGGCGTCATGGGCCGCCACGATCTCCTGGGCCCGGCCGCACACGACGCCCTCGTCGGCCGACAGCCGTACCTGGCCGGTGGAGCGCAGCGTTTCGACGTCGATCTGGTCTGCGGCGGCACGAGCGCCCTGCTCTGCCACATCGGCGGCCTTGAGCCGCGCGTTGATGGCCGCCCCTCCGTCGACCAGCAGCCCGGCCAGCAGGAACACCGCGATCGAGAAGATGACCACGAAGACCGACATCGACCCCCGCTCCCCTTCGAAGACCGGCATCGACCTGCGCCATGGACGAGTGGCCGCTGGGTCCTTCCCGGGGGCCGTTCGGTGGGCGACCTGCATCAATCGACCCTCCTGAACTGCTCCAGAGGGACGACGGAGGTTCCCGACATCCGCTTCGCCGTACCGAAGCCGAGGAAGTCGAGATCGAGCTCGCACGTGACCGTGGTGGAGACCACGCCACCTTCCTTCCAATCCGTGCCGGACATGCTGACCTGCGGCGCGCACTGGCCGGACAACGCGCCGGTCGCCGCCTGCGTTGCGGCGGACTCGGCGCCGGAGAGGGTCCGTTGCACGGAGGCGGCTCGGGCGGCGTCCCGCGCGGCCCCGTTGACCTCTCCCTGCGCCTCGACGATCCGCCCCGCGCCGACGAGGAACATCAGAAAGAGCAGGAAAACCGGGGCCAGCATCACCGTCTCGGCCGTCATCGATCCACGCTCCGAAACGAGCCCCGAGCCGCGCTCCGTGACAGGCCTCGGCTCCCACTCCGCCCACGCCCCGCCCCACCCCGAAACACGCACCGCGCCGCTCTTCGAGCCGCGGCCCAAGGCCGGTTTCGATTCGGACTCCGTCTGCGCCGTTCCCCGGCCCAAAGCGCGTATCGCCCCACCCTTCGAGCCACGCCCCGAGGCGGACTTCGCGGCTCTTGTGAATCTCAGCTCTGATGGGGGTTTCGAGGCATGGACAAGGGAGCCGTGTGGGCTGACGCGGATGTCTTTCACTGGCAACCTCCCGAGCCGTCGTCGGGGCGGAAGCATTCGACGGGGCCGCCGAAATGGGCGGTGATGGTGAAGGTCAGCTCGGGCAGCAGCGGCACCACCTGGACGGCGCTGCCCGTCACGTCCATGCCGCGCTGGTCGTCCTGCTCCCATGCCTGGGCCTTCGCGTTCTTGAGCAGCTCCGGGCCGACCGCCTGCACGATCTGTACGGCTCTCGCCTCGGCCTCGCCCTGCCAGCCGTCGGAGTCGCCCGCTGCGCGGGCGATCCTGGCTCCCTCGCGCGCGGCGGCGTCGGCCACCTGGCGGCCGTGGAACCAGAGAGCCATCTGAACGACCAGCAGCACCACCGCCAGGACGATGGGCATGAGCATGGCCAGCTCGATCACCGCCGCGCCCCGCTCACCCCGGCGACATGCCTGAGCCATGGCCGGCCGGTCCTCGTTCGGTCCGGACACGCGGGCCATCGGCCCCGTCGGCGGCCTCCGCATAAGCGGGCTCGCGGGAGGCACGCGGCCGTGGCTCACGGGTTCGGCGCACCTGTGTGTGCCGGCGAGGCGGCGCGTCGTGGTGGGGAAGGGCGGACCGGCTCTGGTGTCGCTACTGGCCGCCGTCGAACTTGCCTCAGCCCCCACTACCGCCTCCGCCGCCGAAGTTGGAGGTGATCTCGGCTTCCTTCTGGGTGACCAGCGTCTTGATGAGCGTGGCCAGGCCGAGCGCGACCCCGGCGATGATGGCCGTGATGATCACCCACTCGACGGCCGAGGCGCCCCTGCTCGGAGCGTTTCGTGCCCGATCGATCCGCACGTTCAGCACGGCGATCATGTAGTTGAACCAGAGCATCAGGACCCCAACATCTTCATCGCTGCCGGAAAACTCAGAAAGATCACGAAGCCCGCGCACAGCAGGAGCTGAGCGACGAGCATCGACTGGGAACGCTCGCCCGCCTTGCCTTCGACCTCGGCGAGCTCCCGCCGTCGCAGCGTGGCGGCGCGGGCGGTGAGCGAGGAGCGCACCTTGGCACCGTCGTCGGCCACCAGGCCGAGCGCGGCGGAGAGGTCGCGCAGCTCGTCGACGTTGATCTCGTCCCCGAGCTGGCCCAGCGCCTGCCACGGGGTGATGCCGACGATCCGGGCGTTCGCGAGGGCTTCGCGGATGCGTTCCATCGCCCAGTTGGCACCGGGAACGGCGCCGGAGCCGTTGGCCGAGGCTGGAACGGGGCTGCCGACGGACACGGCCATCATCAGCGCCTCCGGCACTCCCCGTCCGCCCGCGAGGTTCATGGCGACGAGGTCCAGGAAGGCGCCGACCGCGTGCCGGAAGTCACGCCTACGGGTGGCCGCGTCCCGCCGGATCTGCACGTCGGGGAGGAGGAAGAAGATCGCGGCAGCCACCAGCGCGGACCAGAACGGCACCTGCAGGGACACCCCCCACCCCATGACCGCCAGCCAGCCGATCAGTAGCGGGAACACGAGCAGCCCGGACGCCGCGAGCAGCGCCTTCGTCGCGAGGAACCCCTCGAAGGACTTCCCGAGGAGCGCCAGGTCGGCCCTGACGGACCGGACCTCCCAGCCGTGCGACGCGTACAACCGCGCGAGTCGCACGCCGAGATCGCGGCGGAACGCGCTGACGGTCTCGTCTGGCGCGACGAGCGGAGCCCGCGGCGCGTCCACGCCTTCGCGGGCGAGGTCGAGGGCCGTCAGCCGGGCGACCAGCCCGGGCCGGGCCGGGAACAGTGCTCTGAAGAGCATGAAGAGCCCAAGCCCCAGCACGGCTCCGGCGAGCGCGGTACCGGTCACGGCGCCTCCCCGATCTCAGGGGCCCTGCGCCCCGGTCGTACGCGATCAAGAGGGGTCAAGGGATCCACCTCCCACACGCGCTGGACTGTGGACGGTCGCGGGGACGGAGGAGTACGGAGCGAGGATGCGGGCGGGTTTGTCGAACCGCGCGAGCCGCCGCATCCAGGCGAACCCGGCGCCGAACAAGCCCGCGACCACGACGAGCACGGCCTGGCCGAGCACGGAGTTGTACTCCTCCACATATGAGCGGTTGAAGACCACCAGAGCCGCCGCGAAGGCGAGAGCCGTACCGACCACGATCTGGACGCTCTTGCGGGTCGACTTGCGCTCCGCCTCGACGCGCCGCCGCATGTCGAGCTCCTCACGAGCCGACACGGCGAGGGCCGAGAGCACGTCCCGCAGGCCGGGGCCGCGCAGCCGCGAGTTGAGGATCAGCGCCGCGACGACCAGATCGGCGGACGGGTCGTCGAGCTCGTCGGCGAACATCCGTAGCGCGTCGGCCAGCGCCATGCGCGTGTGCAGCCGGTCCACCAGCGCCCTCAGGTGCGGGCGCAGCATGGGGGCCGCCGCCCGGATCGACGACGGGATGGCCTGTTCGAGCCCGGCGGCGCCGGCGATCGTGTCGCGCAGCGACTCGGTCCACGCGGCCAGCCCCTCCAGCCGCCGCATGGCCGCCCGCTCCTCCGCCGCGCCGCCGGTCAGCCCTCGCCAGGCCAGCACGAGGAGTACGGCTCCCGCCGCGACGACCGGCCAGCCGGTCACGACCAGGACGACCGTGCCGGTTATCACGGCGACCGCCGTCCTGGTGGACAACGTCCGGAGCAGCGCTCGCCGCCTCAGCCTCCCGTCCGGGCCGGGCGGCCGGGGGCGCATGCCGTACAGGGAGAGGACGAGGAGGAACAGCCCGCCGCCGGCGACGGCTCCGGTCAGGAGCACCAGGGGATCCAGAACCCCCGGAGGGAACGAAATCACCGTGATCGCCCTCCGTCCGCGTCCATCGCCGCAAGCTCCACGGCAAGGGCCGTGACCGGAAGTCGCGGGAGCGTCGAGGCCGATCGGTGCGGGAGAGGGCCGCGGCCGGCCGCGGTCATCGCCATGCCTCCTGGGTCGGGTCGTAGCCGAAGGCGGCCAGCTCGTCGAGACAGGAGATCGGGGCATGGGGAATGACCCGGTCGCCGTTCACGATGAAGACCTCCGAGGAGAGCACGCGGCCGTCGCATCCGGTGACCTCCCGCACGCTCGACACGTAGCGCCTGAGGCCGCCGCCGAGGTGGTAGTCGTTGCGTTTCTCGATGAAGACGACGAAGTCGATCGCACCCGCGATCAGCATGTGGGTGGCCTCGATCGGCAGCCGCTCCTCGGCCTGCAGGGCATAGGTCGCGATGCGGTTGAACACCTCC
>JBIOWF010000023.1:0-2197 GCA_044868295.1 Microtetraspora sp. | reverse complement strand
TGATGTAGGCGATCTTCACATAGGCGGTGCTGTGCGAGAGATGGAGGCTTGTTGGCCTTCCGGCGTCGCCCTTCGGGGGGAGGCGTCAAACCACCCTGTGCTGCGTTGGCTGAAGACCGTCGTGGTGAGCGACAGGGAGAAGGCGCGCTTGGACGCGTCAGGTGGGGACCGGGAAGACGTGCCAGAAAGCGCCCGCTCCGGGGGACCGGGGTGGGGGTGCGCTATGGAAGCGTCGTTAGCGTAATCGAGGTGGCATCGAAAGCGGGGGGTCTGGCTGTTCTCCCGTGATGAGCCTGGCGGGTGTCCCGATGACTGGCCAGGCGGTGCCCGGCGTGAAGGCGGCGTGAGCCTGGTCTGCGGCTCTTGCACGGAACGTGAGAAGGCGAGCGTCGATGCGGCGACCGGGGTCGTAGGCCTCCAAGGTCGCGGGAGGGAGCCTGCCAACGGCAGAAACCGGAGGCACTGAGTACCAGTTGCGGCGCTCGCTGGCGGACCGGCCTGTAGTAGCCGTGAAGTCGCTGCTTGCTGGGGTGGCGGTGGAGCCAAGGGGCCGGCTGATCCGGAATGTCCGATCGATCAACCGGGGCGCAGGCCTCGGGAGGAAGCGAGCGAACATGCCATGACCGAAGACAAGCCGTTTGTGATTCCCAAGCCGAAGGTCTGGGAGGCGTGGCGGCGGGTCAAGGCCAACAAGGGCGCGCCAGGAGTGGACGGGCAGGATCTCGAGGGGTTCGAGGCCGATCTTGCAGACAACCTCTACAAGATCTGGAACCGGATGAGCTCGGGTTCCTACTTTCCGCCCCCGGTCAAGGCCGTGGAGATCCCCAAGCCGCACGGCGCGGGTGTCCGCGTGCTGGGCGTGCCGACGAGCGCCGACCGGGTCGCGCAGACGGTCGTGGCCATGCATCTGGAGGCGCGGGCGGACCATCGGTTTCACCCGGACTCCTATGGCTATCGGCCGCGCAAGTCCGCCCATGACGCGATCGCGGCGTGTCGGCAGCGGTGCTGGAAGTACGACTGGGCGATCGATCTCGACGTCCAGAAGTTCTTCGATGAGGTGCCGTGGGACCTCGTGATGAAGGCGGTCACGGCGATCACCGACTGCCGCTGGGTGCTGCTGTATGTAGAGCGGTGGCTGGCCGCCCCGCTCGCGCACCCGGACCGCGCCGTTGAGCAGCGAAGCAAGGGAACCCCGCAAGGGTCGGCGGTCTCGCCGATCCTGGCGAACCTGTTCATGCACTACGCGTTCGACTCCTGGATGGCCCGCAACCTGCCGGGCTGCCCGTTCGAGCGCTACGCCGACGACGCGATCGTGCACTGCACGTCGCGGCGGCAGGCCGAAGCGGTGCGGGACCGGATCGCCGCGCGGATGCAAGAGGTCGGGCTCAGGCTGCACCCGGACAAGACGCGGATCGTCTACTGCAAGGGCGGTCGGCACCGGGCAACGCACGAGCACACCGCGTTTACCTTCCTCGGGTACGCCTTCCGGGCACGGGGGGCACGCACCAAGAACGGCCGGTGCTTCACCGGCTTTCTGCCGGCGATCAGCCCCGAGGCGCTGAAGGCCAAAGGCGCCGAGCTCCGCGCGATGCGGATCCACCGGCGCACCGACCTGTCGCTCGACGACCTGGCGCGATGGCTGAACCCCATCCTCGCCGGGTGGATCAACTACTACGGCCGGTTTTACCGGTCGGCTATCTATCCCCTCCTGCGGCGCCTCAACGCCTACCTGCGGCGCTGGGCCGGGCGGAAATACAGACGGCTGCGAACCGAGAAGCGCTACCGGAAGTGGCTGGCCGGGCTGCTCGAACGACAACCAGGCCTGTTCACCCACTGGCGCGTGGTCCGCACGTACTAGGACCGATCAGAAGAGCCCGGTGACGGGAGACTGTCACGCCGGGATCTGAGGGAGCCGGGGGCTGCGATGCCCCCGGCCACCCGACTCAGGCGAAACGAGCACTGTGCCGCTCGGTCGCTCTATCGACGTCGCGGCGGCCAAATGCGTGGAACGCGGCAAAGGCGCCCGCGGGGTGAGGAACCATCAGCCTCGGCGTGAGGCCCGGACGGGTTTCGGCCGGCAGTGCCTTGGGATCCGGGTCAGCCGGGTGAGCCGACGCGCGTCACTGCCGGTGGTGTCCAGGTCCCGTCGAGCGCCTCGGGCTTGGGGTAGTAGAGGCGGGCGCAGAGGTTGAAGCCC
>JBIOWF010000022.1:0-5845 GCA_044868295.1 Microtetraspora sp. | reverse complement strand
AGGATGTCGGTCTGCGCCTTCGTGATGGTGATCCCCTGCCGCACGACCTCCTGGGGCAGTTGGGGCTCGGCCAGATTGACCTGGTTCTGGACGTCCACCGCCGCGAGGTCGAGGTTCCGCGAGAGGTCGAAGTACACCTGCAGGTTCATCGTCCCGTCGCTGGCGTTCGACGACTTGAAGTACAGCAGGCCATCAAGTCCGGAGAGCTGCTGCTCGATCGGCGCCGCGACGGCGGCCGCGATGTCTTCCGCGGTGGCCCCCGGATACACCGCCGAGACCTGGACCGACGGTGGGGTGATGGGAGGATACCGGTTGATCGGCAGGGTGTAGAGCGCCAACGCGCCGAGCAGCACGATCACGATCGAGATGACGGCCGCGAAGATCGGCCGCCGGATAAACAGATACCGGATTTCGGGCATGTCGCTCATTTCCGGTCCCGCCGCTGGGGTGTGGCCTGGACCGGCGGCGCAGCGGAGGGCGGGGCGAAGACCGTCGTATCGCCCCGCACCGCGAGCGTCGTGTCGGTCTCGGGCTTATACGCCACCGGCCGGACCGTTCCGTCGGGTACGATCTTCTGCACTCCATCCACGATCACCTTGTCGCCCGGGCGGAGGCCGCTCTCGATGATCCATTGGGTCCCTTGCCATGCGGTGGCCGCCACGGTGTGCGCGTTGACCTTGTTGCTGCCGGCAAGGAGGTAAACGAAGGGACCGTTCAGCCCCTGCTGCACCGCCCGTTGCGGCACCAGGATGGCATCGTTGCGCTTGAGGCCGAGGAGCCGCACCCTCACGAACTGACCGGGCAACAGCGTGTGCTGGGGATTGGGAAATTCGGCCCGGAGCTGGAGCGCTCCAGTGGTGGGCTGCAGCGCCAGAGCGACAAAGTCCAGCTTTCCCGTCTGGCCGAAGACGCTGCCGTCGGCCAAGGTGGCCTGGACGTCGAGCACGCCCGGGGGCACCACGAGACGCTTGGCGGCGATGTCCCGCCGCCACTGGAGCACCTCCTGGTCCGATGGGTTGAAGTACACGTAGATCGGATCCACCTGATCCACCGTCGTGAGCTCATCACCCGGCCCCGACGTGAGCGCCCCGACCTCCATCAAGGCACGTCCCGCCCGCCCACCGACCTCGGCCCGGACGAACGTGTCGTCGTAGCTCTTCTTCGCCGCGTCGACCGCGGCTTGGGCGTCGAGCACCGCCGCGCGGTACTGGTCATAGGTCGCCTGGGCGTTGTCGACGTCCTGCTGAGCCACCGCCCGCTCCGCGAGTAGCGGTTTGAGCCGGTTCAGGGTCCGCTCGGCATTGGCAAACTGCGCCTGGCTCTCCGCCAGCCTGGCCTTGGCGCTCTCGTAGTTGGCCTGGTAGGTGCGCGGATCGATGCGAAAGAGGACTTTCCCCTTCGGAACATCCGTGCCCTCCACGTAGGGACGCTCGACGATCACGCCCGAAACCTGGGAGCGGATCTGAACGCTCTTCGAGGCGGCCGCCTGGGCCACCCACTCGAACTGCCCCGGGATGGTCTGCGGCCGGACGGTCAACACGGTGACTTCCGGCGGTGGTGGCGCCCCGGATGCGGCCTGCTTGCGGCAGCCGGCGAGGAGGCCGGCTAAGCCCGCAATGACCAGCGCGGCCGCCCACGCTGGACTCGCCGGACGCACGGCGGTTGGATTCACCTTTCTCTCCCATGCGCTTGTGGGGACTCGATCTCGGGATCCAGGTCCGAAGCGCTCGGATCCCGTCTAAGATATTCCGCGGAGCACGGGTCCGCTTGCTCGGGAGTGCTTCCCCGATCGGGGAGGTGCGGCGCCCCCCCAATTGAAGGAACACCCGGCGCGGGGACTACCTGACGGCTTCGCCCTCACGGATTGTCGCTGGCGACCCACGATGCGGCGCAGGCAGTGTACTTTGTCAGTAACGTCAATGGGTCGCCCGGCGTGAAGGACGGCAACGGCTTCATCAGCCGCATCGGCTCCGCAGGAGGGTGATTCGAGCCATGGTCACACCACACTCAGCAACACGCGACATGCGCCGGCTCATTCTATCGGGAGTGCCAGTAGTGGCCGCAATCCTGGCCATCGGCTGCACCGGCAGAGACAAGCGCGCGAGTGCACCCGGTGAGGCCTCGGCCGCGGCCGGCGCCCCTGCCTGCACGAATGATGGGTTGACGCTGCCTGACGGCTTTTGTGCCGTCGTCTTCGCCGACAGCATCGGCCACGCCCGCCACCTGGCCGTCAGCTCCAACGGCACCGTCTATGTCAACACCTGGAGTGGGACGTACTACGGGAACGACACGCCCCCGGCCGGCGGCTTCCTGGTCGCCTTGCGGGATACGACCGGTGACGGGCGGGCGGATGTGATCGCCCGGTTCGGCGACAGCGTACAGAGCGGCGGCGCCGGAGGGACCGGCATTCGGCTCTACAACGGTGCGCTCTACGCCGAGGCCAACGACAAGATCCTGCGCTACGCCCTGGGGACTGGGGATATCACGCCTACCGGCAAGCCTGAGGTAGTCGTTCAAGGCCTGCCTCTCACCGGCGACCACCCGATGCACCCATTCGGCATCGATTCCAGCGGCGGACTGTATGTCGACCTGGGATCGGCTACCAATGCGTGCCAGGTCAAGAATCGGATCCCCCTTTCACCCGGCCATCGTCCGTGCACCGAGCTTCGGACCCGGGGTGGCATCTGGCGGTACGACGCGAAGCGCACGGGCCAACACTTCTCTCCGCGGGAGCGCTACGCCACCGGCCTTCGTAATGGGGAAGGCATCGCCGTCGATGCGAGCGGCAGCGGCATCTACGCCACCCAGCATGGCCGAGACCAGCTCGCCGAGAACTGGCCCAAGCTGTACCAGCCCGCGGCGGGACAGAACCTGCCGGCGGAAGAGCTGGTTCGACTCGAGCGGGGCGCCGACTACGGTTGGCCGGAGTGCTATTTCGACTCCGCGCAGGCAAAGCTGGTGCTCGCACCGGAGTACGGCGGCGACGGCGGGAAAGCCGTGGGGCCCTGCGCGACCAAGCAAGGACCGGTGGCATACTTTCCCGCACACTGGGCCCCGAACGATCTGCTCTTCTACAATGGCGACCGGTTTCCCTCAAGGTACCGCGGCGGGGCATTCATCCCGTTTCATGGCTCGTGGAATCGCGCGCCGGGGCCCCAGGGCGGGTACAACGTCGTGTTCATCCCCTTCTCCGACGGCAAGCCCACCGGCAAGTACGAGGCGTTCGCCGACGGGTTCGCCGGTGCGAACAAGGACCCGGGACAGGCAGCTCACCGTCCGAGCGGAGTTGCGGCCGGGCCGGACGGCGCGCTCTACATCTCGGATGACAGTCATGGCCGCGTCTGGCGGGTCGTGTACACCGGCGCTTCACCGCTAGCTCGGGGCGCGAGCACTTCGGGGCAGGGCACGCCGGCCGCCGGCGGCGGCGCTGCTGCTCCCGCCCAACCCACGGAATCCGCCGGACCACCGGAAGGCACCCATCCCGATGCGGGAGCTCAACCCGGCAGCGCACCGTCGCCTGCGGCTGCTCCGGGGATTACACCGGCCATGATTGCGCAGGGCGACAGCGTTTATCACGGTCAGATAGCCGGAGCTACATGTGCCGGCTGCCACGGCGCCAATGCCAAGGGCACGCCGCTGGCGCCGGACCTGACGGACAGCAAATGGATCTGGGGCGACGGGAGCCTGGCCAGCATCACCAAAGTCGTTCGCCAAGGGGTCCCCGTCCCGAAGCAGCACACGGGAGTCATGCCCCCCATGGGCGGCGCTCAGCTCACCCCAGCGCAGCTGGCGGCGGTTGGAGCGTACATCTATTCACTGAGCCACTCCGCGGGCGGCTGAGCGGCGGCCCACCGCTCGCCCTCACTGAGCAGCCTCGCTTCAGCGGTCGCAAGCCGCCGAACGACGCTGACCCACAGCGAGTCCCCGTCTCGGGAATTTCGCCCGCCTCCGAACGATCTCAGCTTGTGAGGGAGCAGAGCAGATCACGAACAGGCGTTCGGAGGGCACGATGCTGGAATCCATGCGGCTCACCCAGCCGGTCGAGAGACCCAGCCGGTTGCAGCTGGCGATCACGGAGTGGCAGCGGCAGTTGGTCGACCAGGCGAAGCTGAGGCACGGCGACAGGCGGCAGGCGGCAGGGGCGCCCACGGTCGAGCTCTGACCGCCTGTCACTCGAGGTGGAACGAGCCGCGGGCGAGCGCCACTGTCACCGGGTGAGTATTCCTTTGGCAGAGCATGTATAGGTGTGAGCAAAGGTCGCGCAAGCGAGGCTCTCTACGCCCCTTCCCCCCACGCCCTTCTCGCGGCATCTTCGCCTCGGACGGGATGCCTCCCGTCAGCGATCCCCGAATTCCGGCATGCCGCACCAGTTGAGGAACGCCACCAGGTCCTCGGCCTCATCCGGCGTCGGCATCATGATCTCGGTAGCACCCCGCGTGACCAGCGGAACGAACCGCAGTCCACCCCGCCCAGGTCGACGGAGCGGTCGCTGGCCGACGCGCCATGGTCCGTCCTGCAGTTGGTCGGGCCGGGGACCCGAGGCGAGCGCGTCGCGCACGAGGCTCCGGAGAAGCGACCAGTCCCGACGCTCGCGAACCCTGGGTTGCCGCTGGTGGCGGAGCAGGAAGACCAGCTCCACCATGGCCCGCTTGCAGATCGTATCGGCCGCCGCGTCGTCCATGGACACCAAGAGAGCGGCCCCCGGAACGCGCGTCAACCCTGGTGGACGGGAGGAGCAGCGTGCAGAGCGCCATCCGCGAAGCCCGACTCAAGCCCGAGTTCGCATACCTGTATCCCGGGTTGCAGCCGGGCGTCTGGATGTCCGCGTCCGCCATCGGCCAGCAGCTTCTGCTCTGGCACCTGACCGCACCGGTGACGCCCCAAGGCGAGCGGCTCATGGCGGAGGAGCACTTCGAGTTTCGAGGAGGCCAGAGGCGGCTCGGCTCCTGGATCAACATGCGGACGCGGATGGCGGACGAGTGACGTCGGACGGGCGGACGGGCGGACGGGCGGTCGGGCGGTCGGGCGGTCGGGCGGTCGGGCGGTCGGGCGGTCGGGCGGTCGGGCGGTCCAGAGGGTGAGCGAGCAGCGGGCTCAGCGCAAGCCTCATGGTGAGTCATCCTGAGCGAAGCGAAGGAGCCATCACCTGAGGCATGCCCCCTTCGCGGAGTTTACCCTGAGGATGACCCCCTACTCTCGCTCTCACCGACCATCCGGCCCTCTGCCCGTCCGTCCGTCCGACCGTCCGACCGCCTGACCGCCCGACCGCCTGCCCGTCCGCCCGCCCGACCTCACCCCGCCCGCCGGCTCCTGAGCGCCACCGGCGCCAGCGCCGGCTCTTCGGCGACGGAGCCGAGATAGGCGTTCGGGTCGTGGTAGAGAGCGCCTTCCGGCAGGTATTGGTACATCGGACCCAGGTCCTGCCGGATGCGGTCGAGGTAGAACTCCGGCAGCATCGCCGTCTCGCCCTCCAGATACGCCCGAAACGCCTTGTCCGTGTCGAGCAGCCGGCGGATGGTCGTGTGGTACCTGATTCTCCCCCACCCCTCCGACGACACCGCGCGCACGACGTTCATCCATTTGGGGATCGCCGTCGCCGTGGCCGGCACCCGGCGCGCGATGGCCCGCCAGGAGAACGAGTAGCTCGTCACGTCGATGAGCCCGTCATAGAACTCCGGCCAACTGTAGTTCTTCGGCCGGACGTTCATCGCGTGGTTGTTGTTGAGGAAATGGAACGGGAAGGGCAGCACGCGGCCGGCTCGCTGGTAGTCGAGGTTCATCGGCGCCGCGCGGCCGAACGCCGACAACAGCGAGTACGCCGGGAACGCGCCCGGCGCCAGGTCGA
>JBIOWF010000021.1:0-48313 GCA_044868295.1 Microtetraspora sp. | reverse complement strand
TAAAACGCCTGTGGAGCCGGTGTAAGACCTCAAAGGCGAAAGCCCGGCGGGCAACTGGCTGTGAAGCAGGAAACCCGACCCGTGAGGGTTGGAATCCCCCGGATTTATCCGTGGGGAGGATGTCAAGCAGGTGAAGTTGAACGGGGTGACGGCGAAGACGAATCCTTCGAGCGGGCGGTATTCGGCCTGGTTCCACATGCCCGGCAGTGATCCCGGTTGCACCTCGTACATGTCGAGCATGTTCTTGACGTTCGCGCGGATGAAGTCGACGGTTTCGCAGGCGGCGTCGATGTCGGCCTGGTACGTCGTTTTCGAGAGCTCCAGCATGGTGGCGGCGTTGAGTCGGTCGCGCCAGGCGCCGTACTGCAGCATGTCCGCGGCCCGCAGGAACGGCGCCGCGCGTTCTTCCCACGACAGCCGCCCCCACCACGCCGAGGCGGCGGTGGCGGTCTCGATCGCCTGGGTCGTCTCCGCCGTTCCGGCGTAGTGCACCTGCCCGATCTGGCGGGCGTGCTTGTGCGGCGTCACGATCGGCGCGCGCCGGCCGGTGCGCACCTCACGCGCGCCGATGACGCAGCCGATGTCGTAGTTCGCCGTCCGGACCTCCTGGAGCGCCGCCGTGATATCGGCGCGCTCGGGTGATCCCGGGGCGTAGCCGCGAGGAGCGGTGGGCTCGATCGGGAAGAGCGCGGTGCGGCCAGCGGGAGCGGTCATGATGGTGCCTCCGGCGAGGTGGCTGTGGCGGTGGACCCTCGCACGGTAGGAGCCGGCAACGTCTGGGGGCTTCGGCACTGGTGCGGAAGTTCCAGACCCGGTTTCCTGCAATCATCGAATCGGTGGAGGTGGGAACGATCCCAGCCGTCGGATCTCGTGATCGGAACAAGGGGCGAATCGCGGTGACCGCCTTGGCGGATGTGCAGGCAGCCGTCGATGACCTTGCGGCGTCGTTGGCGCATCCCGTTCTGGTCGAGGACGCCCGTCACCGCCCGCTGTGGTGGAGCGCGCAGGGCGAGGTCGACGCCACGCGGATGCGGAGCATCATGCAGCGCGAGGTCTCGCCGGCCGCGGCGGTGGTGGCTCGTCTGGGGCTGGCGCACGCCGATGGGCCGGTGCGGACTCCCGCTGTGCCCGAGGCCGAGATGCTGCCGCGCTGGTGCGTTCCGTTGCGATCAGGCGGGCGACTGCTCGGATACCTGTGGGTGCTCAACGGCGACGGCCTGGTCACCGAGGCGCGGCTGCCGCAGATCGTCGCCTGCGCCGACCTGGCCGCCCTGGCGCTGACGCAGTCTCGGACACAGGAAGATCGTCATCGGCAGCGGACCGCGCTGCTCGCCCGGCTTGAGGCGGGGCCCGACGCCGCCGCCGCACGCGACCTGATCGCCCTGGAACAGCTGGACCCGGCCGTCACCGTCGTCGTCCAGGCTTCACGGACATCAGGCGGCCGGCGGCTACGGCGCCGGCCGAGCGCTAGGCGTGTTGGGGAAGGGCCGCGATGGCCGTCTCCCGATCCGCTCCGGTGGCCTGCAGGAGATCCACGACGATCGATCGCAGCTGGGCTGTCATGACATCGCCCGAGAACCCGGCCCGGTCGGCCAGATCACCGCCCAGACCATCGGCCACTTCGAGGATCGCGGTCCTCGCCCCGGCCGGGTCCTTACCGGCCGCGAGCTCGTCACGCAGGAGCGATGTGGCGGCGGCGAGCGCCCGAAGCGACGGTGAGAACGAAGGCGGCGTCGTCTCCGCTCCGCTCAGCGCCACGATGGCCCTTCTCGTCAGGACCCTCGTGTTCCTGAGCGCATGATCGACCGGGACGCTCGCCTCCTCGTACCGGGCGAGTTCGTGACGCTGCCGCCGGCGCAAGGGGGAGATGGTCGCGATCTCCCTGCCCATCTTCAGGGCCGTTCGGAACTCCTCGACCGCGCTCTGCGTGCCCCTGGCCTCCTCCAGGACCTCTTCGGCCCGATCCGGGTCGTGCTTGTCCAGGGCGTCGGCCGTACCGTCCAGTGCGGTTGCCAGCGCGTCCAGCACGGCGGACGCGTGCCGCCGGGCGATGGCGACAGGGCTGGCGGGGAGCAGGGCGACCGCGGCGACCGCGAGCGCTCCGCCGATCAGTGCGTCGATCATCCGGTCCAGCCCGCCGGTTCCCGAAGGCGGCAGCAGGGTCGCCACCAGGACGGCTGAGGATCCCGCCTGCAGCCCGATGAGCGAGCCGCTGTCCAGGAGGACGGCGGCGCTCATGGCCAGGGCGACGACTATGGCGAGCTGCCAGGGGCCGGAACCGATCTGGGAGATCAGCAGGTCGCCGACGCCGACGCCGACGCTGACCCCCACGACCAGTTCGCCGACTCTGCGCAGCCGCTGGCCGAGAGCGATCCCGATGCAGATCACCACGGCGATCGGCGCGAAGAAGGGCCGGCTGTGACCCAGCAGGTCCTTGGCCACGATCCAGGCGCTCGCGGAGGCGACGGCGCATTGGGCGATCGTAGGCGCCATGAACATCAGCCGGTGGAAGCGTTCACGTAAGTCGGTGCCCATGCCTGCGTTGTCCTACCTCATCAATTCCGGCCGATACCTCTATTTTTGCCGATAAATGTGACATTTCGGTGTCATCCCGACGGCTCGCTTGTGACGGGGGCGCGGAGAGGCTCGCTTGCACCTGGCCGCCGTCGTCCTGACCGGCCTGACATCCCGAGCGGCCCACTCGTCAGCCCCCGCTTGAGGCTGGAAGCGCAGACCTGCTCACGGCTCGGAGGCATGTTGGTGATTCTGACGGTCTGCGAACGTCCGCGCGCCGAGGCCGTGGCACACAGGAGGACGAGGCTAGCGTCGGGAGGATGAGGATGCTGGTCACCGGCGCGGCCGGGTTCATCGGAAGCCATGTGGTCGAGGCGCTCGAAACGGCCGGCCACGAGGTGTTCGGTCTCGATCTGCGGCCCGCCGCGAACGTGGTGACCGGCGACATGCGTGACGACGAGATTCTCGATCGTGTGCTACCGGGCATGGACGTCGTGGTCCACCAGGCGGCCAAGGTGGGCCTCGGCGTGGACGTCTCCGACCTGCCGGAATACACGTCGGTGAACGCGTACGGCACCGCCGTGCTCCTGGCCGCGATGGCCCGGCACGGTGTCGGACGGCTCGTGCTGGCCTCGTCAATGGTGGTGTACGGCGAGGGCACCTATGACTGCGCGGAGCACGGGGCGGTGCGGCCGGGCCCGCGTGCCGTGGAGGATCTCGAACAGGGGATCTTCGAGCCCCGCTGCCCCCGCTGCGGGGCGATCGTGAGCCCGGGAACCGTCGGCGAGGACGCACCGCCGGACCCGCGTAACGCCTACGCCACGACCAAGGTCGCCCAGGAGCATCTGGCCGCGAACTGGGCTCGCGAGACCGGAGGTACGGCTGTCGCGCTGCGCTACCACAATGTCTACGGGCCGCGGATGCCCAGAGACACCCCCTACTCCGGGGTCGCTGCGATCTTCCGGTCGGAGCTGGAGGCGGGCCGGGCCCCTCGCGTGTTCGAGGACGGCCGCCAGCGACGTGACTTCGTCCATGTCCGGGACATCGCACGGGCGAATCTCGCCGCCGTCGACGCCTTGACCCACGGCATGCCGGATCACGGGGTGTCGGGGGCGCTTGCTCACGGAGCGTCGAGTGCGCTGCCTCACGGATCACTGGGGCCGTCAGCCGACGGGTCACCAGGGGCGCCGGGTCACGAGGTGTCGGGGGCGCCGGCTCACGGAGTGGCGGCTTGGGGGACGCTGGCCGCCTACAACATCGCCAGCGGCGAGCCGCACACAGTGGGCGAGGCGGCGGCGTCACTCGCCGCGGCCCGTGGAGGCCCGGAACCGGTCATCACCGGCCAGTATCGGCTGGGCGACGTCAGGCACATCGTGGCCTCACCCGACAAGGCGGCGAAAGAGCTTGGCTTCCTCGCCATAGTCCCCTTCACCGAAGGCATGAAGGAGTTCGCCTTCGCCCCGCTGGAATGACCGTGCTCGGGGTGCCACGAGTGTGGTACACCGTGGTACGGCGGTGTATCATCAACGTTATGCCTTTCCCGGAACGTCGGCCCACCGACGTCAGCGTCCGGCAGTTCGTCGCCGACTCCGGCAGCGTCACGCGTGGACTCCGCCAGGGCCACCAATACGTCCTCACCCTCAACGGTGAGCCTTTGGCCAAGATGATTCCCATCCGTCGGCGCCGCGCTGTTCCGAAAGGGGAGGTCCTGGCCGTTTTCGCAACCGCTCCGATCCTCGATGTTGACGATCTTCGGGCTGAATTGGACGACACGGTGCGCCAGGAACTGCACGATCCGTATGAGGGAACGGGTCTGTGAAACACGAGGAGGGAGTGCTCGACACCAACATCATTGCTGCGCTTACCGCCCATGACCCGTCAGAACTCCCCGAGCAGTTCCTCATCACGGCCGTCACGCTGGGCGAACTGTCACATGGGCCCCATGCCACCGACGACCCGATCAAACGTGCCAAGCGCATGGCCGTGCTTCAACATGTGGAGTCGACGTTCGATGCCCTTCCCTATGATCGGGATGCCGCTCGGATCTATGGGCAGATGTGCGCAGCGGTGATCGCCATCGGGCGTCAGCCCGGCGGCCGTAGCGCCGACCTGATGATCGCGGCCACGTGCGCCAGCAACGATCTCCCGCTTTACACGTCAAATCCCAAGGACTTCCATGGTCTGGGCGACCTGGTGGAGATCGCCGCGGTGCGACGTCCCGCTGGGGCGTGAGCGGGCTCCTCAGCCTTCCCCCTCATCACCAGGGTGACATCACCAGGGCTTGTAGCAGCAGGCCGGTGATGGCCTGGGCGGCCAGCCATCCGCGGCCTCCGGAGAGGCCGGCCGCCATGCCGAGCCACATGGCGTAGGGCACCCAGATTCGCTCCACCTCGCCCCGGGTCACTCCGCTGACGTCCAGTAGGAGTACGGCGATCAACGCGGCGACCACGAGCGTCCGGGTCGCACCCGGCGCCATCCGGGTCACACCCGCCACGACGGCGGGGCCGGTCAGCAGGACGAGAACGGCCAGGTCGGCGACCAGGAAATAGAGATACGGCCGCGCCGCGCCGGGATCCGCCGCCCATTCGGCATGGGTCGCGAGCACCCCGGCGGGCCAGAAGAACCCCGCTGCCGCGAAGGAGGCGGTCACCACGGCGGCACCGGCCACCGTCGCGAGCACGACCCCTCGCGGCACCCTGGCAAGGACCATGACGGTAACGGGGATCAGCAGGTACGGCACGAGCCCGTAGCTGAGATAAGGCAGTGCGCCGAGCAGCAGTCCGGCACCGAACCCGCAGGCGGTCCGGCCGAGCGTCCCCCGGCCGAGAAGCAGCAGGGCCACCCCCCACGCGCCCACCCCGGCGAAGAATGCGTCCATGGTGGTCGCGATCCACACCGCCCATGGGGCGAGTGCGAGGTACGGCAATGCCCGGCGGGCCGCGTCCTCCCCGGCCAGCCGGGACATGGTGATCGCGATGGCCACCGTCGCGGAGCAGCCGACCGTGATTACGAGCAGCGCCGCCCAGAGCGGCCCCGGCAGCCCGATCGCGGCCAGCGCCCATACGACGAGCACGGGCAGCGGCGGATGCCCACGCACGTGGGTGGGATAGCGGGAGAGGTGTTCCGTGAAGCCGGCGAGCCAGCGCAGCGGATCATCGCCCACCGCGGGCAGCACAGCCAGATACTCCTCCTTGTGCGTGAACGGCTGCGCCAGCCCGTCCGCCGAGATGGCCAGCAGCACCGTCCAGGCCAGCGCGCAGCCGAACGCCGCCACCGCCGCAGGCCGGAACGCCCAATTCCTGGCGATATACGGCAGCGCGACGACGGCGAAGGCCGCGAAGAGCGCGGCAGGCACAAGAGGGCCGATCAGCAGCCGCCGCCTCCCGTGCAGCGGCGGCAGGTGGTCGATGGGCAGCATGCCCGCCCGTTGCAGCACTCCGCCCACCACGAAGCAGCCCAGCACGAAGCAGCCCACGATGAGCCAGCCCGCCACGAAGCCTGGCAGGGACTCTGAGCCTGGGGATATTCGCGCACGGGACGGCTCTCCGGGGCCCTGATGCCGCTCGCCGAGAGGCGGGGGCGTAGGCTGCCCCGAACCTGGGATCACCCTTCTACGGTAGGCATGACCTGGGCATTTTCCGGCGACACGACGCGGCGCGTCACCACACCGTAAGAGGTGGTCACCCCTTCGACCTCTAACGTCGAAACCATGGAGATCGACGTGGTGCTTCCGTGTCTGGACGAGGAGGCGGCGCTGCCCTTGGTGCTCGGCCACATGCCGTACGGCTATCGCCCGATAGTCGTCGACAACGGCTCGACCGACGGGTCCGCGCGGGTGGCGTCCGAGCTGGGGGCGCGGGTGGTCTCCGAGCCACGTCGCGGGTTCGGTGCCGCGTGCCATGCCGGGCTGCTGGCCGCGACCGCGGATGTGGTGTGCTTCATGGACGCCGACGCCTCCCTGGACCCCGGACAGCTGCCGCGGGTGGCAGACCCGGTTCTTGCCGGCCGGAGCGATCTGGTGCTCGGCCGCCGAAGGCTCCAGGCCGCCGCCACCTGGCCGGTTCATGCCCGGATCGGCAACGCCGTACTGGCCGGGCGGCTGCGGCGGAGGACCGGCGCCCCGCTGCACGATCTCGGCCCGATGCGTGCATGCCGACGGGCTGACCTGCTGGCTCTGGGCATGGTCGACCGGCGCTTCGGCTATCCGCTGGAGATGGTGCTCCGCGCGGCCGCAGCCGGGTGGCGGATCAGCGAGGTCGACGTCGACTATCTCCCGAGGACCGGCCGGTCGAAGGTGACCGGCACCCTGCGCGGCACCCTGCGCGCGATCGGCGACATGCGCAGGGTCCTGGCCGAACAGCGCATGATCGAGCGGGAGTCAGGCGGGGTCGAGCACGGCATGGAGCCGGGTGGGGCTGAGCCGGGCCCGATCGGCCGGGACGAGCGGGGTGAGACGGCATGACGGATCGCCGGGCCCAGATCGTGGTGATGGCCAAGGAGCCTCTGCCGGGGCAGGTGAAGACGCGATTGACTCCGCCGTTCGATCCCAGGGAAGCGGCGATGCTGGCGCAGGCGGCGCTGGAGGACACGCTCGAAACGGTCGCGGCTGCTCCCGTCAGCCATCGGGTGATCGCCTTGGACGGGGCGGCGGGCCGGTGGCTGCCCGAAGGGTTCGCCGTGTTGCCCCAGCAGGGCGAGGGCCTCGACGAGCGGCTGGCGAACGCCTTCGGCGGGGCCTACCGGTCCAGGCGCCTGCCCATGGTGCTCATCGGCATGGACACACCCCAGGTCACGATCGAGCTGTTGCTGACCGCGGTCTCATCGCTGGCCACGCATGACGCGGTGTTCGGCCCGTCGACGGACGGCGGGTTCTGGCTGCTCGGGCTGCGGGTCCCCGATCCGGCGCTTCTGCTCGGCGTGCCCATGTCCCAGCCCGTGACAGGAGCCGCCCTGTTGGGGAGGCTGGGGGAGGCTGGGCTGAGCGTCGCGCGGGTACCCCGTCTGACCGACGTCGACACCGTGGACGACGCCATGCGGGTCGCCGCCGAGGCCCCAGGCTCGCGTTTCGCCCGCACGCTCGCGGATCTGCGTCACTCGCCTTTCGTGGGGTATTGACTGAGCAGCTCAGCAAAACTAGCTTCCGGTTATGACATCGATGTCATCGTCTTGATCCTCACCTTGGAGACGACGTGCACATCACGGAAGGTCACCTCAGCAACCGCGGCCGCACCTCGGCCGCACTCGATGCCGGTCTGCTCGCCGAATCCACAAAAGCACTTCTGAACTGGGCAATAGTCCCATGACGGCTCGTCCGCAACTGCTCCCGGCGAACCAGGTCGAGCACATCTACCGGGGCGGTCACCGGATCGCCGAGCTGCGCGGCGCAAGCTCGAGCGACGTCTCCCATCGCCCGGAGGAATGGATCGCGTCTATGACCACGATGACATCTGATCCCACATGCGGACTCTCCGTACTCCAGGACGGCGGCCTCCTGCGTGACGCGGTCGTAGCGGACCCGAGGAGCTGGCTCGGCCAGGCACACGTCGACAGCTACGGCGCCTCCACCGAACTCCTGGTCAAGCTGCTCGACCCCGGCCAGCGCCTGCCTGTGCACTTCCATCCGGACCGCGCCTTCTCCCGCAGGCACCTCGGGATGCCGCACGGCAAGACCGAGGCGTGGATCGTCCTCGACATCGTCGAAGGCGCCCGGGTGCGGCTCGGCTTCACCGAGCGCATGCGCGCTGATCGAGTCCGCGCGATGGTCGACGCGGGCGACTCCGACGGCCTGGTCGCATCACTGCGCGCCTGTGCCGTACGGCCAGGCGACGCCGTGCTGGTGCCGGCCGGCCTGCCGCACAGCATGGACGCGGGGGTCTTCGTGCTGGAGCTGCAGGAGCCCACCGATCTGTCCATCCTGCTTGAGGCCGAAGGGCTCGCCGTCGATCTGCGCAGGGACGGCCACCTCGGCCTGGGTTTCGATGTGGCTCTTGACGCGCTGTCCCTCGACCCGCTGAGCGAACGTGATCTCGACGACCTGATCATCCGGAGCGGGCAGATCGACCCGGCCCGGTTGGTCGATCTGCTTCCCGCGCGGGCGGCGCCCTACTTCCGGGCCCACCGGCTGAGCACCGCCGACGGTGGACCGCCCATCGCCGCCGGGTTCGCGGTCGTCCTTGTCACAGCCGGTGCGGGCCGGCTGACGAGCGAGGCCGGGGACCCACTCGGGCTGCGCCGCGGGGACGTGGCGGCCGTGCCGTACGCCGCGGGGAAATGGCGGCTCGACGGCGAGATCGAGGCGATCGTCTGCCGCCCGCCGCTGCCACATCTCGGGGAGCCGCCGTCATGAGCGAGTTGTTCGTCGGTTTGGACATCGGAACCGCGGTCGTGAAGGCCGTCGCGGTGGACCGGGACGGCACGGTGTGCGGCGTAGCGGAGCGCCCCACCCCGTGGCACCACCGCGGGGGTGAGGCTGAGGCCGACCCCGTGAGCCTGGTACGACTCGCCGAGACGGTGGCGGCCGAAGCGGCCCTCGCGTCCCGGGGAACGGGCGACGGCGCCGACCGGGTGCTGGCGATCGGCGTGACCGGAATGGCGGAGACGGGCGTTCTGGTCGACGCGAACGACGGGCCGTTGGCTCCGGCCATCGCCTGGTTCGACCCGAGGGGCGACGTCGACACGATCGTGCGGGAGCTGGGCACCGAGACGTTCGAGAGGACCACCGGCCTGCCGCTGACCGCGCTGCCGTCCCTGCCCAAGCTGCTGTGGCTGCGCAGGAACCACCCCGAGACCAAGGGGGCCGTGCGCTTCTATTCAATGGGCGAGTGGGTGGTCCGGGGGCTGGGCGGTGACCCTGTCTCCGAGCTGTCGCTGGCCAGCCGTACCGGCCTGCTGGATCTCGGCGCGGCCCGCCCCTGGGACGCCGCTTTGGGCCTGCTCGACTGGCCGTCGCTGCTGCCCGAACCGGTGGTGGCGGGAACCGCTGCCGGGCGCGCGGGTGACACGGTGCCCTCGGCCCGGCGGGACGCGGGCGACCCGGTCCCCTCGATCCTGCGCGGGGCATTGCTGACCGTCGCCGGGCACGACCACCAGGTCGCCGCCTATGGCGTGGGCGCGGCCACCGACGGCGCGCTGTTCGACTCGCTGGGCACGGCTGAGGCGTTCGTCCGCACGATCCTTCCGCCGCTCACGCCCGAGCGTGTGAGCGCTTTGACCACCCAGGGCGTATCCGTGGGCTGGGGGGTCGTCGCGGGCCACCTCAGCGTTCTCACCGGACTGCCGACGGGCCTGACCCTCAGCCGGATCGCCACCATGCTCGGTGCGGTCACCAGGGCCGATCACGTCACGCTCGGCGAGCAGGCGCTGGCCGCGCCGGACCATCCGACGCTGCGGCTGGTCAGCCCGCGAGACGAGCACTTCGGCATCGACGGCATCACCGACGGAGTGACTCCGGCCCGTCTGTGGCGTACCGCCGTGGACGGCATGGTCGCCGAAGCGCAACGCCTGGTCGCCCGCATCGACGCTCTCGTCGGCCCGTACCAGCGGGTCGTCGTCGCCGGAGGCTGGATGCGCAATCCCGCTGTACTGGCGGCCAAGCGCCGCCAGTACGGCGCCATGAGCACCGCCGGCGTCTCGGAGCCCGGCGCGTACGGCGCGGCGCTGCTGGCGGCTTCGGCCGCGGGCATCTCGCTGCCTCCCGCGCCCACCTACAGGAGCTACTCCTCCGCCACAGAGAGGTGATCAGTGTGCCCTTCAGTCTTGATCAGATCGCCGACAACGGCGGGAAGTTCGCCATCCTCGCCATGGACCAGCGCGGAACGCTGCGGAAGATGCTCGAAAGGGCCGGCCGGCCGGCGTCCGACGGGGACCTGAGCGCCTTCAAGGTCGACGTGATCGCGGCCCTGTCGTCCCTGGCCAGCGGGGTGTTGACCGACATGGAGTACGGCGTCGCAGCGGTGCGGGCCGCGGGGGCCCTGCACCCCGGCGCGGGCCTGCTCATCGCCGGCGACCGGTCGCCGCAGCCGGTCTGGAACGGCGAACACCGGACCGAGTACGTGTCCGCCGACCGTGGCCCCTCCTTCGTGGCGGCGGGCGGCGGCGTCGCGCTGAAATTCCTGGTCCGGTGGCGGCCCGATCGCCCCGCAGCCGACGGGGAGCCGGATCTGGCGCGGGAGGCGGTGGACGCGGTCCGGGCGGTGATCGAGGACTGCCGGGCGTACGGCATGCCGTCGGTCATCGAGCCGTTGGTGACGGAGCTGCCGTCGGAGGACCCGTTCTCCCCTGAACAGCGGAAGCGGATGGTCGTCAGGTCGGCGGAGTTGCTCGCGGAGCTCGGCCCCGACCTGCTCAAGCTGGAGTGGCCGGGCGACGAGGAGGGTTGCCAGGAGGTCAGCAAGGTCTGCGGAGACGTGCCGTGGGCGCTGCTCTCGGCAGGCGTGAAATACGAGGAGTTCGTGGAGCGGGTGCTCACGGCCATGGACGCGGGCGCGTCCGGATACATCGCCGGACGCGCGTTCTGGGGCGAGGCGGTGCGCCTCGCCGGGGCCGAACGGCGCGAGTTCCTCCAGACCACGGCGGTCGAGAGGATGGCCGGCCTGAACGCGGCGATCGAGGGACACGGCCGGACATGGCGGAAGGTCGCGAGACGATGACCGGGCAGGCGAACACACCACCGAACACACCACCGAACACACCGGCGGACGGGCAGGTGGACGGCGACCGCCCGGTGCCCGCGCTGAGCGCGCACAACGTGGTGAAGAACTTCGGACACGTTCGGGCCCTGCGACACGCGTCGTTCGAGGCGTTCCCGGGCGAGGTCACCGCTCTGGTCGGCGACAACGGAGCGGGGAAGTCCACGCTCATCAAGATCCTTTCCGGCGTGCTGTCACCGGACGACGGCGAGGTCCGCATCGACGGCCAGGCGGTTCGCATGACGGACCCGCACGACGCCAAGCGGCGCGGCATCGAGACGGTCTACCAGGACCTGGCCCTCGCGCCCGATCTCGACGCCGCCGCGAACGTCTTCCTCGGCCGCGAGATACGCCGGTTCCGCTACCTGCACGACCACCCGGAGATGCGACGCCGTACGGCGGCCGCGTTCACCGATCTGGGCGTCGGCCTGGTGCAGGACATGCGGGCGCCGGTGGCCGAGTTCTCGGGCGGCCAGAAGCAATCCGTGGCGATCGCCCGCGCGGCCATGTGGGCGACGAACGTGATCGTCATGGACGAGCCGACCGCCGCGCTGGGCGTCATCCAGACGACCAAGGTGCTGGAGCTGGTGGAGCGGATCAGAGACCGGGGCATCGCCGTGGTCTTCATCTCCCACAACCTGCCGCAGGTGCTGCAGGTCGCGGACCGGATCGAGGTGCTGCGCCTGGGCGCCAGGGTGGCCCGGTTCCGACGCGGCGAGACGGACGTGGACCGGCTGATCGCCGCGATCTCGGGCGCGTTCACGAACGAGGTGACGGAATGAGCACTGCGAGGGTTGTCCAGATTCCGAGGGTTGTCCGGCTCCTGAGGCTTTTCGAGATCGGGAGGCTTTTCGAGATCGGGAGGCTTTTCGAGGTCGCGAGGCTTTCGGGATCGCGACGGTGGTCGGGATCGCGGCTGTGCGGGCGGAGCGATCGCGATGAGCACTGAGACGAAGTCGACGGCGACGCAGGACCACGGCCCGGTCACACCGAGAGACTCGATCCTGCGGGCGATCGTCCGCAATCCCACGATGGTGACGTTCGGCGCGCTTCTCGCGATCATCGCCGCGTTCTCGCTCCTGGCGCCGGGGTTGTTCACGCAGAGCAGCAACTTCGTGCAACTGGCGCAGAACGTGGCGATCCTGACCGTGGTCAGCATCGGCACGACGTTCGTGGTCATCACCGCCGGGGTGGACCTGTCCATTCCGAGCGGGATCGTGCTGGGCGAGGTCTTCGCCGTACACGCTCTCCAGCTGATCGACACCGGCCTCGGGACGACCGCGGTGGACGTCGCGGCGGACCAGAGCAAGGCGGGCTACATCCTGGCCGCGCTGGGCGGCGCGCTGCTGGCGGGGCTCATCATAGGCACGATCAACGGGGTCGTGGTGGCCTATCTGAAGGTCCCGCCGCTCCTGGCCACCCTCGGCACGCTCGGCGCGGGCCTGGGCGTGGCGCTGATCATGCAGAACGGCGTCAACACCGCCACGTACGCCCTGGACCCGGTGGGGCACGGTTCCTGGATCCCGGGCGTGCCCAACCTGATCCCGATCGCGCTGCTGGTGGTCGTCGCCGGCTATGTGCTGCTGCACATGGCGGTGTTCGGGCGTCACACGTTCGCCATCGGCTCCAACCCGGAGGCCGCCCGCCGCGCGGGGATCAACGTCGAGCGGCACCTGGTCAAGACGTACATCATCGGCGGGATGACGGCCGGCTTCGCCGGCTTCCTGTCCCTCGCCTACTTCAGCACGACGAGCATCGGCGGACACTCGACCGACAACCTGCAGGCCATCACGGCGGTCGCCCTGGGCGGCACGAGCCTGTTCGGTGGCGTCGGCTCCATCGTGGGCACGCTCATCGGCGTCTGGATCCCAGCCGTGCTGAAGAACGGCTTCGTCATCACCGGGGTCCAGCCGTACTGGCAGGACGTCGCGGTGGGATTCGTCCTCATCGCGGCCGTGTGGTTCGACCGGATACGGAGGCGCGCCCGCGACCGCGGCTGACCCGGATCGCAATCTCAATCTGCCGGGATCTGTCTCGCCTCGTCTTGTCCGGCTTCGTCTGTCTCGCTCGGTCGTCTCGCCTCACCTGGCTTGGCACGAAACACCAACAAGGAGGACGCAATGAGAATGCGCAGATACACGGTGGGTACGGCGACCGCCGCCGGCCTGCTGCTGCTCGTTACCGCATGCGGAGGATCCACCTCGGACTCCACGGGGGGTTCCACCGGGGCGGCAGGCGGTGTCTCCGGCAAGAAGTTCGTGCTCATGGTCGGCGTGAAGGGTGACCCGTTCTACGTCTCGATGGAGTGCGGGGCGCAGGAGAAGGCCAAGGCGCTCGGCGTCGACCTGCAGGTGCAGGGCCCGGACAAGTTCGACGCGACGCTGCAGAACCCGCTGCTCGACGCGGTCGCCGCCGCCAGGCCCGCCGCGCTGCTCGTCGCACCCAACGACGTCAAGGCGTCCGTCACACCGCTGAAGCGGATCCAGGACGCGGGCAGCAAGGTGGTGCTCGTCGACACGACCGTGGACGACGCCAGTATCGGCGTGTCCCGCGTCGCGACCGACAACAAGCTGGGTGGCGTCAAGGCCGCGGAGGCGCTCAACACGCTGACGAACGGTGCCACGGGCAAGGTGCTGGTCATCTCGACCGACCCCGGTGTGTCCTCGGTCGACGCCCGGGTGGCCGGATTCGAGGAAGCCGTGAAGACGAAGTACACGAACTTCACGCTGGCCGCCGCGACGCAGTACTCGCACAACTCGCCGCAGGAGGCCGCGAAGATCATCCAGGCGGAGCTGCAGCGCACACCCGACCTGATCGGCGTCTTCGCCACCAACCTGTTCTCCGCCCAGGGCACCGCCACGGGCATCCGAGCGGCGGGCAAGGGCGGCAAGGTCAACGTCGTCGGCTTCGACGCGGGCCCGGACCAGATCAAGCAGCTCCAGGCGGGTGACGTCCAGGCCCTGGTGGCGCAGAAGCCGTACGTCATCGGCGTGCGGGGCGTCGAGCAGGCGGCCAACGCGCTGGAAGGCAAGCCGGTGGAGGCGAACATCGCCACCGAGTCGCTTGTCGTGACCAAGGAGAACATGAACCACCCCGAGGTCAACAAGTACATCTACAAGAACAAGTGCTGACCTGGCCGGCGGCGCGGTGCCGGGCGCATTCGACCCGGCCCGGCCATCGCATCACGGCAGCCACCGGCCGTGGTCACCGGCCACGTCCTGGGGAGGCTCCGGTGGCAGTCACCGGCCACGTCCGGGGGCGACCGCCGGTGGTGCTCACCGGTCGCCGGCACGGGCCTCGGTCGGGGGCGGTAACCGGGCGGCACTCACTGGCCGTATCACTCACAGAAGGGCGCCGACGTGAAACTCGATCACGCCGTCGATCTCCAGCGGCTCGGCACACTACGCAGGCTGGCCCGCCTCGCCACCGAGGACGGGTTCTTCTGCATCGCCGCGATCGACCATCCGGAGAACTATCTGGAGCTGTTCGACAAGGACATCTCCAACGTGCCGCACGAGACCGTGGTCGCCTCCAAGCTGGAGCTGGTGACCGAGCTGTCACGGCACGCGTCCGCGCTGCTCGTCGACCCGATGTGGTCTCTGGGCCAGGCCATCGTCACTCGTGCGCTGCCGGGCTCGGTGGGCCTGCTGGCCCCCATCGAGCGGCTCAGCTACACCCCAGGGGGATGGGGCCTGGAGACGACGCTGCGGCCGGGCTGGACCACAGACAAGATCGCGAAGGTCGGCGCGGACGGGGTGAAGCTGTTCCTCTTCTACCGCCGCGAGGTCGCCGACGTCGCCGCCGCACAGCGCACGCTGGTGGCCGACCTGGTCGCGTCCTGCCGGGAACAGCAGCTGCCCCTGGTCGTCGAGCCGATCTGGTATCCCCTGGAGGGGGAGGATCCAGGCGACCCGTCCGTACGGCACCGCCGCGCGGACGCCATCGTCGCGGCCGCGGCCGAGTTCGCCGGCCTGGGCGCCGACATCCTCAAGGTGCAGTTTCCCGGCTCGATCGGATCGGTCGCCGAGCGGGCGTCGGCGGCCGCCGCGGCGAGGGATCTCGACGCGGGGCTCGACGTGCCGTGGGTGCTGCTCAGCGAGGGGGCCGGGTACGAGGACTTCGCGGTGCAGATGGAGATCAGCGCCGGGGCGGGGGCCAGCGGGTACATCGCCGGCCGGGCCGTGTGGGGAGACGCGGTCGGCCACCTGCCGGAGGACGAGCGGCGCGCAGCGGTCGCCCGGGCCGGTGAGCGACTGGCGGCGCTGAACGCGATCGTTCGTTCACTCGGCCGGCCATGGGATGAACGTCTCTCGGTCGACGCCGCAGCGGCCGCGCTGCCTGTGAACTGGTACGAGTCGTACGGACGCTAGCCATGGCGACGCCTGGCCCAGCCGGTCGGCCCAGCCAGTCGGCCGGGCGGCCGGTCGAGCGGCCGGCCGCACCGCGCGGCTCTGTTCGGCGGCCCAACGGCTGGGTGCGCCGGGTGGCTACGGGCGGCTGCAGAACGGCCGGGCATGCCGGACGGCCTTGGTCGGCTGCGCGACGGCTGGGTGCGACGGGCGGCTCTGGTGGGCGGCCCCGCCGCTGGCGGATCAGGTGGCGGGGGATCAGGTGGCGGCGCTCCTTTTCGGACTCATATGACCGGTATCCTCGACATCGATGTCACATCCCCCCGTTGGACGACTCCGGCAAGGAGGACCCTTGCTCATCGCGACCCCCAACATCACCGTTGACCGGACCGTGCGACTGCCCGAGTTGCGGCCCGGGAGCGTGCTGCGGCCGTCCCGCGCGATGGTGACCGCGGGCGGCAAGGGCCTCAACGTCGGCCGTGTGGCCGCGGCCTTCGGGCAGCGGGCCACGTTGGTGAGCTTCCAACCGGAGATCGACGCGGCCGTGCTCGCGCGCCTGTGCGCCATGGAGCCGGTCGACTTCGTCGGCGTTCCGGTCGCCGGTGAGGTTCGGGTCGCCACCATCTATCTGGAGGACTCCGGGCGGGTTACCGTGCTCAACGAGCCGGGCCCGGAGATCCCGGCCGACGGTTGGCTCAGGTTCGAGCAGGCGGTGGATGAGGAGCTGGCCACGGGACGGCATCGGACGCTGGTGTGCTCCGGCAGCCTTCCTCCCGGCGTGCCCGACGACGCGTACGGTCGCCTCGTGGCCATCGGCCGACGCGCCGGAGTGCGGGTGGTGGTCGACGCCGCGCGTACGGCTCTCGCCGGAACGCTGAGCGCCGGGCCCGACATCGTCACGCCGAACCTGGCGGAGGCCGAGGGGATCCTGTGGGGGCTCTCCGACGAGTCGGTGGAGGAGAGCAGTCCAGAGGTTCCGCAGAGGGCCTGCGCGGCGGTCAAGGAGTTGTGCCGGCGTGGCGCCCGCTCGGCGGCGGTCACCGCGGGCGCGTCCGGGACCGCGTTCGGCGACCTCGACGGTGTGTCCTGGGTGCCCGCGATCAAGGTGGCGGTCGTTAACCCCATCGGAGCCGGCGACTCGTTCGTCGGCGGCCTCGTCGAGGCGATGGAGGAGGGCCGCGACGGAATCGACGCGATCATGTTCGCCGTCGCCACGGCCACTGCCTCCGTCGAGCAGGAGCTCGCCGGGGGAGTCGACCCGGAGCGGGCCCGTCAGCTCGTGACCCGCCTGTCCGGTACGGCCAGGCCGGAACACGACCTGCCCGCGGGCATGGCGGCTCGAGCGGAGGCATGATGTCCCGTCGCCCCACCTTGCGTGACGTGTCCGTGCTCGCGGGGGTGAGCCCGAAGACGGTCTCCCGGGTCATCAACGACGACCCGGGCGTCGCCACGGGCACCGCCGAGCGCGTCCGGGAGGCGATCCGGGAGCTCGGCTTCTACCCCAACCCGGTGGCTCGCTCGCTGCGGGTGGGACGGGACGACGCCATCGGGCTGGTCGTGGAGAACATCGCCGACCCGTTCTTCGCCGAGGTGACCAGCGCCATCGAGGAGGCCGCGCGTGAGCGCGGCATGTTCGTGGTCATCACCAGTTCGGGCTACGCCCCGGAGAACGAGCAGGTCGCCGTCAGAGGCCTGGCCGATCGCCGGGTCGCCGGCCTGATCATCACCCCGACGTCGGGCGACCACTCCTACCTGAGCCGCCTGCCGGCGCGGCTGCCCTCGGTGTTCGTCGACCGCCCGCCGATCCAGCATGATTCCGACACCGTGCTCGCGGACAACGAGTCCGGCGCGCGGCTGGCGACCGGACATCTGATCCGGCACGGCCATCGGCGCGTCGCCTTCGTCGGCGACCGACTGCACGTCTACACCACGCGGCTGCGCTATCAGGGCTTCCGGGCCGCCCTCGTCGACGCCGGGATCCCGGTGGATGAGCGGCTGGTCCGGGTCAACATGATGGACGTCCAGAACTCCACCGCCGCGATGGTGGACCTGCTGAAGGCCGACCCGCCCCCGACAGCGGTGATCTCGGCGAACGCCCGCACCTCGCTGGGGGTCGTCCGCGCGCTCCATCTCAGCGACCGCACCGATATCGCGCACGTCAGCTTCGACGACTTCTTCGGCGCGGACTCGCTCAATCCACCGGTCACCGCGATCTCCCAGGATCCCCGGCGGCTGGGGGGCGAGGCGGCGGCGCTGCTGTTCGACCGGATCAACGGTGAGAGCGGTCCGCCTCGCCGTGTGGTCCTTCCGGTGCAGCTGATCGTCCGTGGATCCGGTGAGCTCCGGCCGCCCGGCTAGCGCGGCCTGTTAGTCCTGGAGAGCGGTCTTGGTCCCGCCGGCGTCGTGGCCCGGCGGGCAGACTTGTGGAGGGGGAGCGCGCGACAGGGGAAGCAGGCGCATCAGAGAGTGCGCGCCTGGCGAACGTACTTAGGAGTAGAGCCATGCGAGAGTGGGCTATCGGTGCCGGGATCGCCGGGGCTGTATTGATCCTCGGCTGGGCGGCGCTCTGGCTGGCTGCACGGCGCCTGCCTCCTGGTCTTCTCAAGGACGTGGCGCAGTTCATCCCCGCGTGCGTCACGACCGTCGGGCGGCTGCGCCGCGATCCGCGCGTGCCGCGCAGAGCCAAGATCGCAGTTGTCGTGGCGGGACTGTGGGTCCTGTCCCCGATCGACCTGATCCCGGAGTTCCTGCCGGTGATCGGCCCGTTGGACGACATCGTGGTGGTGGCTCTCGCGCTTCGCTACGCGGCCCGCCAGATGCCCAGGGATGTGCTGCTGGACGCGTGGCCAGGTGACGCCCGGCTGCTGGAACGGCTGCTCGGCCGCCAGACCGGCTGACAGGCCGGGAACCCGGCGTTAACGAGATCTTTACACACATTTCTACTCTTTGTCGGACATTTTGTCGATCTTCGCTGATGCGTAAGCGCAGATCATCGCTCTGGGTCTGGAAGTTAGTGGCGGGACCAGACGAACGTGAGCATTTCTCGTGGGCAAAGCCTGCTATTTCAGGCTAATTTCCGCACTGCGACTGTCCCTTATGTCTGATCAACTCCGTAGTTGACCAGGATCCCCCAATCCTGGCCGGGGTTGTGGACAGAAGGAGAGACTCGTGAAGCGAGTCGTCGCTTTCACGCTGGCCACCGTGACGGCACTTTCCCTCACTCTGGGCCTCATCGCCGGCCCCGCCAGCGCCGCCCCATCCGACATCCCCTCCCTGAGCGTCGCCGAGACCGAACTGTCCGCGCTCACCGTCGCCGCCGAGACCAACGCCGACACCTATGACCGAGATCTGTTCCCCCACTGGATCACGATCTCCGGCACGTGCAACACCCGGGAGACCGTGCTCATGCGCGACGGCACCGATGTCGTGACCAACTCCAGCTGCGCCGCAACCTCCGGCAGCTGGTACAGCCCCTACGACGGGGAGACCTGGTACGCCGCCTCGGACGTCGACATCGACCACATGGTCCCGCTGTCCGAGGCCTGGCGGTCGGGCGCCTACGCCTGGACGACGTCCAAGCGGCGCTCCTTCGCCAACGACCTGACGAACGCCCAGCTCTGGGCGGTCACCGACAACGTCAACCAGGCCAAGGGCGACCAGGACCCGAGCACGTGGAGGCCCTCGTTGACCTCGTTCTGGTGCACCTACGCCAAGGCCTGGATCGACGTGAAGTACGAGTGGGGGCTGACGCTCCAGAGCAGCGAGAAGACCGCGCTGACCACCATGCTCGGCTACTGCTGACACCGGGTCCTGACGGCCTGATCATCCGGTGTCCGGCCCTCCCGTACGGCTGCCGCCCATCTTCTGGGCGGCAGCCCGTACGTCTCTGGCCCATCTCTTCAAGAGATCAAGTGGTCAAGAGTCAAGACGAGTCAATCGGAGGCGGCCTCGACGTCGGCGACGATGCACGTGATGTTGTCCGGCCCACCGGCCTCGTTGGCCAGCTCGATGAGGTAGCGGACCGCCTCTTCCGGGTCCGGGATGGTGGTCAGCACGTTGTGAAGCGTCTCGGGGTCCACGACCGCCGTGAGCCCGTCGGAGCAGAGCAGGTAGCGGTCGCCAACGTAGGCCTCGCGCAGCGACAGGTCCAGGTCGGCGAAGCCGCTGGTCTCCAAGGCCCGCAGCAGCAGAGACCGGTTCGGATGGCGGGCGGCCTGCTCGGGACTCATGCGCCCGTCGTCCACGAGTGACTGGACCAAGGTGTGATCACGCGTGATCTGGTAGAGAGCGCCACCCCGGAGCATGTACGCCCGGGAATCGCCTATGTGGGCAAGGGCGAAACGGGCACCGTCCCAGAGCATCGCGGTGATCGTCGTGCCCATCCGCTCCAGCGCGGGATCCCGCGCGGCGAGCTCCTTCAGCGTGCGGCCGGCCTCCTGCACCGCGGCGTCGAGGGTGGCGACAGGGTCATCCGTGGGAGCGGCCTCTTCGAGGGCCGACAAGGTGCCGATCGCGGAGGCGCTCGCCACCTCTCCGTTGCCATGCCCGCCCATTCCGTCCGCGATGACGAGAAGTCGCTCGCCAGCGTGCACCGAATCCTCGTTCTTCGAGCGGTGGCGCCCGATGTCCGATGCTGCGGCGTAGCGAAGCCGGTTGTGCGTCATGGTTTCGAGTAAAGCATTGGTTGAGTGACTTCACAAGCGAAGTGTTAAGCTCGCAGTCATGAGCCACGATGCCACAGTGGATGCCGCGGGGAACACCCCGGCGAGCGCCAGGATCGCTGGCAGAGCTACTGGCACGGGCGCAGGAACAGACACGGCCACGGGCACGGCCACGGGCGCAGGCACGGCCACGGGCACGGGCACGGGCAGGGTCACCGCCACTGTGAACGCGGGCGACATCGCCCGGCTGGCCGGTGTCGGGCGGGCCGCGGTGAGCAACTGGCGCCGCCGCTACGAGGACTTCCCTGATCCGGTGGGCGGCACCGCGTCCAGCCCGCTGTTCGCTCTCTCAGCGGTGGAGGCCTGGCTCCGCAGGAATGGCAAATCCTTCGAGCTTTCCCTCGCCGATCGGGTCTGGCAGCGGCTCAGGACGGCGGTGGACGATCTCCGGCTGGGCGAGCTGGTCGGTTGCGCCGGGGCCTTCCTTCTCTACACTTGCCGCGATGCCGACGGCTGGGGGCGGCTTTCGCGGAGGTCCGACTTCGTCGTACGGCTCCCACATGCCATCGCGGCCGCGACGGCCGACCTGCCGTTCCGTCCCGAGACCCGGCTGGAGGACGCCGGGCTCATCCGCATGATCGCGGACCTGTCGCGGTCGCACGGCCACGTGGAGGCCTTCGAGTTCCTCTGCGAGCGCTACGTGGAGGCGCACACCCGGCGGCTGTCCGTCACACGGAGCGAGATCGCCGAGCTCATGGCGCGGCTCGCCGCCCCCGACGGCGGGTCCGTCCTGGATCCGGCATGTGGCATCGGCACCATCCTCCTCACGCCAGGGTTCGCCGCACAGGAGCTCGGCGAACAGCGCATCGCCGGGCGGGGCCAGGATGCGTACGGGCTCGACGTACAGAGGGTCGGTGCGCACGAGCTTGCGGCGCAGGCAGGCGGTGCGCAGGCGGCCGGGGTGCAGGCGGCCGGGGTGCAGGGGGCTCCTGGAGTGCTCCGACTTCCGGGGGAGCATGCACACGGCGCACAGGCTCTTCCTGGGACGAAGGATCATGGTGTCAGGTGCGCGAGGTTGCTCGGGCAGGAGAACAGCGAGACGGCCGCGCTGATCACCGCCGTCCGGCTGCTGCTGCGCGGGGCCACCGCGCGGGTCGCCGCCGGCGACTCGCTCCGGCGCGACGCCTTTCCCGGCGAGCGGTTCGACGCCGTCGTCTGCGACCCACCGTTCAACGAGCGCGTGTGGGGTCATGAGGAGCTCATCGGCGATCCGCGCTGGGACTATGGGGTCCCGCCGCGCGGCGAGTCCGAGCTCGCCTGGGTCCAGCACTGCCTCGCGCACGTGCGGCCCGGTGGCATCGTCGCGATCCTGATGCCGCCGGTCGCCGCCGGTCGCCGTTCCGGCAGGCGGATCAGGGGAAACCTGCTGCGGGCCGGCACTCTGCGCGCTGTGATCACGCTGTCGTCCGGCGGGCCCGACCTCTGGGTGCTGCGCCGCCCGAAGTCCGGTGAGCGGGCGTCGGCGGTGGTTCTGCTGGCCGATGTGGCCGACGATCTGTCGCTCGTGGAGCCGGCTTGGGAGGCCTACCTGGCCGGCTCGGAGCCGCCTGGCCCGAGTCGCGCGGTCCCGATCATCGATGTCCTCGATGACGAGGTCGACCTCAGCCCGGCGCGTCATCTTTCCTCGCGGGGCGACGCCCGCGCCTTTCCCGCCGCCCGAGACCGGCTGACGAAGGCCGCCGCAGGGCTGGCAGGTGTGCCTGAGCTGGACGTGCTGTCCGAGGGGTGGGACGACCTCCCGGCGACGACCATCGGCGATCTGGTCAAGGCGGGGCTGGTCGACATCCGGCATTCGGCGTTGAAGGAGGCCGACGCGGGCGACCTGCCGGTGCTCACGGTCGACGACCTCGTGTCCGGCGGTCTCCCGTCTGGCTGGACCTTCACCGATCGTGGTCTGGTGACGGTCAGCGGAGGGGACATCGTGGCCTCCCCGCTGACCGCCCGCGTGGTCGAGGCGGAGGGTGCCGTGCTCGGCCCCCACCTTTCTCTCTACCGGGTGGACCGCGATCAGGTGGACCCCGACTTCCTGGCTGGATTCCTGCGGCTCGCCACGAGTTCGGGCGGCGGCAGCCGGGTGCACCTCGGCTCCAGCCGCGTCGACGCCCGGCGGGCGCGCATCCCGCGCCTCCCTCTCGCCGAGCAGCAGGTGTGCGGCAGGGCCTTCCGCGAGCTGGCGGCGCTTGAAGACGCGCTGAGGGAGGCGGCCGCCGCGGGCGAGGCGCTGGTCCGGCTCGGCTTGGAGGGGCTGGTGGACGGCCGTCTGCGACCACGCCCGTGAAGGTGTAACTTTTCCCGAAAGGTCGACGGGAGGGGCGGATGGTCATCGCCGACCGGTATGAGCTGGACGACCTCCCTCTGGGCCAGGGCGGCATGGGCGCCGTCTACGGCGGGCACGACAGGCATCTCGATCGCAGGGTGGCGGTCAAGTTCCTCCGGTTTCCCGGCGGCAAGGACGAGGATCTCGAACGCCGTTTCCTCCGTGAGGCGCGCATCCTGGCCCGGCTGGAGCACCCCGGCGCGCCGGTCCTCTATGACTTCGGCACCTTCGAGCAGCGCCTCTTCCAGGTGATGCAGTTCATCGAGGGGGTGACGGTCGCCGACCTGGTCAGCGAGCACGGCCCGCTCCCGGTGCCGTGGGCGGCGGCGATCGCCGCCCAGACGTGTGCCGTGCTGTCGGCCGCGCACGCGCTGTCCATCTGCCACCGCGATCTCAAGCCGACCAACCTCATGCTGTGTCCCGACGGCAGCCTCAAGGTGCTCGACTTCGGGCTCGCCATGGTGCGTGAGGCGGATGTCGCCCAGTTCACCCGGTCGGGCCAGATCCTGGGGACTCCCGCGTACATGTCACCGGAGCAGATCCAGCGAGGCGTCGCGGATCCGAAGAGCGACCTCTACGCGCTCGGTTGTGTCCTGCACGAGATGCTGACGGGGAGGCAGCTGTTCACCGGCCCGACGGAATACGTCGTTTTCGACAAGCAGGTGAAGGAACGTCCTCCTGCGGTCACCGGAGTTCCGAAGGAACTGGATCGGCTGATCGCCGACCTACTGGAGAAGGAGCCCGCGAATCGCCCCGCTGATGCGCACACGCTCTATCAGCGGCTGCAACCGTTCGCGGTGGATCTGCCGGCTCTGCCCGGTTTCCTCAGCCCGCCGTCGGAGCCCTGCCCGGGCCGGATGTACGCCAGGATCGTCGGGCGCGTCCGCTAACCAGTGTCGCCCTTCCAGATCTGGGCGGAGAGCTCCTGCTCGGCCAGGCGACCGCGGTAGCTCCCAGAGGCGTCTGGGTCCTGCGGATCCGACGGCGTGCAGCGGAGACCTACGTATGACCGTGGCAGTCAGCTTCGCCAGCTTGTGAGGATCCGGTCGATCCGGTCGCGGATCCGGTCCCGGGCGGCCATTCGCGGAACGCCGGTCATGAGCAGGCGGTCGTAGTCGGTGTCCAGATGGCGTACGGAGGCGACCACGGCCAGGGTGATCGCGTTTTCGTCGAATACGCGGGCCGCGGCGGTGCGGCCCACACGGCCGCTGCCTCTAAGGCCCGCGTGATGGGCGATCGCGTCGGCACGCTCCGAAGGACAGTTGGGGAAGAGGCGCAGGATCTCCGCTGTCATCCTGTTCTGGAACTCGACATCCTCGTCCGCGCGTCGTTCCCGGTCGCGTTCCCGGCGGCGCAGCCGTACCTCCTCATCCGCGAGGCACTGTTCCTCCGCGCGTACCAGCGCGGCTTCCTCGACGAGGATGCCCTGGCGCTCGTACCGCTTGCGTCGGCGGTTGAACTGCACGACCACGGCGGACAAACCGCTCTCCTTCTTGGCCCGGCGGCTAAGGGCGGCGTTGCCCGAAGGCAGGAAGATCAGGTGGTCCATGTCGGCGCAGGTCAGACAGAATGACGACTCGTCTTCCATGATCAAATATGGTCCCGTGTCGTGGCAGCCCGCGCAGGTCCAGGCAGTCAGGGGCGTGACGACGACCAGGTCCGGGGCGCGGTTCTGACGCTCCGACAGTTGCTTCCGCCTGGCCTCGCTGAGAGTGGGAGAGACCCAGCGGATCCTGAATGGATCGTCGTTCCCGTCGGTCGTGAAGCGCAGCGGACGCCTGTCCCGGCTGGCCGAGACATACGCTGCCTCATCCGGGGTCAGGCCCCGGGACCGTGCCCACTCGGCGAGCAGGCCCATGGCATCGATCATGCGAGAGCCGTCCACTGCCGTGAGCCGTTCCAGGCAGTCCACCCGCCCCTGCCGCCAGGTGTCGACGTGGCTGCCGTGCAGCCACCGCAAACCGGTCAGCACATCGATCGCGGTGACGTGCTTCCGAGTGGCCAGAGCGATCTCCGCGGCCTCCGCGACCCGTCGACCGAGTTTCGTTTCCACCGGACCAGTTTTCCGTATCCCGCCCGGGTCCCACGCGTCGTCTTGTAGGAGCGGGCGCGCTGAGCCCTTCGCGGTGTCAGGTCACGCTGAGGTACACGTCCTTCGCGAGTTTGGTGAGCCGCTTGGTCGAGGTCGCGTAGGAGGCGCCGGGTGGTTGGAGGGTCAGGACGACCATGATCAGGCGATTGCCGATCACGCCGGTCGTGTGCAGCACGGGACGGCTGAAGTCGACCGAGTCGGCTCTCGCGGCCCGCGAAGCGAGCGCGGGGGTTCCCTGCAGCGCGGTGGTCTTCACCCGTACACACTTCACCGGCGGTACGGAGCCGTACCCGGACCAGCCTTGTTTGACCGCCCACGGCCTGGGGACGGCGCGGGGGATGCCGAAGTACTGGTCGAAGCCGTCCGTGGCGCACTGCTGCGCGTTGCGGAGGTGGCCGAGGATGAAGTCGCGCACGCGCGAATCCGATCGTTCCAGCACGTAGCGGTAGACGCGCGCGATGTCGATGGCGCTGATCGCGGTGTATCCCCAGAATCCCGGCTTGGCGGCGGGAGGAGGACCGGTGTCGGTCAGGCCGAGCTTGCGGACCATCCGCTGGATGATCTTCCCCTGGCCGCCGCGTCGCCACAGGGCGGTCGCCGCGTTGTCGTCGCTGCCGCGCAGCATCGGCTTGAGCAGGGCCAGGTCACCGGCGGGAATGGGACCCTTCTGCCGCTCCAGGTAGTCGAGCGCGATGAGGATCTTGACGACCGAAGCCGATCTGAAGCGGTGATGGACCTGGTGATGCGCGATCACTTTCCGGGCCTGCCGGTCGAAGACGATGTATCCGGCCGTCACGCCGGATGGCACCCGGACCGGCTGGGGTGTCTTCGAGGGGCTTGGAGTCGCTCCCTGTGCCCCGGCCGGCACCGGCCCCGCCTTCGACGCCGCATCGATGGCCCCAGACACGGCGTCGGCGGTCTCGGACGACGCGTCCGCGGTTCCGGGCGCGGCGGAGGCCGTGGGGACGGTGGAGCTCGCCGATTTGCCGGAGCCCGCTGATGTGGCCGCCGTCCCCGCCGAGCAACCGGCGACAAGCCGGCCGGTCACGACGAGGCCGACCAGGACGACGAGCGGCTTGAATCGCATCACCCGCCCATGACTACCAGATGGTCCAGGTTGCCTGCCGTGCTGAATCCGAGCTCTCCTCCCGAAAGGCAAGTCACGAGATCGTGCGCCCCGCTGCTGGACGGTCGCGGCCGAAGGTGTCGCCCATCGTTCACGACCAGTCCCAGAGGGCGGGCGAGCAGGCCGAACGGCCGAACGGCCGTCGAGCGGGCGAATGGTCTAACGGCCGTCGAGCAATGGGCGGGTGGGGTCCCAGCGGGTGCCTTCGGCGGCGTCTTTGCGGCGGCGTGCGATCGCGGACAGAGCCTCCAACACCACGCGGTTCCCGAGATAGGCGGTGATGTCGGCGTGGTCGTACGGCGGGGCCACCTCGACGATCTCCACGCCGACCACGGGCAGCTCGTAGCAGGACCGCCGGACGGCGTCGAGCAGCTGCCGGGCCGACAGCCCGCCCGGCTCCGGGGTGCCGGTGCCGGGAGCGTGGCCGGGGTCGCAGACGTCCACGTCGACCGACAGATAGACACCGTCGCAATCGTCGAGCGCGATGCCGTACGCCTCGGTGAGGCACGCCTCCAGCCCTCGGCCCACGATCTCGGTCATCTCATAAGAACGCATCTTCTGGTCGGCCATCCAGCCGAGGGTGTCGGGCCCGGGCCAGTAACCGCGCAGGCCGAGCTGGAGGAACCGGTCGCCGCGGATCGCCCCCGACTCGATGAGCCGCCGCATCGGCTGGCCGTGGCCGTACAGGTGGCCGAACTCGATGTCGCCGGTGTCGGCGTGCGCGTCGAAGTGCAGCATGGAGATCCGGCCGAAGCCGTGGTGGCGGGCCACGCCGGTCGCGTCCGGGAGGGCGATCGTGTGGTCGCCACCCAGGACGACGGGGATCGCGCCCGTCGCGGAGATCCGCGCGACCGCGTCCTCGATCGCGCGCAGGCTGCCTTCGATGTCACCGGCGTACGTCTCGACATCGCCGGCGTCCAGCACTCTCAGGTCCTGAAGGGCGTCCACGCGCATGGCGAGGCTGGGCCGGGAGCCGTCGTGCGGCAGGTAGCAGGTCTGGCGGATGGCGTTCGGCCCGAACCGCGCGCCGGGACGGTGTGAGGTGCCACCGTCGAAGGGCGCGCCGAGGATGATCACATCGGCGCCCGCCAGGCTCTCCGCGTCACCGAGATCGCATCGGTCGACGCCGAGGAAGGTGATGTCGGGGCCGAACATCTGGCCGTAGCGGGACAAGCTGACTCCTTCGGGAACGGGACACCGCCGGGCAGGACCGGTCTGGACCGGCAGGCTGTCACCCTCCACGTTATTCCTGGCCGTTTCCGACAGTTCGGGCGGTAAGGGCTTAGGCCCGACCACCGCTCCTCTTGCGCCTCGTCTTCGGTGGGCCGGTGGGCCGGTGGGCCGGTGGGCTGGTCAGGCTTGAGCCGGGATCGTAGGCGGCGATGCGCTACCGGCCGACGTACCGTCGCCGCCGTTCGTGTCTCCCGGGTGGCCCTGGAGGAACGGTTCCAGCAAGCCGGGGACGCCCTCGGTGGCGATGCCGAGGGCCTCGGCGAGCGCGACGTCCTGGACGCCGTAGCCTGGCGTCCGGCGGCGGTGGTCGCGGTGAGCGTGGCCAGCCCGGCGCGGCGCTGGCAGAACGAGCGCTCGACGTTCCAGCCGATGATCCCGTCGCAGTTCAGGGCGACCCGCCCGCGGACCAGCGACCCCCAGCGCGTGACCAGATGCCCCCTGGTCATGGCGTGGCCCAGGCTGCGGTATCGGTCGGCTGCCAGCAGGACCGTTGCGGGCAGCATCACCAGAGCCGTCACCCAGGTCCATGACGGAAGGCCCGCCCAACGCCACAGCGCGACCAGTGCCAGAACGAGCAAGGTGTTCATGCCGAGCGCCCGAGTGAACCGGCGGCGGGCGGCCGGTCCATGCGGTCTCAGGGGCACGGTCACCGGCGAGACGGCGTGCTCGGCTGGGGAGAGATTGAGTATGCGGTCGGCGACGGCTGGGGCAACGGTTGGGGCCGTGCTCACACCCTTACTCGTGGCATCACCGGCGGTGGCCTGCGCGTTGGCGGTCAGCTCGTCGACGAGACGCTGTGCCGTACTGCGATCGAGGCCGATGACCTTGAGCGGTCCCGCCGCGGAGGCGGTTGTCACGGTGACGTTGGCCAGGCCGAAGAGCTGCTCGAACGGGCCGCGCTCGCTGTCCACCGTCTGGATGCGGGAGACGGGCGCGATCCGCCATTCCTGTTTGAACCATCCCGACTGGGTATAGACGGCCGCGGGTGTGGCCTCCCACCGGTGAACGTGATAGCGCCATCGAGGCATGACGGACACATGGGCCAGCGTGATCACACCCGTGGCGGCCAGGCCGATGACGTGCGCGGCGAGGTCGTCCTCGCTCGTCACCAGCCAGACGACCTGGGCCGCGATGATGATCAGCCAGCCCGTGAGGGCGCGCGTCGTCCAGTACCAGATCGCGGTACGGCTCACGCGGTGCTGAGGGGGGCGCAATGCGGGGGATTCCACGCCTTTACTCTGCCAGTGCGGCAACTAAGGCATGCAATGACAAATGTCATGTGGATCGGTGTGCGAGTGAATTGTGGAGTGTAAAACGAACTGCGGGTTATGACCGAATGGCGACCTCATGACCGAATGGCGAGCGCATGACCGAATGGCGAGCGCATGACCGAATAGCGAGGCCCGGGACTCAGGAGATCGCGTCGGCCTCGGATTGGGCCTCGGCTTGGGCCTCTGATTGAACCTCCGGGTGGACCTCTGAGCGGACCTCGAACCAGACGGAGGTTCCGGCGCCGCCAGTGGTGACGCCCCAGTGCGGGGTGAACAGGTCGACGATGTGGACGCCCCGGCCTGGCGTGCGATCGGGTGACGTCCAGCAGCCACAGGCCGACTCCGTGGACAGCGTGACCCGCGCCCGGCGGGGCGTCGCGCGTACGGCCACCACGTAGCCGATCCGGCCGCCGCAGGTGCCCGCGTGCCGGAGGGACTCGGCGATCAGCTCACCGATCAGCTGGACGGCGTCATCTCGGCAGGGGTGACCCTCACCCAGGCGGCTCGCGATAAAGCGCCGGGCCGTTCCCGCCTGCGAAGGGCCGCCGGAAAACGGGCGTGAGATCGCGGTTCTCCCCGAGAGGTTGAGAATTGTCATCCTGCGGTAACTCCCTGTGCACCGCCCAGGCCGAGCAGAGTCGAGGTCCGTGGCAAACTTCCCTCATCCTGCACTTTGGAATTCGGTGAAGCAATACTGCGGATGCAATATTGCAGACTTTCCGTCATGTAGGGAGATGCCCGTTCTCATGAGCGTGGGACGAAGCCCGACGGTCCGGCTGCGCCGTCTAGCCGGGGAGCTGACGCGCCTGCGCAGTGAGGCGGGTTACACCCGCGAGGAAGTGGCCCAGAGCCTTGGGCTGGCGAGTTCCACTGTGTACCGGATCGAGACTGGACATACCCGGCCACAGAGCCGGACCATCCGGGAACTGCTCGATCTCTACGGGGTGGAAGGGCACGAGAGGGCGGCTCTCATCGAGCTCGCGCGGGAGGCCGGGAGGCGTGGCTGGTGGCGCGCCTACGGTGATGTCCTCCCGGGGCCGTACGTCGGGCTGGAGGCGGAAGCCGCCTCGGTCCGTAACTACGAGCCCCTCATGCTGCCTGGACTCCTCGAGACCGAGGCCTACGCTCGCGCGGTCGTCAGCGCGGCGCTGGTGGAGGATCCCGGGGAGATCCATCGGCGGACCGCCGTCCGGATGGCGCGGCAACGCCGCCTCACCGGACCGGACGCCCTGGACCTCTGGGTGGTCCTGGATGAGGCGGCTCTGCGGCGGCCCGTGGGTGGGCCACCCGTCATGGCCGAGCAGTTGCGCAGGTTGGAGGAGATCGCCACGCAGCCGAACGTCACCCTCCAGGTGCTTCCGTTCGACGCCGGCGCCTACCTCGGCATGGGCAACCCGCTCGCGATCCTCAGCTTCCCCAATCCTGTGGATTCCGACGTGGTGTTCCTGGAGAACATGGGCGGCGAGCTCTATCTGGAAAGTCCGGAGCACGTCCGCAGGTATGTCCAGGTCTTCGATCATCTTCGCGCCGCCGCGCTCGGCCCGGAGAAGTCCATAGAGAAGATCAATACGGTCGAGAAGGAGATGGCTGGACGATGAAGGGCATCCAACCGGCGGCGGACCTGGCCACTGCGAGCTGGCGCAAGGCCGCCCGATCCAACACCCAGGGCAACCAGTGTGTCGAGGTCGCCCTGCTGACGGACGGCATCGCCGTACGGGATTCCAAGGACCCCGAAGGGCCCAAGCTGAAGTTCACCCCCAGGGAGTGGGGCGCGTTCCTCCACGGCGTCAAGGGTGGTGAGTTCGACCTGTCCTGACCTGCCCTTTTGAGGTCCGTACGGCTTGCGTCCGGAGGGGGGCGCAAGCCGTACGTCATGGGCGGCCGGATGAATGGCCGGTCACCGAGCGGGCAGGAGTCGGGCATGCGACACGAAGACGACCGCGATGTCGGGGACGACCGCGAGGTCGGCGGCAAGCGTGGAGCCGGCCACGACCGTGGAGCGGGCGACGACCGTGAGATTGGGGACGAGCCGGACTTCGCCGATGAGCACGCTCCGTCGCAGACAGACCCGCCCAACGCGCAACCCGACGACGGCAATCCGGACGAGCAATGGGAAAACCCAACCGAGGTGTGAGGAAGTACACAAGATGACCATGGGGATCGATCCGCGGGACCTCGACGATGAGGACCTGATCCGCGAGTTGCGCCGGCTTCACGAGACGCGGACCGACACGTTGTTCCACGGGTCCGATGACGCGATGGAGAGGCACACATCGCGAACGCAGGAGCTGGAGGGGGAGTACCTCAAGCGATTCCCCGAGCGGCACGTCGATCCCGGGCGGTTGCGCAGCGGAGCCAGGCAGCGAGATGCGTGACGACGAGCCCCTGAGCGCCCAGGAGATGTCTCATGGCGAGACCCTGGAGGATGCCCAGGAGATGTCCCATGGCGAGACGACCGTCTATGAGGCTGTGGCCGCGCTGTCCGTCGATCGGCGCCCCGCGACCGTCTCCGTGATCGCCGGCATGACCGACATGCCCGAGGAGGCCGTCCAGCATTGCCTCGACACACTGACGGCCGGCGGCCGCCTCGTGCTGAAGGGCGACACGTATCTTCTGGGCCCCCACGACTGGGGCCTGGAGTACTGATCTTCTGGCCCGCCATGACTGGGTCTTGGGGCACTGACCCGAACCGGCTCGTTCCGCTGTGGCTCGTCGCACCGCCTCTCCAGGCCGCGCTCGGTCATCGAAGCTCACAGCGGCTCGCCGCCCGTCTTGTACGGCGAAGCCGCCGGGCCCATGTGAGCACGGCGACTTCGTGTGACGCGCTGTGACGGGAAGGCGTCAGGCGCAGGCGGCGGCGAGTTCCTGACCGGCCTGAGTGGCCTTCTGGCCAATCTCGGTCAGTTTGGTCGCCGACGCGGCGGGGTCCTTGGCGTCGACCTTGAACCCGGCCCAGGTGTCGGCCATCTTCGTCAGCGCGGACTGCAGGTCGCCGTCGGCCTTCGCCGAGATGTCCTTGAGCTTGGCGGCCAGGTCGGCGTTGGCCTTGTTGACACCCTCGAGGTCTCCGGCGGAGGCGGAGACCTGGGTGCTGTAGTCGGTGAGCGCCTTGGTCGCGTCCGTGCAGACCGCGGTCTTGTCGGCGCCACCGCACGCGGCGGTGAGGGTGAGAAGCGCGGACGCGGCGGCGACGGCGAGGGTGTTCCTGACGATGCTCATCTATGGGCCTTCCTAGTGATCTCTGGCGGGACGAGACACTAGCAGGGCTACTTGCGGGTTGCTTACAGCGCGCTTACAACGCAACGTACCGGACAAATCGGTCTATTAGCGTCGACTCTTGCCCGGAATCGGTCGCAATTGGGCGCCATCGGCTTAGGAGGAGAGTGTGCCGTTGCTGACGCCCTGAGGTAGCCGGTTAGTGGTCTTGTGGTGGCTTTGTGGCGGTAGGGTCCAGGCGTCGGGGATCTACGGGAGGAGGTGCCGGTTGTATACGCGCCTGCGCTTCGCCCGGCTTGCGACTCTCCGTACACCGGCCAGGTTTGCCCGAATTGTCTGGTCTGTTCAGATCTGGAAGTTGAAGGGTTCCCCCAACATGACCACCGTTCGCCGGATTGGCCTGCCCGTCGTGGCGGGGACGGCTCTGATCACCTTGCTGGCCGGGTGCTCCGGCTCGGCGCAGACGCACGAAGGCGCGCACGGGTCGACGTCTCCCACGGCGTCCGCCGCGTCGTCGTCGCCGTCCCCATCGGCATCCTCGTCCGCCTCGCCGTCGGCCGCGACGGCCACGCCGGTCGCGACTCCGGCGGCGGGCTTCAACGACGCGGACATCGCGTTCGCCCAGATGATGATCCCGCACCACCTGCAGGCCATCGACATGGCGACACTGGCCCAGGCCCGGGCGGGGGACATGTATGTCAGGACCGTCGCGGCGGAGATCCAGGCAGCCCAGGACCCGCAGATCCGGACGCTCAAGAGCTGGCTCGACGACTGGGGCAAGCAGCCCATGCCGAGAGGGCACAAGATGCCGGGCATGCTCTCCGACGCCGACATGGCCAAGCTGGCCAAGGCCAAGGGATCCGCGTTCGACCGGCTGTTCTTCACGATGATGATCGAGCACCATGAGGGCGCGATCCAGATGGCCGAGGAGGAGCAGGCCAAGGGGGCGTTCGCGGACGCCAAGACCATGGCCGAATCGATCGCCACGAGTCAGCGCGCCGAGATCAAGGCTATGAAGAAGTACCTCGCCAAGCTCAAGTGATCAATTAGCCCGCGAGACTTGTCGCGTGAGTGGCCAGGGGGCCGGCGACAGCTGATTGGCAGGTCGGGCGCCGTTGTGTATCGGGCCCTAGAGGTCGCGCACCGGGCTCGCCTGCCGGCGGAGTCGAAGACTGACGGCCGATGGTCGGGTCGTGGTGGTCTTTCGGCTGCTCACGAGCCGCTGGAGATCTCGGGAGTGCGGGGTCGTCCGGACCGGAGGTGCGCGCGCCACATGACCTGGTCGTACTCCTGCGGGACCGTGCCGTCGAGAAAGGCCTCGATCGACTTGACGAAGCGCTCGGGGTCCTCGTGGTGAGGGAAGTGCCCCGCCTGTTCGAAGATCTCAAGCTGGCTGCCGGGCATCGCCTCGTGGGCGATAAGGGCGTGTTCAACGGGAATGACATGGTCCTGCGCGCCCCACACGATGAGCGTGGGCATCCCCGCAGTCAGATAGCACCGGTCCAGCATCGTGATGACCTGTCCGCGCAGGTCCACCCCCGCCCGGAGGGTCCGCACGAATGCCTTTCTCGCGGTGGCGCTGGTCAGGCTCTGATATCGCTCAAGCACGTACTCGAAGTCGCCGCCGAGCCGCAGGCCGACCTTGAGCAGCGGGGCCGCGAGCCGTACGGCACGCTGGGCCGGCGCGGACGTGGCGATGGCCAGGCTCGTCTCGGCGGCGACCGGGCCGCTGGCCAGGCGCAGGAGCGGGTGGACGTCGCGACCGACGCCCGCGGAGTTCACCAGTACGAGCCGCTCGCACCGCTCGGGGAACTGGTAGGCGAACTGCATGGCGATCCCGCCGCCGAGCGAGTGTCCCACCACGGTCACTCGATCAGTGTCGAGAACGCTGAGCAGGTCGCGCATGCCGCACGCGTAGGCGCCGACGGCGTAGTCCGCCCGCGGCTTCTCGGAATCGCCGTGTCCGAGCAGGTCGGGGGCGATCACGGTGTGCCGTTCGGCGAGCAGGTCCAGCACAGGTGACCAGGTGGCCGAGCTGTCGGCGATGCCGTGGATGAGCAGCAGCGGGGGGCCGTTTCCCGCCATCCGGAACGCGCGCTGATATCCGTGCACGTCGCGGAAGCTGACGGGCACCTCCCCTGTGGCCATAGAAGATGATTCCGCCTCAGTGTTGCCGCCGAACTACACGGGTGTAAGCGACCCGTTTCACTAAACAAGGTACAGAAAAGGTATATAAGCGGACAAGGGGTGTGTTATCGGGCAATGTTGCGGACTTCGAGGTCTCGCTGTCGGCGAACGCCGGCGGAATCGCCCGCTCCGACGTGACGGCGCGGGCAGGTGTCACATGAGCGCCACATAGCCAAGATGCCCGCGAAACGGGCAGGCCACGACACGTGTCCCGCGAAGTGAGGCAGGCCGCGACGCGAAGATCCCGAGAACCAGGGTGCCGCGAAACCGGGCGCCTTGAAGGGTTTGAGTGTCTCGAATCGGCACGTATGTCCCGTTTATTCACTCTCTTAACATCGCGGGACTGTCTAAGCGCCCTCGCGGGCAGGGACTATGGCGTGGTGAACGAGAGCAGCGACATTCCCGGACGGGCGGCCGGGCGACCCGGCGTCAAGAGGGAGATCTGGCCGGGTGACCCCTATCCGCTCGGCGCTACGTACGACGGGGCAGGCACCAACTTCGCGCTCTTCACCGAGGTGGCGAGCGCGGTGGAGCTGTGCCTGTTCGACGACGAGGGCGGCGAGGAGCGGGTGCCGCTCAATGAGGTCGAGGGTTTCGTCTGGCACTGCTACCTGCCCGGCATCGGTCCCGGCCAGAGGTACGGCTATCGCGTGCACGGGCCGTACGAGCCGTCGCGGGGGCAGCGGTGCAATCCGGCCAAGTTGCTGATCGATCCGTACGCCAAGGCCGTCGAGGGCGCGGTGCGCTGGGACCAGGCGGTGTACGGCTACCCGTTCGGGGAGCCGAACAGCCGCGACGACAGCGACTCCGCGCCGTACATGCCGCGATCTGTCGTGATAAATCCGTTCTTCGGGTGGGGGCATGACCGGCCGCCGGCCACGCCGTACCACGACACCGTGATCTACGAGGCGCACGTGCGCGGCCTGACGATCAACCACCCGAAGATTCCCGAGCAGATCAGGGGCACCTACGCGGCGCTGGGCCACCCGGAGATCATCGATCACCTCACCGCTCTCGGGGTCACGGCCATCGAGCTCATGCCCGTCCACCAGTTCGTCACCGACCATGTGCTCGAGAAGCGGGGCCTGCGCAACTACTGGGGTTACAACACGATCGGGTTCTTCGCGCCGCACAACGACTACTCCAGTTCGGGGGAGCGCGGCGGGCAGGTGCTGGAGTTCAAGGCGATGGTGAAGGCCCTGCACGAGGCGGAGATCGAGGTGATACTCGACGTCGTCTACAACCACACCGCCGAGGGCAACCATCTGGGGCCGACCCTCTCCATGCGGGGCATCGACAACGCCAACTACTACCGGCTCGTCGAGAACTCGCCCGCCTACTACATGGACACCACCGGCACCGGCAACAGCCTCCTGATGCGCAGCCCGCACGCGTTGCAGCTCATCATGGACTCCTTGCGGTACTGGGTGAGTGAGATGCACGTGGACGGCTTCCGCTTCGATCTCGCCTCCTCCCTGGCCAGGGAGTTGCACGACGTCGACCGGCTGAGCGCCTTCTTCGACCTCGTCCAGCAGGACCCGGTCCTGTCGCAGGTCAAGCTCATCGCCGAGCCGTGGGACGTCGGCCCCGGCGGCTACCAGGTGGGCAACTTCCCGGCCAGGTGGACCGAGTGGAACGGCCGCTACCGCGACACGATCCGCGACCTGTGGCGCGGCGAGCCGGCCGCGTTGCCCGAGTTCGCCTCCAGGCTGACCGGGTCGAGCGACCTCTACCAGGACGACAGCCGCCGCCCGGCCGCCTCGATCAACTTCGTCACCTGCCATGACGGGTTCACGCTGCAGGACCTGGTGTCGTACGACGGCAAGCACAACGAGGCCAACGACGAGGACAACAGGGACGGAGCCGACGACAACCGCTCCTGGATCGGGGCCGAAGGACTGGCGACCGGACCGGGGAGCGCGCAGGTGGCGCAACTGCGCGAGCAACAGAAGCGCAACTTCCTGGCCACGCTCTTCCTCTCCCAGGGCGTCCCGATGCTCTCGCACGGCGACGAGATGGGCCGCACCCAGGAAGGCAACAACAACGCCTACTGCCAGGACAACGAGATCAGCTGGGTCGACTGGTCGGACGTCAAGGAGAACTCGCTGCTGCTGGAGTTCACCCAGCGGCTCGCCCGGCTGCGCCGCGACCACCCCGTCTTCCGGCGTCGCCGCTTCTTCTACGGCCGGCCGGAGCGGGGCTCGCACGACGAGCTGAGCGACATCGCCTGGCTCACCCCGTCGGGCACCGAGATGACCGACGGCGACTGGCGCAACGGCTACGCCAAAGCCCTCGCCGTGTTCCTCAACGGTGAGGCGATCACCGAGCCCGACCGGCGGGGCCGAAGGATCGCCGACGACTCGTTCCTCCTGCTGTTCAACGCCCACCACACGGTCATCACGTTCACGATCCGCAAGGACTACGGCGAGATGTGGACGACCGAGCTCGACACCGCCATGCCGATCATGAAGGACTCGCGCATGTGCACGGCCGGGGAGGGAATCCCCGTCTCAGGCCGCTCCGTCCGGGTCCTGCGCCGCGTCCGAGCACGCTGAGGACCCTCCCGCCACCAAGCCCTGAGAGACACCTGAGGGACACGAGGACACAACCTGGCGGTGGCCTGTTCCCAGCGTCACTATGGAGTGACTCCTGATGAAGGGCGGTGCCGTGACCTCGACCTACCGGGTGCAGCTGACGCCTGACCTCGGCTTCGCGGAGGTGGTCCGGCTGACCGGCTACCTGCGGGCGCTGGGCGTCGGGCACGTCTACCTGTCGCCGATCCTGCAGGCCGTCCCGAGCTCCGAGCACGGCTACGACGTCATCGACCATTCGCAGGTCCGGGCGGAGTTCGGCGGGCCGGAGGCGCTGCGCGAGCTGGCCGCCCGGGCCCAGGAGCAGGGCCTCACGCTGATCGCCGACATCGTGCCCAACCACATGACGGTGCCGGTGCCCGAGTCGGCGAACGCCCAGCTCTGGTCGGCGCTCCGGGACGGCCCCGCCTCGCGTCACGCGCGCTGGTTCGACCTCCGGTGGCCCGTCGATCTCCCGGTGCTGGGTGACGATGCGGGCGGCCTCGTCGTGGACGGGACCGTCCTGCGCTATCACGATCACGAGTTCCCGATCCGGCCGGGCACGGAGCACCTCCCGCTCCCCGAGCTGCTGGAGGCGCAGCACTATCGCCTCGTCAACTGGCGGGAGAGCCCGGGCTACCGGCGCTTCTTCGACGTGTCTTCCTTGATCGGCCTCAGGGCGGAGGATCCGGCGGTCTTCGACGAGACCCACGCCGTGATCCTCTCCCTCATCGAGGAGGGAGTGATCAAGGGCCTCAGGGTCGACCATCCCGACGGGCTGGCCGACCCCCGCGGATACCTCGAACGGCTTCGCCCCCACGTGGAGGGCCCCCTGTGGGTGGAGAAGATCCTGATCGACGGCGAGCGGCTGCCGGAGGACTGGCCGTGCGACGGCACGACGGGATACGACGCCCTCAACATGATCACCCGGTTGTTCGTCGATCCCGCCGCGCGTGACTCGCTGGTCGAGACGTTCACCCGGCACACCGGCGTGTCCGGCGACTACGACGCGGTGCGCCACGAGGCGAAGAAGCACGTCATCGAGCTGTTCTTCCGGGGCGAGGTGGACCGGCTGACGGCGGCCCTGGGCGAGAGCGCGCTGCGCGAGGCCGTGGTGGAGCTGCTCGCGGCCATGCCGGTCTATCGGGCGTACGTCAACCCCGGCGAGCAGCCACCCGAGGAGTCGGTGCGGATCATCCAGGCCGCCGCCTGGGAGGCGGCGTCGCGCACTGATCCGGACGCCGTCGCCAAGGCGGCCAACCTCGTCCTGCACGGCCCCGCTGAAGCGGTGACACGGTTCCAGCAGACCTGCGGCCCGGTCATGGCCAAGGGCGTCGAGGACACGGCGCTCTACCGGTGGTATCCCCTCGCCTGCCTGAACGACGTCGGCGGTGAACCTGACCGCTTCGGGGTGTCTCCCGCCGAGTTCCACGAGTTCTGTACGGCACTGCCGCCCCGGACGATGACCACGCTGTCGACCCACGACACCAAGCGTTCGGAGGACGTCCGGGCGCGGCTCGCCGTGCTGTCCGAGCTGCCACAGGAATGGGCGCTCGCGGTGGACTCGTGGGTGGCGGCTGTCCGGTTCGATCCGAAGCTCGACTATCTGGGCTGGCAGACGCTGATGGCGTCGTGGCCGATCAGCCCCGAGCGGTTCACGAAATATCTGCTCAAAGCGGCACGTGAGGCGAAGACCGCGATCTCGTGGCAGAACCGGGAGCCTGGTTACGAGAGCGGCGTCAGGGTGTTCGCCCAGCAGGCCATCGACGTCTGCGGATACTCGGTCGCGTCGTTCACGGCCGTCGTGGACCGGTACGCGAGGGTCAACTCCCTCGGCCAGAAACTCGTCCAGCTGCTGATGCCGGGCATTCCGGACGTCTACCAGGGCAACGAGATCACCGACTTCTCCCTCGTCGACCCGGACAACCGGCGGCCGGTCGACTTCGATCTCCGTCGCAGGCTGCTGGACCGGCTGCGTGGCCGGTTGCCGGACGGCCCAGTGAACGGCCCAGTAGATGGCCCAGTAGATGGCCCGGCTAATGGCTTCGGGATCGATCCGGTGGATGGGCCGCGGAATGCTCCGGTGGATGGCCCGCGGAATGCTCCGGTGGAGGGGCCGGCCGAAGCGCCGCCGGATGAGTCCGTCGAGAGCTGGGACGGCCAGAAGCTGCTCGTCACCACCATCGCCCTGAACCTGCGCGGGCGGCTCGATCCGGCTTTGCCGTACGTGCCGTTGGAAACGGGGGAGCACGCGGTCGCGTTCGCGCGCGGCGACCGGGCGGTCGCGGTGGCGACGCGGCTGCCGGTCGGGCTTGAACGGCGCGGCGGCTGGGCGAGCGAGACCCTCATGCTGCCACCCGGACAATGGCGCGACCTGCTCACCGGATGTGAACATACCGGGCGCATCCCTATGGCTCACCTGCTATCCCGTTATCCGGTCGCAATCCTGGAGCGGTGAGCGTCGGCACCTGGTGGGGAACTGTGCAAGCTGAGCGGCTGTCGCGGAAGTCGGCAGTCGGTGCGGATTGCGGGAAGGCGGCCGCCTGAAAGTCGGCATGAACGCGAGGGCGGCTGTCTCAGACATCCACACGAGCGCGAGGGCGGCTGTCTCAGACGTCGGCATGAAAGTGCGGGAAAGGGGCTGGATCAGAAGTCGGCGTGAGCTTGCTGGACACGCATACCAAACAGTGGGAGCGGCATGTATGAGGTCTGGGCGCCCCAGGCGGCGAGGGTCGAGGTCGAGTTCGGGGGAACCAGGCAGGACTTGGCACCGGCGGAAGGAGGCTGGTGGCGCGGTCCTGTCGCCGCGGAGAGCGGGAGGATGCCGGCGACCTCAGGAATCTTGGGCGCCGCCGGGATCTCGGGAGCCGCGGGGGGAGCCGAGCACGGCACCGACTACGCCTTCTACGTTGACGGTGAGGGGCCCTATCCCGACCCGAGGACGCGGCGGCAGCCGTACGGCGTGCAGGGGCCGAGCCGCGTCTACGAGCACGACCGCTTCACCTGGGGAGACCAGGAGTGGCGTGGCCACGACCTGCGCGGATCGGTGATCTACGAGCTGCACATCGGCACGTTCACACCCGAAGGGACGTTCAGGGCCGCCGCGGAGAGGCTCGACCATCTCGTCGGCCTCGGCGTGGACTTCGTCGAGATCATGCCCGTCGCGCCTGTGCCGGGGCGCTGGAACTGGGGCTACGACGGGGTGGATCTCTACGCCGTCCACGAGGAGTACGGCGGGCCGGACGGGCTCAAGGTCCTCGTCGACGCCTGCCACCGGGCCGGGCTCGGCGTGATCCTCGACGTCGTCTACAACCATCTCGGCCCGTCGGGCAACCACCTGGCCAAGTTCGGGCCCTACTTCCACGACGCCGCCGGCTCCTACTGGGGTGCGGCGGTCAACCTGGACGGACCGGGTTCCGACGAGGTCCGCCGCTACTTCATCGAGAACGCGTTGCAGTGGTTGCGCGACTACCACATCGACGGGCTCCGGCTGGACGCGGTGCACGCGCTGCACGACCGGCGCGCGGTCCATTTCCTGGAGGAGCTGTCCGCCGAGGTCGACGCGCTCTCGACCAGCCTGGGCAGGCCGTTGACGCTGATCGCCGAATCGGACCTCAACGACCCTCGGATGGTGACCCCGCGCGAGTCAGGCGGGCACGGGATGACCGCCGCGTGGAACGACGACGTCCACCACGCGATCCACTCAGCCGTCAGCGGGGAGACACAGGCCTACTACGGCGACTTCGGCTCGCTCTCAGCGCTGGCCAAGGTCCTCACCTGCGGATATTTCCATGACGGCAGCTATTCGACGTTCCGCGGCCGGACTCATGGGAGATCGGCGTCCCACGTCCCCGGATACCGGTTCGTCTGCTGCGTCCAGAACCATGACCAGATCGGCAACCGGCCGCTCGGGGATCGGCTGGAGCCGGAGCAGTTGTGGATCGCCGCCGGGCTGCTGCTGACCTCGCCGTTCACTCCGATGCTGTTCATGGGGGAGGAGTGGGGCGCCCGTACGCCGTTCTTCTTCTTCACCGACCACTTCGAGCCCGCGCTGGCCGCGAGCGAGGGGGAGCGGCGCAGGAGGGAGTTCGAAGGGTTCGGCTATGACTGGAAGGCTCCCGATCCTCAGGAGGAGAGCACGTTCCTCCGTTCCAAGCTGGATTGGAACGAGGCGTCCGAGGACGGGGCGGTCTCGCTGCTCGGCTGGTATCGCGACCTGATCGCGCTCCGCAAGTCGCACCCTGATCTGGCCGATCCCCGGCTGGACCGGGTGCGGGTCCGATTCGACGAGGAGCGCCACTACCTCGTGGTCGATCGGGGCTCACTGCGGGTGATCGCCAATTTCGGCGCCTTCCCCGTTCCGGTACGGCTCTCGCCCGGCGCGAAGCGGATCCTCCTCGCCTCCGACGAGTCGATCCGCGCCATGGGCGGCGACATCTACCTCCCCGCCCAGTCCCTGGCGATCGTCCAGACCTGACGGGGCCACGTTGAAGATGGGTTGCCCCATGGAGGGCCTCGTTGGTCGCAGGGGCGACCCGGGCGGCGGGCCGAGGGACAGCAGTGCAGACTGGTTGATCGCGGTGGCGTGGCGGGTGATGTGTGGGATGCCCAGGCCATATGCCACAGAATCGGTCGGGACATAACCTGGTTTCTGTCGGCCTGATCTCGGTGATGCGGAGACCTCTCTGTGGCCGGGAGACCGCGGGCCGGGGCTGGACAACTGCGAGCACCTGCTTCCGGACTGCGCCGTGGTCGCACAGACGCTGCTGCGTTCTGCCCCTGATCTGCGGATTCTCGCCACGAGCCGGCAGGCCCTGGGCATCGGCGGGGAGCAGACGCTGGCCGTGCCGACGCTGCCGCTGCCGGATCCCGGTCTCTCGCGGCTGTCCACGGAGTCGTTGTCGCAGTATGACGCGGTGCGGCTGTTCGCCGAGCGCGCGGCATCCGTCCAGCCGGGATTCGCCGTCACGGACGCCAACCGGGACGCCGTGGAGCATATCTGCCGGAGGCTCGACGGCATCCCGCTGGGGATCGAGCTGGCCGCCGTGCGGTTGCGGGCGCTCTCTGGTCGACCAGTTAGTAGACAACCTGGACGACCGGTTCCGGCTGCTCACCTCGGGGTCACCGGCGGTGCTGGCCCGCCAGCAGACTCTGCGGGCCCTGATCGACTGGAGTCACGCCCTGTGCACCGAGCAGGAGCGGCTGCTGTGGGCGCGCGCCTCTGTGTTCGCCGACGGCCTGGTCCTGGAGGCGGCCGAGGAGGTCTGTTCGGGGGACGGCATCGCCCGTGAGGATGTCATCGACCTGGTGATCGGGCTGGTGGAGAAGTCCGTCCTGGTCTGTGAGGAGCACTCGCCGGTCGTCCGCTACCGGTTGCTGGAGACGATCCGTCAGTACGGCCTCGAACGGTTGCGCGACTCGGGCGATGAGGAGCGGCTACGGCGCCGGCATCGTGACTGGTACAGGGACCTGGCGATCCGGGCGGACCAGGAGTGGTTCGGGCCGGGCCAGGTGGAGTGGTTCGCGCGGATGCGCGGTGAGCACGGCAACCTGCGCACGGCCCTGGACTACTGCCTCACCAGGCCGGGCGAGGCCCAGGCGGGCTCGGCCATCGCCACGTCTCTGCGGTCGTACTGGATCGCGGGGGGTTTCCTGCACGAGGGGCGGCGCTGGTTCGATCGGCTGCTCGCCGCCGATGCGCTGCCGACGGCTGTTCGAGCGCAGGGCCTTTCTGTGAACGCCCGGCTCGCCGTTCTGCAGAGCGATTTCGCCCTGGCGACGTCGATGGTGGAGGAGAGCCGGGAGCTGGCGATCCGGTTCGATGACCGGACGATCCTCGCACGTGTCGCCTATGTCGCCGGGCTGGCGGCGCTGATCGAGCAGGACCTGGCCAGGGCCGTGACGCTTCTCGAAGAGGCGGTCCAGCGCTATCGGGAGACAGACGATCCGCTGGGTGAGGTGAACTCGCTGCCGTACCTCGCCACCGCCCACTCGTTCCTGGGCCACTCCGATACGGCCGTCGAGTTGTTCGAGGAATGCCTGGAGCTGTGCGAGCCGCGCAACGAGTCCTGGTTCAAATCATGGGCATCAGCAACAAGGAGATCGCCGCCGCGCTGGTGATCGCGCAGGGTACGGCCGAGGGCCACGTGGAACGGATCCTGGACAAGCTCGGTTTCAGCTCACGCGCCCAGATCGCCCTCTAGGCCCGCGAGCGCAAGCAGGTATGACGCGGACGGGATATCCGGGGGCACTGAAGGGCGTCCCAGGCCCACACTCAATGACATGGATCTGCCGCCCCCTCGATCCACCAGGCGAGGCTGCGATGGGTGTTTCGGATGTCAGGGTGTTCAGGGCCGAGCACCCGCTGGCGGATCGACAGGATGTCGGTGAGTAGCTTTCGGGCGGTGGCCGGGTCACCAGCCTCGCCGATCCAGCAGGCGAGGTTGTGGCCCGTTTTCAGGGTGCGGGGGTCTTCGGGGCCGAATACCTGTTCGTGGGTCGCTACGAGTGCGGTGAGTTGGTCGCGGGCGGTGGCCGGGTCTCCGGCCTCCCCGATCCAGAGCGCGAGGCTGCAGCGGGCGGCCAGGGTGTCGGAGTGTTCGGCACCAAGCTGGCGTGAGGTGTGGCTGTAGATTCGTTCCTGAAGGTCGCGGGCAGTGCGGTAATGGCCGCTCGTGTCCAGTTCGATAACCGTGGATTTCAGGGTTTCGTACAGGTGGTTATCTGCTTCGGTCGGCTTGGCGCGGCGGGTCATTTCAGCTGTGAGTTGGGCGTTCAGCTGCTGGATTTCCTCCCGCAGGGCACTGAGCTGGCTTTCGGGTGGGTCTGGGCTGAGGCGGCGTTCGGCCACTGCGACGCGTTCCCAGGCGTGCTGCCAGGGCCCGGGGTCTGTGACGCCGCATGCTTCGGCAAATGCCAGGGTGACAGATTTGCTGGCCAGACGCTTGCCGGAGAGCATCTCGGAAATCGTTGTGCGGGCGAGCCGTACCGGACCGTGCGATGTGCGTTGTTCCAATTCCCGGAAGGACGGCCGGTCCGCGCGTACATGCAGGACTTGCAAGGCGTCTGCGAGGTCTTGGCGGGTGCGCACCTGCTCCGGGCTGGTTTCGTGGTCCGGATGCTGCTGCCTGGGGGCGTCGTCGCTCATCCCGATCTTTCATTCGTGTCCGGCGGTGTCCGTGAATGTCCGTGAGCCTAAAATAGGGTGGCCGGGCGTGTCCGTAGATCGTCGCAGAATGGTCAGATCGTGTCCGGGATTGATCGCGACGCGATACGTGATCGGCTTACAACTGTCCTTTGACCTGGTCGGACATCATGTGATCGGTTTTCCTGGAGTCAATATGCCGCGCGAGGTCGCGTCGGCGAGATCTCTTCGACTCCAGAAAGCGCACGATGAATCAGACCCTGGAACTCCTTACGCATTTGCTCCAGTTGAGCATCGGTGGTGTGGGCTTGGCGACTGCTCTAACCGTGTCGCGAAGGAAGCGCGGCGGACAGCATCCCGATCGCGACGACGCGCGTGATGATGGGGCGGATGCATAGCCACTTGTCGCGCGTAAGACTTATTGGCGCAGGAGTTAGTCGGATCTCCTGAGCCTGAAAATGAGACGCATCCCATGTTCACCCGTTCGGCGCGTACACGTCTGCGACCCGTGCGAGCGCCGTAGGACGCACTAGTCGATAGCGAGCACTAGCCACTCGACGGTCGCGAAGATCACTCGGCAACCGGAGCAATAGGTTGGCCCCATGAACGCGATCGTGACGGCTGTGAGCCGTAGTGGGACGCACACATTCAGCAAGCCCAACCACGATGCCATCCGGTTGCTGGCCGGGCTGGGCGTCGAAGACGACGCCCACCTCGGCGAGACCGTCAAGCATCGGTCGCGCGTGGCACGCGATCCCAGCCGGCCCAACCTCCGCCAAGCGCACCTGATCCACGCGGAATTACACGACGAGCTGCGAGTCGCGGGCTTCGCCGTACAGGCGGGGGAGATGGGGGAGAACGTCACCACTCGTGGTGTCGATCTCCTCGGGTTGCCGACCGGCGCCCTGCTGAGGCTGGGCGAGGGCGCGGTCGTCGAGGTGACAGGGCTGCGCAACCCCTGCCTTCAACTGGACCGTTTTCAGCGGGGCATGATGAAAGCGGTGCTGGACCGCGACGAGAACGGTGAACTCGTCCGCAAGGCAGGGATCATGGGCGTGGTCCTGGCCGACGGGTGGGTGCGGCCCGGCGACTCGATTCACATCGAGCTTCCCGCCGGGCCCCACCGTCGGCTCGGACCGGTGTGACCGTGATCAATGCACGTGGTTCGGGTCGCTGTGATCGTGGTCGTGCTCGTCCTCATCCTCAAGGATGCCGTCGGACGGCTCGACGCCGAGCATGGCCTCCCTGGGCTCCACCTCGTTGACGTGCTCGACCAGGCCGAGGACATGGTCGGGCTCGATCAGCCACTGGAGGGCGGCGGCACCGGTCTCGTCGGCGTTGACCAGCTCGATCTGCTCCTGACGCTCGTCGTCGTCCAGGTCGGCCTCCGGGTGGCGGATCTCCGCCAGGGCCGCCGCCTGCAGGGCGTTCACGTCGAGAACCTCGACCACGAGGTCGACCGTGAGCCGCAGATAGCGTCCGGTATCCGTTTCATCGCTCATGGTGGTGATCCTATCGGCAGCCGTCAGGGCAACTTCCATTCCACCGGGGTCGCACCCTGCTGCACGAGCAACTCGTTGGCCCGGCTGAACGGGCGGGAGCCGAAAAAGCCGCTGCGGGCCGACAGCGGGCTCGGGTGGGCCGACTCGATGCACGGCACGGCGCTGTCCCCGGAGCCGAGCATGGGCCGCAGGTTACGGGCGTCGCGGCCCCACAGGATCGCCACCAGCGGGCCGCCCCGCGTCACCAGCGCCTTGATGGCCTGCTCGGTGACCTCCTCCCAGCCCTTGCCCCGGTGGGAGGCCGGCTTGCCGGGCATCACGGTCAGCACCCTGTTGAGCAGCAGCACGCCCTGCTCGGTCCACGGCGTGAGATCGCCGTTGGTCGGCTTCGGATAGCCGAGGTCCTCCATGTACTCCTTGTAGATGTTGTTCAAACTGCCCGGCAGCGGCCGCACGTCGGGGGCGACCGAGAAGCTCAAGCCCACCGGGTGGCCCGGCGTGGGGTAGGGATCCTGGCCGACGATCAGCACCCGGACCTCGCTCAGCGGCTGCTGGAACGCGCGGAGCACGTTGGCTCCGGACGGAAGGTACGGTCGCCCGTCGGCGATCTCCTGCCGGAGGAAGTCGCCCATGGCGGTGATCCGCTCGGCGACTGGTTCGAGGGCCGTGGCCCATCCTGCTTCCACGACTTCGTGTAAAGGACGCCCTGTCATGGTCGCTTACCCTAGCGACGTTTCCCGCCCCGTACGGCTTCCGCGGACAAAATGATCAGCGTGGATCGAAATGCCTTGGGGGACGCTTATGGGCAGTTCGAACCACATGGTCTTGCCCGTTGGCGTGCGGGTACCGCCCCAGCAGCAGGCGAGCATGTCGAGCAGGTGCAGTCCGCGCCCTCCCTCGTCCCATGCCCGGTCGCCGCGCGCCGGCCGCGCGCCATGTTGGTGGTAATGGCGGTCCGGATGCGCTCTCCCCCGATCGTGAAGAGCGCATCCGGACGCTATATCTGGTCTTTCGTCACTGCCGGCGTCTCACTGACAGCCGGTCGCCGGTCGTCGTCGCGCCGATCGCTACTTCACGGAACCCGCGAGCAGGCCCTGGACGAAGTACCGCTGGAACCCGAAGAACAGGATCAGCGGGACGATCAGCGACAGGAAGGCGCCGGGCGCGAGGATGTCGACGTTGGTGCCGAACTGCCGCATCTGGGACTGCAAGGCCTTGGTCATCGGCTGGTTCTCCGTGTCCGCGTACACCAGGGCGACGAGCAGGTCGTTCCAGACCCACAGGAACTGGAAGATGCCGAGCGACGCGATCGCGGGCTTGGCCAGCGGGAAGACCACCGTCGCGAAGATCCGCCACTCCTTGGAACCGTCCATGCGGGCGGCCTCAAGGAGCTCCCTGGGGATGCCCACGAAGAAGTTGCGCAGCAGGAAGATGGCGAACGGCAGGCCGAACGCCACATGGAACAGCACCACTCCGGCGATCGAGCCGAACATCCCGAAGAAGCCGTAGAGCTTGGCGATCGGGATCAGCGCGATCTGGATCGGTACCACGAGCAGCGCGATGACGACGAGGAACACGGCGTCACGCCCCGGGAACTCGATCCAGGCGAACGCGTACGCGGCCATCGCCGCGATGCCGATCACGAGCACCGTCGCCGGGACGGTGATCAGCACGGTGTTCCAGAACGACGAGGTGAACCCGGTCGCCAGCAGGTTGGCGTAGTTGTCGAACGTGATCTGCGCCGGTTTGGTGAAAATCGTCCACCAGCCGGAGGAGGTGTTGTCGGTGTCGCCGCGCAGCGACACCACCAGCAGGCCCAGCGTCGGGACCAGCCAGAACACCGCGATGAGGATCAGCAGGACCTGCACCAGCCCGCCACCGATCCGGTCCACGAAACTCCGGGAGGCGGCGTCCTGGGTCTGGCTCGCGTGCTTTGCCCCGGTCAGGCCTGTCATCGCTCGTCCCTCCTGAACCGCCGGATGTTGAAGACCATGAACGGCAGCACCAGGACCAGCAGGAAGATGGCCAGCGCGCTACCCATGCCCTGGTTGCCACCGCCGCCGAAGGAGACCCGCCACATCTCCAGCGCGATCACGTTGGCCTGCGGCTGCACCGAACCCGGCGCGATGATGAACACCAGGTCGAAGACCTTCAGCACATTGATGATCATCGTGACGAAGACGACGAGGAGGACCGGTGCCAGCAGCGGAACGGTGATCCGCCGGAACACCTGCCACTCCGTGGCCCCGTCCATGCGGGCGGCCTCCAGCGCGTCACGCGGGATCGCCGAGAGCCCGGCCGCGATCAGCACCATCGCGAACCCGGCCCACACCCAGATGTAGGCGCCGATGATCGCCGGCGTGATCAGTGCCGGGCCGAGCCAGGTCAGCCCGTTGTAGGGCGCCTCGAAGTTCGACTGCGGGAGCCGTACGAGGTAGGAACCGGCGGGCAGCCCGGCGAAGCGGAACGTTCCGTCCGCGGCGGTCTCGGTGGTGGCCTTGACCGTGCCGCCGGAGACCGCCTCGACGGTGATCCCCGCGAGGCCCTTCTCCGCGGCGTCGATCTGGTTCAGCTTGCCACCGCCACCGCGGACGACGTCGAGCCACACCGTCCCGCTGAGCCCGTCCGCGGGCGCGGCCTTCGCGGGGCTCGCGGCCTTGACCACGTCCTGGCTCAGGCCCACCAGGGGGATCAGCACCGGCTTTCCGGCCTGGACCGGTTGCCTCGTAACGACGGCGCCGCCCTTCACGACGGCGGGAGCCGCGTCGTTCTCCCGTGGCCGCGCGCCCGGATAGCCCTGGCTCGCGGAGAACGTGTCGTGCACCGTGGTGATGACCGCGTTCGCCACGCCCGTGTCCGGGTCCTGGTCGTAGACCAGCCGGAAGATGACTCCGGCGGCCAGCAGCGAGACCGCCATGGGCATGAACAGGATCAGCTTGAACGCGGTCGCCCACCGGATCCGCTCGGTGAGGACGGCGAAGATGAGGCCGAGCACGGTCACGAACAGCGGCGCGACCGCGACCCAGATCACGTTGTTCCGGATCGTGACGAGGGTCGACGAGTCGGTGAAGATCGAGCCGTAGTTGTCCAGGCCGACGAAGGTGTCACCGGTGGCGTCGTACAGGCTGCGGAAGATCGAGTAGACGATCGGGTAGATCACCCAGGCGGCCAGCAGGAGCAGCGCCGGGAGCAGGAACAGCACCGCTGCGCGGGGCGACGGACCGAGCCGGGGACGTGTCCCGGTCGATTCGAAGCCTGGGGGTGCGGGATGCGGTCCGGGGGAGACCCCGGCGGCGAGCGCGCCGCCGCCGGGGGCCGTCGGGCCGTCCAACCGCTTGGTCACGGCCGTCTCCTTCTACTTGGTCTACTTGGTGAAGGCCTTGG
>JBIOWF010000020.1:0-3585 GCA_044868295.1 Microtetraspora sp. | reverse complement strand
CGATGTAGTCCGGCCAGCGGTTGTGGCCCAGCGCGGCGAAGATGCCGAGCGGGATGCCGAAGCCGATGGCGACGACGAACGTCATCACCCCGAGCTGGACGGTGATCGGCCAGCCGTCCGAGAGGATGTCGTTCACGCCTCGGTTGCGGTACTGGTAGGACGGCCCGAAGTCCAGCTGGAGCATGCCGCCGAACCAGGAGATGTACTGCTCCCAGATGGGCTTGTTCAGCCCATAGATCTCATTCAGGCGCTGCACGGTGCCGGCGTTGAGCGGCTTCTCCCGGTCCCAGGGTCCGCCCGGGACGGCGTGCATCAGGGTGAAGGTGATCAGGGAGACGACGAAGAGGACGGGTATCAGCCAGAGGATCCGTCGGATGACGAAGCCAACCACTTCAACTCTCCGTGAGCAACTGGTCCTGTGTGCGGAAGTCTGCCACTAGACGTGTGGGCCGACCAGTGGCCGGCCCACACGTGTGGCTGTCAATGCTGCTGCCCGGTGGGCCTCAGCTGCGCTTGAGGATCTTGATCGTCTCGAGGAAGACGTCACCGATGTTCTGGTGGTCGGACGAGGTCGGGGTCAGACCCGAGACCCACGGCCGGACCAGGTAGCGGGTGACGCCGTAGCGCAGGAACAGGACCGATGCGTCATCGACGGCGATTCGCTGCGCCTCGATGTACTTGGCCTCCTGCGCCGCCGGGTCGGCAATCGTCGCGGCGTCGTTGAACGCCTTGTCGAAGGCCGGGTTGCAGTACTGGCTGTTGTTGTTGCCGGAACCGCAGACCAGCAGGTCGAGCTGGTTCTTGGCATGCGGGAAGTCGGCACCCCAGCCGTCGCGGCTGATGTTGTACTTGCCCGCCGGACGCTCCTGGAGGAACGTCGGGAAGTCCGTGCACGAGATGTCGAACGAGGTCTCGGCAAAGCCGAGGCCGGTCCGCCACGCTTCGGCCAGGAACGCGACGCGCGGCAGGTGGCCGGCGTTGCAGTTGTAGCCGAACTTCATGACGCCCAGGTCGGCCGCGGTGACTGCACCGTCGCCGTCCGTGTCGGTCGTGCCCAGCTCCTGCAGCGCGGTGGTCATTGCCGCCTGCGCCTTGGTGACGTCGTACGGGTACGGGTTGTAGTCGGCGTCGTAACCCGGGATGCCCGGCATGACCATGCCGTTGGCAACCTGGCCGAGACCACCGAACGTGAGGTCGATGAACTGCTGCTTGTTGACGGCCTGGGTGAGGGCGATCCGGAAGTTCTTGTTCGCGGTCGCGCTCTTGCCGTCCGACGTGCCGCTCTGAGCCGGGCACTTGTCGGCGCCCGCCTGGCAGTTGGCGTAGTCGTAGTAGGTGATCGCCTGCTGCGGCAGGTCCTGGATGAGGTCCTTGAGCTCCGGATCATCCGCCACGCGGCGGACGCTGGTACCCGGGACGACGACGGTGTCGAGGTCGCCCTGCTCGAAGGACGCAAGCGCGGCCTCCGGGTCGCCACCGATCAGGTACTGGACCTTGGTCAGGGTCGGGTATGCCCCGGCGCTGCCGTCCTTGGGCCAGTTCGGGTTCGGGACGAGGTCGATCTCGGCGTTGTGATCCCACGTGTCGACCATGAACGGGCCGGAGGCGACGAGGTCAGCGGCCTCGGCGTACTTCGTCCAGCTGGCCGGATGAGGCACGAAGACCCACATGGCCATGATCGAGCCGAAGTAGGTGGCAGCCTGCTTCAGGGTCACGACGACCGTGCTGTCGTCTGGCGCCTCGACGCCGGTGCTCTTCAGCAGCTCGTCGATCTTGGCGTCGTCGGTCGGGGTCTCACCGGAGCCACAACCGAGGCTGGCGCCAAGGAGCGCCTCCGCGCCGGCGAGGTCACACGCGATGTACGCGTACGGGTTCGCGAGGCGGGGGTCGAGCAGCCGCTGGGCCGACAGAACGAAGTCACCCGCGACGATGGGGTCGCCGTTCGAGTACTTCAGGCCCGCGCGGAGCTTGAAGGTGAAGGTCTTGCCGTCGGCCGACACTTCGGGGAGTGCCTCGGCGAGGGCGGGGACCAGCTTGAGGTCCTTGTCGTAGTAGAGCAGTCCGCGGCTGGTCGCATCGACGATGGCGATCGAAACCGTGTCCTGACCGGCTTGCGGATCCAACGTGGCCGGGTCGGTGTCGGACAGGTACAGCTTGAGGGTCTGATCCGGATCAAGATCACCGGTCCCGCCCGTCCCGGCCGGCCCGCTGCCGGCGGGGCCTGACTCGGTCCCACCCGTCGCGGGAGGTCCGGGCTGACAGGCAGCGAGAACGATCACCGCCGCGCCGAAAAGCGCGACGAGACGCTTCGTCATGAGTCTCCTCTCCTCTATTCCTTTTTCCTGGGTACCGCGGGGCGCGTGCTTCGGCCAGCAAGGTCCGTCAGGGGACAGAGCGGATGGCGCGTCAATCCTCCTAGCTGCGCGCATTCGCGGCTGGCCGGGATTATAGGCAGGCAATCTCCGAGCATGTCAACGAGCGCAGACCGCCCGTGGGCATTGCGGGTTTGCGACGATTTCGCAACATCCGAGCTCGATTCGCGCCCGCCACCACCCTCAGTCGGGGCAGGGCGTCCAGTCGCCGGCGGCCGGCCGCCAGCGGAGGTTCGGGTTGCGCGCGGCGCCGGCCTCGTCGAGGCGCCGGACCGGGGCGGTGTGGGGAGCGGTCTTCACGACCTCCGGGTCCGCCTCCGCTTCGCGTGCGATGGCGACGAGCGCGTCGGCGAACGCGTCCAGCGTCTCGACCGACTCCGTCTCGGTCGGCTCGATCAGCATCGCCTCATCGACGGTCAGCGGGAAGTACACGGTCGGGGCGTGGAAGCCGTGGTCGAGCAGCCGTTTGGCGATGTCGAGGGTGCGCACCCCGGTCTTCTTCTTGATCGACGTCGCCGAGGCGATGAACTCGTGCTTGCACACGCCCGGGAACGGGATGTCGTACGCGCCCGAGTCGGCGAGCCGCTGCTTGAGGTAGTTCGCGGCGAGGACCGCGTCGTCGGTGATCTCGGCGAGGCCGCTCGCGCCGTGCGTGCGCAGATAGGCGTACGCGCGCACGAGGACGCCGGTGCTGCCGACGAACGAGCGCATCCGCCCGATGGACGTCGGCCGCTCCCCCACCCGCTCGAGGCGGAACGAGCCATCCGCCGCCCGCAGCACGCGCGGCGCGGGCAGGAACGGCTCCAGTTTCTCGCCGACCGCGACGGGCCCGGCGCCCGGGCCACCCCCGCCGTGCGGCGTCGAGAACGTCTTGTGGGTGTTGATGTGCATGACGTCGAAGCCGGCCTCGCCGGGCTTGAACCGGCCCAGGATCGCGTTGAGGTTGGCACCGTCCATGTATGCCAGCGCGCCCGCGGCGTGGACCGCGGCGATGAGCTCGCCCACCTCCGATTCGAACAGCCCCATCGTCGACGGGTTGGTGATCATCACGGCCGCGGTCTGCGGACCGAGCGCGGCCCGGAAGGCATCGAGGTCGGTCCTGCCGTTCGCTGCTGCCTTGATGGTGATCGTCCGAAGACCCGCCATCGTGGCCGTCGCCGGGTTCGTCCCGTGGGCGGAGTCCGGGACCAGCACGTCCGTGCGATTCATGTCG
>JBIOWF010000019.1:0-17271 GCA_044868295.1 Microtetraspora sp. | reverse complement strand
CAACCTGCCACCCACGATTGGTGTTTTCGCAGGTCGGGAGGGTGGCAGGTTTGTTGAAACCTGCCACCCAACCTGCCACCAATGAGGCCGAGATCATCCGAACCATGACCCATCCCGGCTGTCGTCGTTATCGACCAACAGGCTGACGTTCACGTAGATCCGGACACCCTTGCCGCCCTTGGCAGCTTCGACCCCGTGCTTCTTGAGCTTGAGAGTGAAGGAAGTCTTCGTGACGGGCTCGCAGCGCTCCTTCGTGCACCACTTCTCGTACGCGTCATAGAGGAGCGCGACCTTGATCTGAACGTGTTCGCCGCCGCCGAGCTTGCACCGCTCTTCGACGAAGCGGTCGACGGTCTCCTGTTCCTTCTGGTACTCCGCAGTGGCCGCTGTGACGCTCTTGGGCTCGGCGAGGCCGATGCGGGCGTACTCGGCGGCGCCTCTGGCGATCCAGGCGAGCAGGACCGGGCCATGGTCACGGGCGAGGATGCCTTGGAGGTCGTCGACCGCCTTGCCTTCGGGCACCTCGTTCTCGAACCCGATGAGCCGCAGCCGCCGCCAGAAGGATCGGCCGCCACTGCGGACGGACGGCTTGTTATTGCCCATCAACCACAGCGTGTGGCTGGGCGTGAAGGTGAAGTCGTTCTCCCGCATGAAGTGGCCGGTGAGGCTGTCGCCGCCGGTCAATTCCTTGACCTTGGACTCGTCGAACTTGTCGCCTTCGTTGGTCTCCGAGCACAGCACCATGCGAGCGCCGGCCAGCTTGGCGATCTCCTGAGGGTGCGGTTCGCTCATCCGGACGGTGAGGAAGCCGCGAGGTGCCTTGCCGGAATAGTCGCCGAGAATGTGGGCGCAGGCTTCAAGGAAGACACCCTTTCCGTTGCCGCCTGATCCGTAACAGAAGGGCAGGATGTGCGGGCCGACGAGGCCGACCGCGCTGTAGCCGACCAGGCGTTGCATGTAGGCGATGAGCTCCTCGTCTTCGCCGAAGGTGTCGTCGAGGAACTCGCCCCACCGCCCGAGGCCGGCATCGAAGTCGGGCGTCACCGTGGACATCCGGGTGTGCAGCTTGGCCGGGTCGGACGGCAGCAGTTGGCCGGTGCGCAGGTCGACGATGCCGCCCGGTGTGTTGAGCTCCCATGGGTGCGCGTCGAACGACCTGTACGGCACCATGACACGGCTGTCGGAGCGGGCCAGCGCGAGGCAGGCGTTAATTCCGCGCGCCGACAGTGACGACGCCTTGAATTGCGCGTCTTTCTTGATCTCCTCCGGGAGAGAGCGGGCTATCCGCTTGGCGTACTCGGCCACAACGCCGCCGCCGGACTCGCACCACTGCCATCGGGTGCCGTCCCAGGCAAGCCAGCGGCTGCGGTCGGGGCAGTACCGGATCACCTCGCCGAAGCGCGCGATGAGGGCCAGGGCGTTGCGATCCTCGCTGTAGCGGTACGTCGACTCGGCGACGACCTGGAGATGTGGCTCCGCTTCGCTCTTGGGGTGGATCTGGGTGACGGTGGCGAGGTTGCCTTCCTCGCCGAGGAGGAACGAGAAGTCCTCGTCTCGGTCCTCCTCCTCTTCCTTGTCGCCCCTCTGGGATTGTTCGCTGAGGAGCCCAGTGAAGTCCTCGCGGGGGCGGTCGCCGCCGTAGCCCTGTGCGCGCAGCGCCCTGGCTGCCGTGGCGTAGTTCCCGCCATGCTCCAAGAGGGCATAGGCGGCGAACTTGGAGTAGGGGCGCTCAGTGTCGAACACGGTTGAGGAGCTGAAGACGTAAAGATTGTCGCCGCTGTTCCGGCCAGTCGTCGCCGAGACGTGGCCCCCGGGCTTGCCGGGCCTGCACCAGCCGCGGGCGCTTCCGTAGCTGCGGGTGTACCGCCATCCGTGCGGGACGATGATGTCGTCCCAGTCGGCGCGCGCGTTGAAGTCGTCCCCGGGGCGGAGTTCGTCGTCATCTGGCCGTACGGCGCGGACGCCGCTTGTGGGCGGCGGTCCAGGTTCGACGACCGGCATCACGTCGAGCAGGGTCGCGACGGCGTGCAGGGCGTCGCGCTCCTCCTCGGTGATCGTGGCGATGGAGTCGAGCCCGCCCTGGATGACGACCCACGGTTTGCCCGTCGGGTGGGTGCGGCCCCCGGACGGGGCGACCACGACGAACCCGCCCTCGCCGCGCGTCTCGATGAGCACCTGGGGGACCTGGTCGCCGCGCACAATCCTGTCGAGGTTCTGCTGGCGGCGCTGGCGTACGGCCGGGTCCTTCTCGGCGTCCACGTCGGCCTGCTGGTGGGCTTTCCACACCGCGAGTTCGGTGCCTGTGGACGGGCGGCGGGCGAGCTTGGTGTTCTTGCGCGGCGTCCCTTCGACCCTCACCAGGACGTGGATACCGCCGCTCGGTGTGGCCTCGGTGTACCCGCTGGTGATCCGGTCCCACAGTTCGCCGAGGTTGTGGTCGGCGAGCAGCGCGGTGTACTGGCCGAGCACGCCCTCGGCGACGGCGCGTCCCTCCAGCTCGAGCATCTCCAGCCCGCCGGACACGGTCCCGCAGACGACACCGAACCCGTCGTAGCGATTGCCGGTGAACCACTGTCCGGCCTGTTCCGCGCTCGGCCGCTCGGATTCGTAGGCCTTCCAGTCGACCGCGGGCGCCTTACTCCCGTCGGTCCTGGCCGGGATTGTGCAGAGCCCGGCGTTGTACGCGCCGCGGACGGCGTCGAGCAGGTTGGTCATCGGCCACGCCCGGACCGGTCGCGGGCGGCGTTCAAAATCTGCATTGCTTCGGTCGACCCCCCGATATCTGGATGAAGCACCCTGGTCAGCGCCTTGAACGCCCTCTCGGCGAGTTCGGGCGACAGGGATGTGAGTAGGTCATCGGCCCATGTCCGGCCCGTGCGGGCCTGACGTGGCGGCGGCTCGGATCGCCGCTCCTGTTTGGCCTGTTTGTGCGTGATGAGCACGCGGTAGCCGGACGCCTCCAGCAGGTCCTTGAGGTCGTCGACGTCCTCGGCGGGGATCACCCATGCCTTATCGGCGGCAGACCAGGATCTGGTGGGCATGGACTTCACGAGGTCTTTGGCCTCGAATGGTGAGAACACCTTGGCCTTGCCGTCTTCGACGATCATGCGCACGAGCGCCATGGCGTACCCCCCTTTCTGCGTGCCCGCCCAGGGCTCGCACCTGGGTCCCGGCGTGAACCGGTCGGGCTGGTGGCGTCACCTACGAGGTTTTGGACATCGCCATCACGGCCGCGATCTGCTCGGGGCTCATGCCGGACGCGGCGAGTGCCTCGGCGGGGTTCGGCGTGGCCGCCGTCGCAGACGCGGCAGGGGCTTGCGGGGGCTGCTCTGCGCCGAGGAAGGCGTTCGCGGTCTGTGCGGCCGGGGGCGCGTAGGTGGCGCTGTAGATCTTCGGCGGGTTGAATCCCCGCTTCTTCGCCTCACCGTCGGCGGTGTAGGTGATCGACAGCGTGCCGCCGACCTCCAGACCGCTCGCGCCCGACTTCCGGACGGCTTCGCGGACGGCCTTCAGGAGGTTCGCCTTGACGTAGATGTTCCGCTCGCCGTCGTCGTCGGGGATCTGCGGGTCGCGCTCACTGGTTGCCAGGGCGACGACGAGCTGCATCATGGGCTTGCCGTCGTCCCAGGTCTTGGGCTCGCCTGTCGTGAAGTCGCGCTGCTGCTGGACCTCGGGCTGGCGGGTGATCTTCCCGGCTACGGTGGTGCCGATGGTGTCGAACTTGGCGGACGTGGTGCCGCCGCTCATCAGGAAGGCGTTGGGGTCGGACATGTTGACGTGCTCCTTTGTTATGCGATGAGGGATTCGATGGAGGCGCGGGGGGTGACCGCGCCGGGCTCGCTCGGGCAGCCGAGCGAGAGATCGGTGGAGCCCGGCTTGAACCACGGGCAGTAGCCGCAGTCATGGCCGGGAGTGGCGGGGAAGAACGCCCAGTTGGCGGGGGTGGCTTCGGGGTCGAGCGTCACGATCGCGCTGCGGATGGTCTCCAGCCGGGCGAGGGCGTCGAGCGCCTTCTGGCGGTCGTATGGCGCCGTCCACAGCCACATGCCGGTGAGCATGCCGCCACGCGGGATGAAGGCCAGGGCGACGTTCTTCGGCTGGTAGCCCGCGTTCTCGAAGCCGAGACCGTACAGGTTCGCCTGGACGATGTACTGCTCGCGCGGGCCTTCGGCCTTGTACTTGCGCATCGACGTGGCGCCGACCACTTTCCAGTCGATAACCGTGTCGGTGTGCGTGTCGTACAGGTCGCACGAGCCGCCGAGGCCGGGCGCGACTTCGACCCGCTGCTCGACGAGCCATCGTTTACTCGGCATGGTGCGCCTCCGCTTCGTTGGCCCGCTCGAACGCCTCAGCGAGCCACGCGTGATACGCGGTGCCCATCGTGGACGGCAGCGGGTCGCTATCGGGGTTCGGCTTCTCGTCGAGCCAGTCGAGCAGCCGGTAGGCGAGGCGTCGGCGACAGGGCAGGCCGACCTCGGACGGGCCGAGCGCGGACTGGAGGGAGCGCGGGGCGTTCGCCGCGGCGTGACGGATGACGTTCTGCAGCTCGGGTGTGAGCTGACGCGCGAGGTCGCTCACAGTGTCACCTCAAGTACGTGGATGCGGGCGCCGGGAAGGTCGAGTTGGTCGTCGTCGCCCGCGTAGCGTTTCGTGCTGACGAGCTTGATGACCTGCGAGTCGTCGCGCATGATGCCGCCGTCGACGAGGGCATCGAGGACCGCGCGGCACAGCTTGTCCAGGTCGCCGGAGGCGCGCGTGACCGGGAAGGTGACGCGGGTCTTGGGCGCGGACTTGGGCTTGGCAAAGGTGAAAGCGATCTCGACACTGACTGGTCCCTGGAGGGGCTGTGTCCGGGCGTCGAGGGCGGCGTACTTGACCGCCTCCCGCCAGGGCTTGAGCCTGCTGGAGGACTCGACCAGGATGCCCCGGCCTACGTGCCTTTTGGATCCCTGAGGTGCGGGGACGCCGAATACGGTGATTGTGGTCACGCCTGACTTCCCCATCTGAAGGTGTGGCTGACGACCCCCTCGCCGAGGCGCAGGGGGCTATTCAGATGGGTGGAGCTAGGCGGTCTTCCGGTCGGCGGCGCGCTGGGCGTCGAGCCAAGCGTCTATCTCACTTTTCCACGCCACGAGAATTCGACCTTGACGCCAAACGGGGGGTGCGTCAGCACCACCTATGTGGCGGAGGTAGCGCAGGGTCGCCTCGGTGCGCCGGACGTAGGCTGCTATCTCGGGGAGCAGCATGAGCCGGTCGTCAGCTGGGCGGGTGACCTGAGTGACCTTGGTCCCGGCAGGGGGCTGGGAGGGTGCCGTGACGTGGGATCTCTTGTTGACGTGTGTAGTCTTCACTCGGACCTGTTCCTGAGCTTGCAAAAGGTGACGGATTGGGGCCTAGCCCGGCAGGGGGATGTTTTGGCGACGATCCCTGCTGGGCTTCTTCGGATCCGGAGGGACAACGGTCTGTAGGTGTACACCTACAGGCCCTTGTTTAGCACATCCAACATCAGCTATGCAAACACCATGATGGCGCACACCTACAAAACGTTGTATCGTACAGCCATGGACGACCAGCCGCCTCCGTGGAGCAAGTGGGAGTACAACTTCATCCGTCAAATGAAGCGACTCCGCGAAGCACGCCAGATGACTCAGACCGATCTCGCCCGGAACCTCAGACCGTTCGGCCTGAAATTCCATCAGCAGACGATTCAGCGCATCGAAACCGGTGAGCGTCCCGTTCGGCTCAATGAAGCCCACCTGATCGCCAAAGAGCTAGGCGTTGACCTTCATGCGATGTCAGAGACAGCTTCACCACCGGCCCGCGAGCTGCTCTATGCCGTTGATCAGCTCCGTAGGTCGTCCGGGTCGGCTGCCGACATGATCCGCGAAGCCATGTTCGAATGGCTTGAGAACGTGGGCGAGTTCGCAGTCACCCTTTCCGATCTCATCCCGCCTTCGGGCACCGCCTCGTCCGATCTGGAGCCGGTCACGGAATGGGGGATGGCTTGGGCTGTGAAAGTGGTCCAGGCACACACCGAACTCGTTGATGCCTGGGAGTCCCTGCAGCAGATCGGCGGTGAGGTTCCGAAGCTACACATGGAAGACACATGGGAAGAAATGCTTCCCGAGGCCGATGTGATCGATGCCATGCAAATCTGGTACGACCAGTTTGGCAACCACGAGATCGACTTCGCTGCGGTGGCTCGTCCGCATGATCTCTACGCCAAATTCCCAGGTGATGCTGCTGACTCTCAAGACGAGAAGCCTGGAGAGGACTGATGGCCCACCTCGATGATCGTTGGCACAGGATGCCGAGGGGAGGTGTCGAGTGAAGGCCTCGTTCTCGAAGCGCTGCGGATGCAAGGACCCTGAGACCGGCAAGCCCTTCGACTCCAGCTGTCCACAGCTGCGCAGCCGCCGGCACGGTACGCACGGCTTCGCGACGCGCGTCGACACGACCGAGCGCCGGGCCCGCCAGTTGAAGCGGTACGGCTATGCCACCCAGAAGGCCGCCGCGGATGACTTCGAGCGCGTGAAGGACCTGATCAAGCTCGCCGGAGACGACGTAACCCTTCGCCGTCAGATCGGTGAACTGATCTTCGCCTGCAAGCGAGGCGAGCCGTTCCCTGACGCCGAGGAGGTTCGGCGGAAGATCGGTGCGGGCGTAGATCTAAGCGCCACGCGGGACCTCGTCCGCGAACTTCTGGAGGAGTGGTATCGCTCGAAGCGCGGCCGGAAAGCCTCCACTTTGCGGGGCTATCGCCAGCACCTCGACCACTACCTCATTCCGCTGCTGGGCGATGTCCCGAAGGATCGGCTTCGCGCGGCCCGGATCGACGGCATGTTCGACACGGTGGAGGAGTGGAATACCGAGATCCGCAACGCCCAGGCCGAGGGCCGCGAACCAGTGCTGCCGGATGACCTGCGCGAGCGGCACAAGGTTGTCGGCATCGCGACCCAGCACCGCGTCCTGGCGACGCTGCGGAACGCCTACAACGTCGCGGTCAAACGTCGTCAGGTGGAGTTCAACCCGTGCCTTGGCGTCGAGCTGCCGCCCGAGGAGCGCGACCCTGCCCGGGTCTGGTCGCCCGAGCAGGTGGGCCAGTTCTTCGAGGCGGCCAGCGAGGACCGCCTTGCTCTCCTGTACCGGATCGTTCTGTTGCGCGGCCTGCGCCGCGGCGAGGCGTGCGGCCTGCGCTGGGCGGACCTCAACCTGACTACTGGGCACGCCCGGATCGCGCAGACGATCCTGCAACTCGGCGGTGAGATCGTCGTGGACACTCCGAAGACGAAGGCTGGCCACCGGACGGTGTCCCTGGACAAGGAGACGGTCAGCCTGCTGAAGGCGCACCGGCGCCAGCAGATGAAGGAGCGGTTGGCGGCGGGTGAGTCATGGGAAGAACATGACCTCGTCTTCCCGCGACCCAATGGCCGGCCGCTGCCACCGGATCGGGTGACCGAGCGATTCAAGGACATCGCGAGGGATGCCGGGCTCCCGGTGATCAAGCTTCACGAGGCGAGACACACGGCCGCCTCGCTGGGCCTGGAGGCGGGCCTGGATATCAAGGTGGTGTCGGACCAGCTCGGCCACTCAACGACCCGGATCACTCACGATCTCTATCAGCATGTGCGGCAGGCCGTACACGATGATGCCGCCGAGAAGGTCGTCGCGCTCTTGCCGGAGCGGCCGAAGGCGCGGAACGGGGCACTCTCGTGACGAGGTGTTCCCATCTTGTTCCCATCGGAGGGTCTCGGCGGTCACTTCCGAGACGGACCAACGACGTTTATGCAGGTAGGGCGGAGAGCGTGGGATTCGAACCCACGAGACCGGTCACCCGGCCTAGCGGTTTTCAAGACCGCCGCCATCGTCCACTAGGCGAGCTCTCCTTGGATGACGCGCCCAAAGGGAACGTCATGCTGCACCATAGTCTCTCATCGCGCGCCACGTGACTGTGACGGGTTGAGAGGTGATCTTTCCCGCTCCGCGCCCTCACAGGCGCGAAGCGGGTGATCGATTTAGATCTGATCGGGGATCTCGGAGAACCGGCGCTCGCCGAGGCCCTGGGGGCCGGCGAAGCCGTCGCCGACGCAGGCGGCCAGGCGGAGGTAGGCCTCGCGGGTGGGCTCAGCCAGGCGGTCGAGGTCGATCTCGGCGCCTTCCTCAAGGTGCGGGTCGTACGGCACGCGGACCACGGCCCGGCAGCGGGCGGCGAAGTGGGCCTCCAGCCTGTTGAGGTCGACAGTCGACTTCGAACGTGGTCGGACGCTGCACAGCACCACGGTCGCCGACTTGACCAGGTCGGCGTAGTTGTGCGCCTCCAGCCAGTCCAGCGTGGCCGACGCCGCCCTGGCGCCGTCGACGGACGGGGAGCTGACCAGCACGAGCTGATCCGCCAGGCCGAGCACGCCGGACATGGCCGAGTGGAGCAGGCCGGTGCCGCAGTCGGTGATGCAGATCGAGTAGAAGTTCTCCAGGACCTGCGACACCGACTGGTAGTCGGCCGCGCTGAACGCCTCGGACACCGACGGGTCCCGGTCGGAGGCCAGGATCTCCAGCCGCGACGGGGCCTGCGACGTGAACGCCCGGATGTCGACGTACCGCTTGATCTGCCCACGCTCGTTGAGCAGGTCACGGACGGTCGCCGACGTCTCCAGCTCGACCTTGTCCGAGAGGGTGCCCCGGTCCGGGTTGGCGTCGACGGCGATCACACGGTCGCCGCGGACCTGGGCGAGGGTGGCGCCCAGGCCGACGGTGGTCGTGGTCTTGCCGACACCGCCCTTCAGGCTGAGGACGGCGACCCTGTGATGCCCGGCCGCGACGGGCGTGCGGGCCCGGCCGATCAGTTCGCGGCGTCGCTTCACCTCAGACGGCTCGCCGGGCTTGATCCAGCCCGCGGTCGCCTTGTAGACGAATCGCCGCCATCCCCGGGAAGGAGCGTTCCGACGGCCCCTGAGCAGGCTGCCCGGGTCGAGGCTGTCGGCGGACGGCTTGCTTCCCGACACGCGTGCCGGGGAGTTCAGCGCTGCGGGCTGCCCTGTGGAACGGCGCCGAGCCTGGTACGGCTCCCGCTCGCGTTCCTGGACCGCTCCCGTCTCTCTCTCGTACGGCTTGCGCTCCTCGGCGGCCATGTCCTCCCGGATGGAACCGGTGAACCGATCATCGCCAAAGCTCGCCCGCTCCGGCTGGAGAGACGCCCGCTCGGGCTGCGGAACGGTCCTCTCGGGCTGGGGAGGCGCCTGCTCGGGCTGTGAAGGGAGGCGTTCCGCTTGGAGAGGCGTCCGCTCGGTTTGCAGGTCCGCGAAGTCCGGTTGCGGGCCCGTCGTGTGCTCCGATTGAGAGAGCTGCCGGTCGGACAGCGCGTTCGCGCGGTCTACCTGCGACCCGGCAGGGGCGCCCGGGAAAGGCGCCGGTTCCTCGGACTCGACGGGAATGGCCGGCTCCAGCCAGCCACGTACCGGCTCGTCTCCCAGGGCCGGCGTCGAGCCGGATTCCACCTCGGGCTGGGCCGGGCGGGCCTCGATCTCGGCGAAGGCTCCCACGTTGTAGGAATCGGTGTCGGCCGGTGACTCGCTGAAGGCCCCGCGGCTCAACACCTCTCCGAACAGCGGGGTGGAGTAGGTGTCCGGAGCTCCAAGGATGAGGTCCGCACTTCCCTGGCCCGCCGGGGGTGCGGGGAAGCCTGGCTGGCCGACCGGTTGGGTGGAGTAGCTCCCCTGGTCGCCCAGCGGGGACGAGAAGGGGTCCCTGCTTCCCTGGTCGCTCAGCGGGGACGAGAAGTTCCCCTGAGTTGCCGGAGGCGGTGAAAGCCTTCCCAGGCTTTCCGGCGGGATCGAGATGGTGTCCACGCCTCCGAGACTCGCCGGCGGCCGGCCGGAGAAGTCGTCCCGCTCCGGTTCGAGGCCTTCCTCACCGGCACGTGACTCGGCAGGCCCGTCCGCCTTGTCGCCCGCGTTGTCCTCGACGATGGTCACCGTCGCCGAGCCGTACCCGGAATCGACCGCGGTGCGGAACAGCGCGCCCGACGCGGGCTCGGACGGGACGGACTGCCAGGGGTCCTTGGGGTACGGCGAAGGCGCCTCGTCCTCGGTTGAGGGCGAAGCTGTGGCAGCGGCAAGGGATGCGGACGTGACCGCACTGACCGCGATCTCTACCTCGTCCGGCATCTCCTTGATCGCGTCAAGCCACGCGAGCTGGTCTTCGAGAGAATGGGGATCCTCACGATCATGTCTTGCCACCGTGTTCCCCCTCGGGGTGGGCTAAAGGGGCAGCAAACACATTGCAGATTAGCGCGCCTGAATACAACCAATGTGGCCAACCGTGCAGTTGGTCGCCAGGCTACGTTAGGTCACATGCGTGCGATCGTCACCACAAAGCCTGGTGGGCCTGAGGTTTTGGCATGGGAGGAGGTCCCGGCTCCCCGTCCCGAAAGGGGCGAAGTGGTCATCGATGTGGCCGCTTCCGCGGTGAATCGGGCCGACCTGCTCCAGCGCGTGGGCCTCTATCCCCCACCCCCGGGCGCGTCCCAGATCTTGGGCCTGGAGTGCTCCGGGGTGATCTCCGAGGTGGGCGAGGGCGTCGACGGCCTCCGGCCGGGAGATCAGGTCTGCGCGCTGCTCGCGGGCGGCGGGTACGCGGAGCGGGTGGCGGTCCCCTGGCAGCAGGTCATGCCGATACCCGACGGGATCTCGCCGGTCGAGGCCGGTGGGCTGCCGGAAGTCGCGTGCACGGTCTGGTCGAACGTCTTCATGACCGCCCGGCTCCGGAAGGGCGAGACCCTGCTGGTGCACGGCGGCGCGAGCGGCATCGGCACGCTGGCGATCCAGCTCGCCAAGGCGTACGGCTCTCGCGTGATCGTGACGGCGGGCTCCGCGGAGAAGATCCAGCGGTGCCTCGACCTGGGAGCGGACGAGGGCGTCAACTACCGCGAGGAGGACTTCGCGGACAGGAAGGCCGACGTCATCCTGGACATCATCGGGGCGAAATATCTCCCGAAGAACGTCGAGGCGCTCAACGTCGGCGGCCGGCTCGTCGTGATCGGCCTGCAGGGCGGGGCGGTCGGGGAGCTGGATCTCGGAATGCTCCTCGCCAAGCGAGCCTCGGTCTCCGCGGCCGGCCTGCGGGCCCGGCCGGTGGACGACAAGGGTGTCATCTGCCGGGGAGTCGTGGCCAACATATGGCCTCTGATCAGCGCCGGAGCCATCAAACCTGTGGTGCACGCCACGATTCCCATGGAGAACGCCGCCGAGGCACACCGGATGCTCGAATCAGGTACACACATCGGCAAAATCCTGCTGGTCCGGTGAGCTAGGTTTGAACGCATGAACGCTGAGAGCACCCCGCAGATCGTGGTCGTGGGCCCCGAGGGCATGTCACTCGGTGAGGACAACGGCGAACACCAGGAGCGGTCCGTCGCCGACCTGGTCGAGCAGCCTGCCAAGGTGATGCGCATCGGCAGCATGATCCGCCAGCTCCTCGAAGAGGTCCGCGCGGCTCCCCTCGACGAGGCCAGCCGCAAGCGCCTCAAGGAGATCCACCAGAGTTCGATCAAGGAACTTGAGGATGGTCTCGCGCCCGAGCTCGTCGAGGAGCTTGAGCGGCTGTCGCTGCCCTTCACCGAGGACAACGGCGCGCCGCCGAGTGAGGCCGAGCTGCGAGTGGCTCATGCGCAGCTGGTGGGTTGGCTTGAGGGCTTGTTCCATGGCATTCAGACCACGTTGTTCGCGCAGCAGATGGCGGCACGCGCCCAACTGGAGCAGATGCGGCGAGCCCTGCCGGGCGGCTTGGGCCAGGACGACCAGGCCCACCGCGCCTCCGGCCCCTACCTGTAAAGCACCTTCACGTACCTGTAAAGCACCTTCACGTACCTGTAAAGCACTCTCACCGCCGAGCGGCCGGTTTCAGTAGAGGCTTTCCAGGACGAGGGCGACTCCGTCGTCGTTGTTGGCCGCCGTCACATGGTCGACGGCGGCCAGCACGTCGGGATGCGCGTTGGCCACCGCGTACGACGTGCCTGCCCAGGTCAGCATCGGAATGTCGTTCGGCATGTCGCCGAAGGCGACGACCTCTTCCGCCTTGATCCCGTGCCGGGTCGCGAGCGCCGCGAGCGCCGACGCCTTGGTCACGCCGTAGGCGCTCATCTCGATCAGCGCCCGCCCGCTCGAATGAGTCGGCGTCACGAGATCTCCCACCAGCTCGATCACCTGGCGATGGAGCTCGTCGGGGTTCATCGACGGGTGCAGGGCGAGCAGCTTGGCGCATGGCTGTGAGGTCAGCGTGGACGCCCCCACTCTGAGCCCCGACGCGGCGCTGGTGTCCCAGCGGCCGAGTGTGAAGTCGGACTCGTGCGCGAATCCGCCCTCGTACTCCACACAGAACGTCAGCTCGGGCACATGCCCGCGGAGCCGATGGACGGACTCCTCCAGGACGGCCGGATCGATCAGGTGGGATTCCACGATCCGCTCGGTGTGCAGGTCGTAGACGAGCGCCCCGTTGGCGCAGATGGCGAGCCCCCTGTGGCGTACGACACCGGCGACGCTGTGCATCCAGCGGGGCGGCCGGCCGGTGACGAAGACCAGCGTTCCGCCCGAGTTCTCCACCCGCGCGAAGGCGGCCGCGGTGCGCGGTGAGATGGTCCCGTCGGCGCGCAGGGCGGTGCCGTCCAGGTCTGTGGCGACGAGGCGGGGGCTAGGCATGACAGGCACCAGTTTGCACTGTGCCGGGGCCTCCGCGATCCATGGGACTTCAGGTAGAAGAATCTCCCCCGGACTTGGAACACCGAGGGGTCACATAGTGTTAGATGTGATGGCGTTGTATTAGCTGTTCCCGTAGCGAAAACCAGCTTGACTGTTATGAGCCACCCGGGGAGCTGTGCGACACACCGGGGTTCACGAGGTGTGTTCCCCAAGATTCACTTCCTTAGGGAGAGCATTAATGGCTCAGGGAACCGTCAAGTGGTTCAACGCTGAGAAGGGCTTCGGCTTCATCGCACCGGACGGCGGTGAGCCCGACGTCTTCGTGCACTTCTCCGCGATCACCGGCAGCGGCTACCGCAACCTCGAGGACGGCCAGCGGGTCGAGTTCGAGGTCACCTCTGGACCGAAGGGTCCGCAGGCGTCCAACGTGCGTGCGCTGTAACCACTGACACCACCGAAGGCGGAGTTCGCTTCACGCGAACTCCGCCTTTTGTGTTTCTCCGGGGCCTTATGCCTTCCCAGCCTGTCTTCCCTGGGCCTTCTGTTTCCCCGGCCAGGTGAGCCTGTCGGCGAGTTCCGCGGCCTGTACGGCAAGCAGCCGCCCCGCCTCCGCGTACTCGTCCAGAGCCGCCTCTAAGCCGCTCAAGCCGCCCGCCTCCGCGTACCGCCCGGCGCAGCCTCAGAGCCGGTACAAGCCACCCGCCCGCGCGTAGCGCGTACTCGCCCAGAGCGGCCTCTGAGCCGCGCAGGGCGGCGGTGAGCGCTCTTCGAGGCCGCTCTTGGATGCCGGTGTTCATGCCCCTGGAGTACGGCCCGGCTGCTTGATCAGCATGTCAGTCGAAAACGGTACAAATGTGAGGCAAGCCGCACACATCCATCAACATTGCTGATCGTTGTAGTTTGTGCACGAGCGTTGCATCCCCCTACTGGACTGGAAGAGCAATCATGCGCAGACTCCTTGTCCCCATCGCGTTACTCGCGGGGACGTTCCTCATTGCGCCCGTCGGCGCCCAGGCCGCGACCGCCCAGTCGTCGGCATCGGCGTCGGAGCAGGTCACGAAACGCACCACCCGGGTCAAGGTGACCTACCCCAAGGCGATCAAGCGTGGCTGGCCCGTCCGGTACACCTTCAAGGTCACCAACCCTGACGAGATCGAAGACGAGGCGTTGGTCCTGGAGACGGACCTCCCGCATGGGATCGTCTCCAAGGTCCGCTTCGCGACCAAGCCTCGCGGCGCCAAGTGCGGCGTCCAGAAGCGCAATTCAGTCGGAAACTACGCGATCTACTGCGTGGTCCGCTCGCTCGACTACAGCAAGTTGACCCTGTCGTTCAAGGTGTGGATCAGGTCGAGCTACTACGGCAAGTTCCGCGCCGGCCACTACTGGGCGCCGGTGACGCTCGAGTCCGGCGGCCGCATTCAGGACTACCTGAACAAGCTCACGAAGGAAGACCTCATCGGCAACACCTGGACCAAGCTGAGGTAGCCGACATCGTCTGCCGGGCCTCGTCCATTCGCGGACAAGGCCCGGCAGCCACCGTTTGTGGCCACGTAACGGTCCGAGGACGTCCAGGCCGTCATTCGACGGGTCCAGGGACGCCAAGCCGGTTCCTGACAGGTCCAGGCATGCCGAGCCCGATCACGTTACGGATCCAGGGACGCCGAGCCCGTTCCTCACGGGTCCAGGCATGCCGAGCCCGATCACGTTACGGATCCAGGGACGCAAGCCCGCACCTCACAGGTTCGGGTGCGTCGGGCCCGTGCCTCAGGGTTCCCGGGACGTCCGGTCCGCTACTTGACGGGTTCGAGGACGTCGAGTCCGACGAAGGGCCGCAGGGCCTTGGGGACCACGACCGAGCCGTCCGCCTGCTGGTGGTTCTCCAGGATGGCGACGATCCAGCGGGTGGTGGCCAGGGTGCCGTTCAGCGTGGCCACATGCTGGGGCCTGCCGTCCTCGTCGCGGTAGCGAACGCGCAGCCGCCGAGCCTGGAAGTCGGTGCAGTTCGACGTGGAGGTCAGCTCGCGGTAGCGGCCCTGGCTGGGCACCCAGCCCTCGCAGTCGAACTTGCGGGCCGCCGAGGTGCCGAGGTCGCCGCCCGCGATGTCGATCACGCGGTAGGGGATCTCGACCTTGCTCAGCATCTCCTTCTCCCATTCGAGCAGCCGCAGGTGCTCGTCGTGCGCGTCCTCCGGCGGGCAGTAGGAGAACATCTCCACCTTGTCGAACTGGTGGACCCGGATGATGCCCCTGGTGTCCTTGCCGTACGAACCGGCCTCCCTGCGGAAGCAGGACGACCAGCCCGCATACCGCAGCGGCAGCGATCCGGTGTCGAGGATCTCCTCCGAGTGGTACGCCGCCAGCGGCACCTCGGAGGTGCCGACCAGGAAGAGGTCGTCGGCCTCCAGCCGGTAGACCTCGCTCGCGTGCGCGCCCAGGAAACCGGTCCCGGCCATGGCCTCCGGCTTGACCAGCACCGGAGTGATCATCGGGACGAAACCGGCCTCGATGGCCTGTTGCATGGCCATGTTGAGCAGCCCGAGCTGGAGCCGGGCACCGGCGCCCTTCAGGTAGAAGAACCGGGCGCCGGAGACCTTGGCCCCGCGCTCGGTGTCGATCGCGCCGAGCAGCTCGCCGAGCTCCAGGTGATCGCGCGGCTCGAAGTCGAAGACCGGCTTGTCGCCGACCTCCTCGATCACGACGTAGTCGTCCTCGCCGCCCGCGGGCGCGCCCTCCTCCACGAGGTTGGGCACCGAGAAGAGCAGCTCGTCGAGCTCGGCGCCGAGCCGGTCGGCCTCGACCTCGGCGCTCTTCACCTGCGCGGCGAGGTCCTTGGCGCGGTCGAGCAGCGCCTGACGCTCGTCTCCGGAGGCTTTGGACACCGACCTGCCGATGTTCTTCTGCTCGGCGCGCAGCGACTCGAAGGCGGTCAGCGCGCTTCGGCGACGCTCATCGAGGGAGAGCAGCGTGTCGGCGATCGCGTCGTCCTCGCCGCGGGCGCGCTGCGACGCCCGCAGCCGGTCCGGGTCCTCACGAAAGGTACGCAGGTCAATCACATGCCGAAGCCTACCTATGTACGGCTTGCACCCGCGCCCGGATATCGCTCTTGCCCGGTCGGAACTGCCTGGCGCGGGATCAGACCTGGCCGGCGCGCATCCGGCCGAGCCAGTTGGCCGCTTCCGCGAAGTCGGGGTCGGTCGTGCCCTGCTTGATCTGGGTGGCCACCTGGTCGGCGCGGGGGTAGCTGCCGAGGAAGCGGAGGTCGCCGCAGATGCGGTGGAGGCCGGAGAGCGCCTCACCGACGCGGGAGTCCGCCACGTGACCCTCGCAGTCGAAGTGGAAGAAATAGCTGCCGATGCCGTCTCCGGTGGGGCGGGATTCGATGCGGCTCAGGTTGATCCCGCGCACGGCGAACTCGCTCAGCATCTCCAGCAGGGCACCGGCGTGGTCTTCCTTCAGGAAAGCGACCATCGAGGTCCGGTCGGCGCCTGTGGGCTCCGGAATCGGGCCGGGCGGGCTCACCCGGACGAACCGGGTCACCGTGTCGTGCCGGTCCCCGATGTTCGAGGCGATCTCGGTCAGGCCGTACAGCTCACCGGCGATGGCCGGGCTGATCGCCGCGTCGTAGGGCGACTCCGGGTTGGCCACCTCCTGCGCGGCGGCGGCCGTCGACGCGGCGGCGACGAAGACCGCGCCGGGGAGCTCGCGTTCGATGAAGCCGCGGCACTGTGTGTGGGCGGCGGTGAAGGTGGTCACGCGCTTGATCTGGCGCAGCTCGGTGCCCGGCCGGACGAGCAGGGAGAACTCGACCGGAAGAAGGATCTCGCCGACGATCAGCAGCGGCTTGCCCCACGCGAACTCGTCCAGCGTCTGGGTGATCGCGCCTTCCAGTGAGTTTTCCAGCGGAACGACGGCGCCGTCGGCCTCTCCGGAGCGGACGGCGTCCAGGGCGGCGCCGACGTTGGCACAGGGAAGGCCTTCCGCGTCGGGCGCCATGACGCGCAGGGCCGCCTCACAGAACGTGCCCGCAGGGCCCAGGTACGCGAGCTTTGACATATCCCAAGGTTAGCCGTACTTGCGACCGCGTATGTGAAGACTTACCTGTTCGCCTGGGTCGAGCCGTTGCGCCCTGTCGCGCGGAACCAGAAACCCTGCGGGGCGGCGTTCTGCAGCACCTCCGGGCCCAGGCCGAGCCGGGCGGCCCGGACGGCCTGTTCCTCCTCCGGAGACAACTGCTGCTGGCCCTTTCCACCGCGTACGGAGCGGGCGTAGGTGCGGGTCTCGGACCGTCCGTTGATCGAGGTGAGCACGATGCCGTCGCCCAGCCCGTTGATGAGCGCCACCGAGAACGACAGCCGCCCGGTCATCTCCTCCAGGGCGTCATACCGGTAGACCGCCACGTCACGAATCGCCTTGACGTCCGCGAGGCCGCCGGGCACCGCCCGCCGGTCGAGCCTCTCCAGGCACTCCTCCACCGCCTTGCGGGCGTTCCGCAACGCGAGGAGGCCGATCACGACGCCGGTCACCCCGGCGACGGCCCCTACTATGACCCCAACGGTAACCAGCACACCACGGATCGTAA
>JBIOWF010000018.1:0-3645 GCA_044868295.1 Microtetraspora sp. | reverse complement strand
AGAGATCACATTCACGACACAGAAGCCTCGTTCCGGGCGCTGTAGTCAACGCTCATCCTCACGCTGTGACATGTGGACTGGCGGGAATTTTCAGTTGCGATAGTTGGCCATGTGCTCTCATGGCCTTTGCTCGCGTTGGTGCTCGCGCTTCTCTTCCGTAAGCCCATCACGGCACTTCTCGGGCGTCTCAAGACGCTTGAAAGCATGGGAAGCGTGGCTACCTTCGGTCAAGAGCTCGCAGAGGTGGAGGACACTGTTGAGCAAGGCGTAGACGAAGCCCATGCTGAGCTTGAGGGCCGCCAAGAAGGCGGGGCTCAAGCCCTCCCACGCGAGATAGAAGCCTCAGCGCGGAGCATTGAAAGATCGCAGTTCCTGTCCGAACATTTGAAGACCTTAGGACCATCCGGGGTCGTCTTGAGCACTTGGCAGTTCCTAGAGGATGACTTCCGTGTCTTCCTCAAGTCAGTAGAACCCCGACTCGAGAACACCCCTCGGGTCCTGATCGCCCAGGGGCGTCCGACCAAGGGCCTTCTTGGGTCGATGACGGCAGTTGGCGTACTCCCCGACTCGCTCGCGCAAAGCATCACTACCTTCAAGGATCTTCGAAACAAGGTCGCACATGGGCTAGCCCTTCCGACCGAGGGCGAAGCAGCGGCGTTCTACGAAGCCGCAATCAAGATCATGGTTAGTCTTCGCGTTCTTGGCGATCTCTATAGCGACGAAGACCCAGAGCCCAACGACTGAGCGTCGCTGGGTCTCAGTTTGGGTCTCAGTTCACCCTCGTTCAGAGCCGTTCGGGGACGTACACCGTGATGTCCGGCGCCTGGTCGAAGCCTGGTTTGGATGGGGATGTACGAAGATCCGCAGACTTGGAAAGCGTGTTGGGGGCAACCCCTCAGGAGTTCGAATCTCCTATCCTCCGCCATGGCTGATCAGCCAAACGCCGAAGCCCGTTCCGCTGCGGAACGGGCTTCCGTATGTCGGCGTATGCCCGGGTCCCGATTGGCGTCTCTGTTGGCCATCCGCGTCCGCCCGTTCGCGGCGCTCTCGACGAATCCCGGAAACCGTTGGGAACCATGCCCAAGGAGCGCAAGGACGCACAGAGAGCCGGTTGGCCGCCGGGACGGACCACCATCGCTGCGAGTGATCTCTCGCATCGAGGGGAGGGTCCGGAACATCGACAGCGCGTTTCAGCGTGCCGATGGGGGGCGTCGCGGATGGATTTCGATGACCGGGCGGAGCTCGATCCGTCACAGGTGGAGGACGTCGGCGGGAGCGGAGGCCGGGGCCGGGGCGGGCTGATGATCGGCGGTGGAGCCACCGGCATCCTGGTGCTTCTGATCGCCCTGCTCTTCGGGATCAACCCTGGGGACATCACCGGCCGTGACCAGCCCGCGGGGCTGCAGCCCACCTCCGACCTCAGCCAGCAGTGCCGTACGGGCGCGGACGCGGACCAGTCCGAGAAGTGCCGGGTCATGGGCGTGGTCAACAGCGTCCAGAAGTACTGGTCCGGCCAGATCCAGGACTACCGGCCCGCCAGGACGACGCTCTTCACCGGACGGGTCCAGACCGGGTGCGGCCTGGCCGACTCGTCGGTCGGGCCGTTCTACTGCCCCAACGACATGCACGTCTACCTCGACCTCGGCTTCTTCGACGAGCTGCGGTCGCGGTTCGGCGCCGAGGGCGGCCCGTTCGCCCAGGCGTACGTGATCGCCCATGAATACGGCCATCACGTCCAGAACCTGCTCGGCACCATGAGCGTGGTCGGCAATGACAGGGGAGCCGGCAGCGGCGCGGTGCGGCTGGAGTTGCAGGCCGACTGCTACGCGGGTGTCTGGGCCCGCAACGCCGTCGACACGGGCTTCTACGCCAAGGAGTTCACAGACGCCGACATCCATCAGGCGCTCGACGCCGCGGCGGCGGTCGGTGACGACCGGATCCAGCGCAGGACGCAGGGTCGCGTCAACCCCGAGGGCTTCACGCACGGCACGTCACAGCAGCGGACAAAGTGGTTCAAAACCGGCTACGACTCCGGTGATCCAAGGGCCTGCGACACCTTCACGCAACCCATCTAGACACCTTCACGCAACCCATCTAGACACCTTTAGGCAACCATCTGCACAACTGGCACGGCAACAGACAGGTACCACTCACTAAACTACATAGCGTGATTTTTAAGTTGGTCGGCGACGGACGCCCCTACCCAGAGCATGGCCTGTCTCATCGGGAGTGGGCGCAGATTCCGCCCCGCCAGGTCAGGCTGGATACGCTGATCACCACGAAGGCGGTGCTCGACCTGCACTCACTGCTCGCCAAGGACTCGACGTTCTATGGCGACCTGTTCCCCCATGTCGTCCAGTGGCAGGGCGACCTCTACCTTGAGGACGGTCTCCACCGCGCGCTGCGCGCCGCCCTCCATCAGCGCTCGGTCCTGCACGCTCGAGTCCTGGAGATCGAACACTGACCTTGCCGAAAGCGAAAGAGCCGCGAACCTGGCTGAGCAGGTTGGCGGCTCTTTGTCGTGCGGTGGTGGTGGGATTTGAACCCACGGTAGGTTGCCCTACACACGCTTTCGAGGCGTGCGCCCTCGGCCACTAGGCGACACCACCGCCGAGCAGCTTACCGGACAAAGGCACGTGACCGCGCATCCATAGGCGTCCTGGGCCGCCCGTCAGCGCCTGCGGGCGAAGAAGTCCGTGAGCAGGGCCGCGCACTCGTCGGCCAGAACTCCCATGACGACCTCGGGTCGATGGTTGAGCCTGCGATCCCTGATGACGTCCCACAGCGAACCGGCCGCTCCGGCCTTCTCGTCGGCGGCGCCGTACACGACGCGATCCAGCCGGGACAGGACGGCCGCCCCCGCGCACATCGTGCAGGGCTCCAGCGTGACCACGAGTGTGCAGCCGGTGAGCCGCCACTCGCCCAACGATCGGGCGGCGGCGCGGAGGGCGAGGATCTCGGCGTGCGCCGTGGGGTCGCCGCCGGTCTCGCGGTCGTTTCCCGCCGCCGCGAGCACCGCGCCGCCGGGATCCAGCACGACCGCGCCGACCGGCACCTCTCCACGCTCCCCGGCCCGTACGGCTTCCGCTAACGCGAGCCGCATGGCCGGCCGATAGTCCTCAGGGCGGGACGCCGGAAACGGGCCGGTGATCGGCTCGCTCACCGCAACCGGTCGAGCTCGTCCGCGAAGGAGAGGCGTTCGGCGATCACGGAGAGCGTGTCCGCGGGCAGCACTCCCTCTTCCATGCTCAGCTCAAGAAGCTCCTCGGCGCTCAACGAGAAGTCGACGAGCAGCTCGAAGTCGCCGGCGGGCCGTACCCCGAGGTCGGGGGTCTCCTTGTCCACGGCCACTCCGGCGAGGTCGGCGAAGATCTCGCCGAGCGGGTCGGTCAGCCCGGCCTGGGCGTCCGACAGGAACACACGCGGGTCCGCGTCGCCGTCGTAGCGGACGATGGCGAACCACTCGTCCTCGACCTCGACGCAGAGAAGAGCCAGCTCGTCGCCGCCCAGACCGAGCGCCTCCTGTACGGCGTCGCCCAGATCGTCGGCGATCTCGGCGTCGCCGAGGTCCACCTCGGTGCCGGCCCAGCCGTCGCCGGTCTTCACGAAGGCGGCGGAGAAGAGATTGGGTCTCGAGGGCATGGC
>JBIOWF010000017.1:0-3031 GCA_044868295.1 Microtetraspora sp. | reverse complement strand
ACGCCCAGGGCGCCATAGCTGGCGTTCACGAGCGTGGTCGCGGTCTCCACGATCCGGCGCAGCACCGTCTCCAGGTCCAGGTCACTGCCGACCAAGACGACGGCCTCAAGCAACGACTGCACACGGTCCCGGGTGGCCAGCACCGCCTCCAACCGCGTCTGCAGCTCAGCGAGCAGCTCATCCAGCCGCATGCGAGGGACCACGGAACGCGGCTCTTTTTCCGTCATACCGGAAGTCTGACATCCGGAGCTCCCACTCTGCCTGTTCCTCGGTGCTACATCCCTAAATTTCCGGAGTAGCTCAGGCACATAGGCCAGGAACTCTGCGTCATCGCAGGTGAGAGGCTTCGGTCGGCCCTCCTCCCCCGCGCATCGTGACCTGGTTCGCCATGCCACGGGCTACTGGTAGAGGGGCGGGATGCGGGCCAGGTCATCGACCACGAAAGTCAGATCCTCCTCGACCTCGACGACTCCGTCGATCTCGCGGACCGCCGCGATGAGCTGCGGAATCCGGGAGCGCACGGCGATCCGCCCAGTCAGTGACACGACACCGGCCTCGACTTCGACAGTGACGGCCGCCGGGGAGATCCCCGCCTCTTCCAGGAGGTGGGCGATCTCCTCATAGATGTCCGCGACCGGACGCACGAAGATCTTCAGTAAGTCGCCCTGGTGCACCGTCCCCAAGATTCGACCCGTCACCGCGTCGATCACGGGCAGCTGCTTGATCTTGTGGGTGTGCATGAGCCGTGCCGCGTCCTGAACCGATGTCTCCGACGTCACGGTGATCGCCGGCCGAGTCATGATCTGGCCCGCGGTGGCTCCCGCCACCTTGCGACGCTCCTCGCGCCGCCTGGCGCTCTCGAAGAAACGCGCGCCGTTTCGCGGGTCCGTCTCCTTCAGCAGCAGATCGTCCTCCGACACGACGCCCACAGGCCGCCGGTCGGCATCGATTACGGTGACCGCACCGACCTTGAACCGCTGCATCGTCGCCACCAGATCGCTGAACGACGCGTCGAGCCGCACCGCGATGGCGACCTTGCCCATGATGTCTTTCACCTGCATTGCCACCGCTGACCTCCTCGTCTTGCATCCAGCATCCAGCGCCGCCGCCCGCCGCCGTCAGCAGCGAAGGTCCCCGTCAAGCAGGACCTGCGTCACCGCGCTGCGGGGCGGTTGGAACTCCCGCACGATGCCGGTGACCACCGCGAAAGGGCCCGCCGTAGAGTCGGCCGACCCTGCGCGAGAGGACCTTGGCCCCTCAGGGATGCCGCACGAGACGGACAAGAGCGGTTGCGGTGACAGCGGCCACCGTCGCGGCCATGCCGACCGCACCGAGCAGCCCGATCGCGGCGATGAGCAGGGCCGACTGTCCCGGCTCCCACAACGGCGTGGTGAGCCGAGACCAGCACGGCCGAACCACTGAGCAGATCGTGCACGGGCGACCGAAGCAGCCACCGCACAACCGGATTCACCATGCGCGTCGTGATCCCATCGATCCTTCTGCGCGCGTGGCTTCGTACATACGTCGTGGCGGTGAGCATCTCCACGGCCGCACCTCCTGTGAGGCGTTACGTCAGGACCGCACCACGGCGACGGGGCAGTGAGCGTGGTGCAGTACGCCGCGGCTCACCGAACCGAGGACGACCGCGCTGATGGCGCCGTGCCCGCGTGACCCGACGACGAGCAGATCCGCTCGTGCGGAGGCCTCCACCAGGGCGGCGACCGGGTGTGCACATACCGCGTCCGTCACGACGGTCACGTCGCGGAACTTGTCCTGCCATGCGGCGAGCTGGGCAAGGGCGAACTCCTGCTGCGCCTGCCCCACATCGTCCGTGTCGTACGGGATCCCGTAGGCGTAGTCGTAAATGGGCAGCTGCCACGCGTAGATGGCACGCAGCCGGGACTGCCGGAGCCTGGCTTCCTCGAATGCGTAGGCGAGGGCGGACTCGGATTCGGCTGAGCCGTCGAAGCCCACGACGATCTCGCCACGGACGGCCGTGGGGCCGGGCCATACCACGACGACCGGGACCGCCGTGTGCCCAGCGACGTGCTGGCTGACCGAACCCAGCAGCATTCCGGCGAAACCGCCCAGGCCTCGGCTGCCGACGACCACCTCGGAGGCGTTGTCGGCCTCGATGCGAAGGACGGACGCCGGGGACCCGGTGACCATCTCGACGGACACGTCGACTCCGGGCTGCCGGTCTCGGACGATCTGCTCGGCCTGATCGAGAAGCTGCCGGCCGGAGCGCGTCATGCTGTCCAGTGCGCCGGGGATCGGATACCGCGGGATGTCGTACAGAAGGCGGTCCACGGCGTGAACGATCCGCACCGGAAGCTCCTTCCGGGCGGCCTCGTCGGCGGCCCATTCCACTGCCGCGGTGGCGGCGGCCGAGCCATCCGTGCCGACAACGATCGGTTCGCTCATGACCTGTCCTCCCTTGTCGCTGCCCTATCCGATGTCGCTGCCTCTATCCGATCACCGCCGGACGGGTGGCCATAGGGCCGCTGGACCCGGGTCGGGTGGGACCTTGTGCCTCCATCAGACGGGGGCGTCAGACGGGTGCGGCCGTCAGCTCGGCCGCTATCTCAGCGGCCCGGTCCCGGACCTGGTCCGGGTCGCGGTAGTCGCCCGCGCGGGTTCGGGCCACCATGGAGGCGATGAAGCCCTTGGCGTCCGCGGCCAGACATCCGCCGAAGGTCCTGTGCCCGTGTGACGCCGGTGCGCGGGTCGGTGATGTCGATGAGGCTCACAGAGCCTCCAGGAGGAATTCGGCGATCCTCTCGCCGACGACGGTGGCCGGCAGGGCGGGGGTGCCTCGGGGAACGTCGGGGAACGTCGGGGAAGATCGAGGCGTCGGCTACGTGCCGCCAGGTCGCGCATGGGGACCGTCAGACTTCTTCGACGCTGCTCGGCTCGCGCCGGGACAGGTCGATGCCGAGCTCCTCCGCAGCGCGGAAGACATCCTCGTCCGTGTCCCTCATCTCGATGGACATGCCGTCGCTCGACAGAACCTCGACGTTGAGGCAGAGCG
>JBIOWF010000016.1:0-18849 GCA_044868295.1 Microtetraspora sp. | reverse complement strand
GGATTGCCACGCCCGGCCGGGCCACGCCGCCGACTGCTCCGGCGGACCCCTCGGACCCGCGGACTCTGGACCCGCGGACCCTGTGGATCTGCGGAGCCGGAGATCCAAGTATCGTGACTGAACATGTCAGGCGAACCGATCAAGCTGTACCGCAGATTCCTCCAAGATCCGCACCCTGTCTATCAGCGCCTTCGTTCAGAAGCGCCGATTCGGCAGGTGATCTTGTTCCCGAGGCTGAGGGTCTGGCTGGTCACGAGCTATGCCGAGGCCAAGCTGCTGCTCGGCGACCCTCGGCTGAGCAAGGACAGCACCCGGGCACTGGAGCTTTTCCCTCCGGGCACGGCTGGCGCCTATGCCTCATCGCTCTCGGCCCACATGCTCAGCTCCGACCCGCCGGACCACACGAGGCTCCGCAAACTGGTGAACAAGGCGTTCACCCCACGGACGGTGTCCCGGCTGCGGCCGCGAATCGAGCAGATCACCGACGAGCTGCTCGACGATATGGCCGCGGGGAGCACGGTCGACCTGATGGAGTCGTTGGCCTTCCCGTTGCCGATCAGCGTCATCTGCGAGCTGCTCGGCGTGCCGGACTCCGACCGCGGCAAGTTCGGGGCGTGGACCGAACCGTTCGTCGCGGCCACGTCGCCGGAGGAGCTGCGGCAGGCCCACGAGGAGCTGACGGCTTACCTGGAAGCTCTCGTCGACGCGAAACGGGCGGCGCCCGCTGAGGATCTGCTGTCCGATCTGACCCGCGTCTCGGACGAGGGGGACCGGCTCTCCCAGGCCGAGCTGGTATCCATGGCATTCCTGCTGCTGGTGGCGGGATATGAGACGACGGTCAACCTCATCGGCAACAGTGTGCTCGCCTTGCTCCAGAACTCGGACCAGATGGCGATGCTGCGGGCCGACCCGTCCCTGCTGCCTAATGCCGTGGAGGAGTTCCTGCGGTTCGAGGGCCCGGTCAACATCGCGACCGTACGGTTCACCACCGAGCCCGTACTCGTCGGTGACGTCGAGATTCCCGCCGACGAGCTCGTCATGATCTCCCTGCTGGCCGCGAACCGCGACGGTGATCGATTCGCCGACCCGGACCACCTGGACATCACCCGCCCCGCCGGTGGCCATGTGGCCTTCGGGCACGGCATCCACTACTGCGTCGGCGCGCCGCTGGCCAGACTGGAGGCGGAGATCGCCCTGGGCAGGCTGCTCGGCCGGTTCGGCGAACTGGCCCTCGACGCCGACCCGGCCGCCTTGCGGTGGCGCGACAGCACCCTGATGCACGGTCTGCAGACCCTGCCCGTCCGTCTCGGCTGACCAACAGGGTCGCCGTCAAGGGGCGCCGTGGTCGAGGAGCTCTCAACAGCGGTCGAGCGCGATCGTGTGCGATGTCGTAGGCGTAGCCCACGTATGCCGCCCGATCGGCGTTGCGCTGGGCGCGGTTCTCGGGCGCCAGGTCCATGGGCGGCACGATAGCGACATTCAGCTCAGGCTGAGGTATTTGTTCTTCGCGCGCAGCAGCCCTTCTCCGGTGGGATGGCGTTTGTACGGACCCAAGGAGATCCCTTGATGCGAGGGTTGCGGCCGACTCCCGGTAGCCTCGGGGGCGACAACTCAAAGGGGAGAGGGAGAGGCCGTGTCGGGTCTGGTCGTCGCCATGGACGGTCCTTCGGGGTCGGGCAAGTCGAGCGCGTCGCGCGGGGTCGCGCGGGCTCTGGGCCTGCGCTACCTCGACACGGGGGCCATGTATCGGGCGATCACCTGGTGGATGCTGGAGCGGGGCGTCGACCTGGCGGACGCGGCGGCGATCGCGTCCCGGTCGGGTGAGCCGGTGCTCACCCTCACCACCGACCCCGACGCCCCCGGCGTCAGCGTGGACGGCACCGACGTGAACGCCCCCATCCGTTCCCCGGAGGTGACGCGCGCCGTCTCCGCGGTGAGCGCCGTGCCTGAGGTGCGCCGCCGTCTCGTCGATCTCCAGCGGGAGATCATCGGGGCGGGGGATGTCGTGGTCGAGGGCCGCGACATCGGCACCGTCGTCGCGCCGGACGCGCCGGTCAAGATCTACCTGACCGCGAGCGCCGAGGCCCGCGCGCACCGCCGTACGGCGGAGCTCACCGGCACGACGGTGGAGGCGCAGCGAGTGGAGATGGCACGGCGCGACACCCTGGACTCGACCCGCAAGACCGATCCGCTGGCGATGGCCGCGGACGCGGTCGAGCTGGATACGACGGCGCTGAACCTCGACGAGGTCATCGCCGAGGTGCTGAGACTTATCAAGGAGCGCGCCTGACCGCCGCGAGCGGCACGCGCGACCGACTGGCAGGAGCACGCCTGATCCTCTCCGGGACCGGGTGAGGAGGGCACGACCGATGGACGGGAACACAGACGTGGCGGAGGAATACGACGACGGCGGCTGGATCGAGGCCGAGCTCGCCGACCTGGAGGGCGACGAGTCGGCCGAGGACCAGGCGGACGCCGGGCCGCTGCCGGTCGTGGCCGTGGTCGGGCGGCCCAACGTGGGCAAGTCCACGCTGGTCAACCGCATCATCGGCCGTCGTGAGGCGGTCGTCGAGGACGTGCCGGGCGTCACCCGCGACCGGGTGACCTACGAGGCGACGTGGCGCGGGCGCCGGTTCACGCTGGTGGACACCGGCGGCTGGGACCCGGACGCGACCGGCATGGCGCTGCGCATCGCCGAGCAGGCCCAGATCGCGGCCGAGCTGGCCGACGTGATCCTGTTCGTGGTGGACGCCAGCGTCGGCGTGACCGACTCGGACGAGGCCGTGGGCTCGGTCCTGCGCCGCGCCGGCAAGCCCGTGGTGCTGGCCGCGAACAAGGTCGACAACCAGCTCCTGGAGCTGGAGGCCACCGGTCTGTGGTCGCTCGGCCTGGGCGAGCCGCGCCCCGTGTCCGCCCTGCACGGCCGTTCCAGCGGTGACCTGCTCGACGTGGTGCTGGACGCGCTGCCGGAGACGCCGCCGCAGACGTTCGGCGTCCAGCGGGGCCCGCGCCGCGTGGCCCTGCTCGGCAAGCCGAACGTCGGCAAGTCCTCCTTGCTGAACAAGGTGGCGGGGGAGGAGCGGGTCCTCGTCGACCCGATGGCGGGCACCACCCGCGACCCGGTCGACGAGCTGATCGAGCTGGGCGGCAAGACCTATCGGTTCATCGACACCGCCGGCATCCGCCGCCGCGACCGGGAGTTGAAAGGCGCCGACTTCTACGCCGCCATGCGCACGCGGGCCGCGCTGGAGCGTTCGGAGGTCGCGGTCGTGCTGATCGACGCCTCCGACGTGCTGACGGAGCAGGACCTGCGGATCATCGGCCTGGTCATCGAGTCGGGCCGGTGCATGGTCGTCGCGTTCAACAAGTGGGACCTGGTCGACGAGGACCGGCGTTACTACCTGGAGAAGGAGATCGACCGGCAGCTCGTGCGGACGCCGTGGGCGCTGCGGGTCAACATCTCCGCCAAGACCGGCCGTCACGTCGAGAAGCTGGTGCCCGCGATCGAGCGGGCCCTGGAGTCGTGGGGGACCCGGGTCCCGACGGCCCGGCTCAACCAGTTCCTCACCGAGCTCGTGCAGGCCACGCCGCCGCCGGTCCGCGGCGGAAAGCAGCCCAAGATCCTTTTCGCCACCCAGGCGTCGACCGAGCCGCCGAAGTTCGTGCTGTTCACGTCCGGCTTCCTGGAGGAGACCTACCGACGCTTCATCGAGCGTCGGCTGCGTGAGGAGTTCGGCTTCGCCGGCTCCCCGATCGAGGTCACGATGAAGATCCGCGAGAAGCGCAAGAAGTAGCGGGCGGCCTCCGGAGCCCTGCCGTGAGCTCCGGAGGCCTCCCGCGAACCCGGAGAGGGCCCGTGACACCTCCGTGGCCTCCGGAGACCTTCTGCGGGCTGCCGGCGACCGATGGCGGTCGCCGGGCGGTTCTGAGCGGTGAGTTTCCTGTCCTGGCTGATCAGAAGCCGGTGACTCCTCCGCTCCCTGAAGAGAGCGGCTTCTCGCTTTCCTCTGCTGAGGTAGGCGACGGACAAGCCCTGCCCGTTTGGAACGAGAAAGCCGTAGCAGGGAGGCGATTGCCCCGCCGGGTAAACCTGGCAGTCCCCTCGCTAGATATGGATGGAGATGCAGAACGGGTGGCCGGCGGGGTCCAGCAGGACCCGCCGCTCGTCGGGGTGCGGCTGGGCGCCCGGGGGCTCGACCGCGCCCAGGGCCAGCATCCGGGCCTGTGCGGCGTCCAGGTCGTCGACGCCCAGTTCCAGGTGGGCCTGCTTCTCCCGGGAAGGGTCCGGCCAGGTGGGACGCTGATAGCCGGCCAGCCGGACGAAGCCCAGTCCGGGCGAGCCGTCCCGGCCGAGCAGGACGAAGTCGTCGCTGGAGTACATGACGGGCAGATCAAGGGCCTCGCCGTAGAAGCGGGCCAGCTCGGCGGGATCCGGGCAGTCGAAGTCGACGGACAAGAGGCGGACAGCGGGCGTGGATGTGGTTCCAGTGCTCATGGGCAGCACGCTAGGACGGGACCAGGACAGATCCGGTCCTGGTCATGAGGCACACTTCGAGTTGTGATCAGCACATCCGCCCGCCTGCTGCGGCTGGTCTCGCTGCTGTCCGCGCGGCCGACGTGGACCTGCCGCGAGCTGGCCGAGCGGATGGCGGTCACCGAGCGCACGGTCCGGCGCGACGTCGCCAGGCTGCGGGAGCTCGGTTACGCCGTGGAGTCCGACCCCGGCCCCTGGGGCGGCTACCACCTCGGCCAAGGCGCCCGGGTGCCGCCGCTGATCCTCGACGACGAGGAAGCGCTCGCGGTGGCCGTCGCACTGCGTGAGGCGGCGCTCAGCGGTGTCCTCGGCGGCGACCAGGCCGCGCTGTCGGCGCTGCTGAAACTGCGGCAGGCCCTGCCGCCACACGTCGCGGACCGGCTGGGCGCGATGGACGCCACGTTCGTGCCGGCCACCAGGCCCCGCGAGCGGCAGATCACCCCCGGCACGCTGCTGGAGCTGGCCACCGTGTGCCGCACCGGCGAGCGCACCCGGCTGTCGTACCGCGATCACTCGGGGACGGCCACCGTCCGGGACGTCGACCCCTATCGACTGGTGCACATGGGGCGCCGCTGGTACTTCGTGGCGCGGGATGTGGCGCGGGGCGAGTGGCGGACGTTCCGGGCCGACCGGGTGGTGCGGGTACGGCCGACCGGACACGTGGCGGAGCTTGTCGACCCGCCCGACCCTGCGCAGCTCGTCTCCCGGGGTATCGCGAGCGTCGTGTACCCGCTCTACGCGACGGTCCGCCTCCCGCTGCCGGTGGACGAGGCGCTGCGGGTGGTGCCGCCGACCATCGGCACCCACCACCCCGACGGCCCCGACGCCACCGTCGTCGAGATCGGCGGCAACGACGTGGACATGCTGGCCAAGTACCTGCTCGCCCTGGGCACTCCGCTGGTCGTGCTGTCCCCTGACGACGTGCGGGAGGCACTGCTGCGCCGTACCCGGGAACTGCTCGAAGGCAACGAGCGCGCTCGGGAGGGGTAGAGGGCGCCTTACCCGGGAATCGCTACGGCATCGAGCGTGGTCAGCCGGGTAGGGGCGCCGTACTTGGGAACTGCTCGACGGTATCGACCGTGGTCAGCGGGAGTAGGGGGCGCCACCTGGGAGCCGCTCGACGGCATCGAGCGCGCTCGGCCGGGTAGCGGCCCGCCGCGCCGCGGGAGCGGTGCCGGTGGCGAAGGTAGGGTATGCCCCACCTTCGAGATGGCGGGGTACGGGATAGCCGGTGTGATTCGCCGCCAATAGCCTTTGGCGCATGCGAAAACTGCTGCGCCGCCTATTGGGCGACACCGGCTATGTGTTCTTGGGCCTTCCCTTGGCGGTCGTCGCGTTTTTCCTGATCGTCATGGGCGTTTCCGCGGGCTTCGGCCTGTTGATCGTCTTGGTGGGGGTGCCGGTGCTCGTGCTGACCGTGTTCCTCGCCCGTGGGCTCGCGGACCTTGAACGTTGGCGGGCCGCTGCCGTTCTGGGCAGGGAACTGCCCCGCCCCCGGTATCCGCAGCTCCCGGCCGGGGCGGGCTGGGCGAGCCGGATGCTCTATCCGCTGCTCAACGGTCAGTCGTGGCTCGACGTGGTGCACGCCGTCGTGGTCCTTCCGGTGGCGGCCTCCACGTTCATCGTGGTCATGACGTGGTGGGGCTTCACGATCGGCGGTCTCGCCTATCCCCTGTACGGGTGGACGAGCGCCGGCGCCGCCTGGGACCAGGACCTGACGGTGCGGCTGGGGCTGGGTGACGGATATCTCGCCAACAGCGCTTTCTACGTCGTGCTCGGGCTGGTCTTCGCGCTCACGCTCTACCCGATCATCAGGGGCTGTGCCGTACTGCAGGCTTCTCTGGGCAGGGGGCTGCTCAGCGGGGTGGCCCAGTTGCGTGACCGCATCGACGACCTGACCGAAGGGCGCAACGCGGCCGCGCACGCGGAGGCGAACGCGCTGCGCAGGCTGGAGCGCGACATTCACGACGGCCCGCAGCAGCGCCTGGTGCACCTCGCCATGGAGCTGTCCCGCGCGCAGCGGGAGCTCAAGAAGGACTCCGACGCCGCGTACGAGACGATCGGGCAGGCGATCACCGCCACCCGGGAGACCCTCGACGAGCTGCGCGCGCTGTCCCGGGGCATCGCCCCGCCGATCCTGGCCGACCGCGGCCTGGCACCGGCGCTGGCGGCCCTCGCGAGCCGTTGCACGGTTCCGGTCGAGCTCGACGTCCAGCCCGCCGAACGCTTCCCGGCGCTCGTCGAGAACACGATCTACTTCGTCACCGCGGAGACGCTCACCAACGTCGCCAAGCACAGCCGGGCGACCATGTGCTCGGTGAGCCTGGTCAAGATCGGGGATACGCTGTCGCTGACCATCGGCGACGACGGGGTCGGCGGCGCGCACGTGGCCAAGGGGCACGGCCTGTGGGGCCTGGCCGACCGGTTGCGGGGGGTTGACGGTGAGCTGACCGTACGGTCGCCCGCCGGAGGACCGACATCGATCATGGCGGAGGTGCCGTGCGGGTAGTCGTCGCCGACGACGCGGTTCTGATCAGGGAGGGCCTGGTCCGTCTGCTGGAGGAGTTCGGCTGCGAGGTGGTCGCGGCGGTCGGCACCGCGGGCGAACTCGTCGCCGCCGTCGACTCACTGCGGCCCGACGTCTCGGTCGTGGACGTCCGGATGCCACCCGGCTTCACCGATGAGGGGCTCCGGGCCGCCGTCGAGATCCGGCGGAAGATCCCCGGCACGCCGGTGCTGATCCTCTCGCAGTATGTCGAGGTGTCCTACGCCGACGACCTGCTGGCCGACGCCCGCGGGGCGGTCGGCTACCTCCTGAAGGACCGCGTCGTCGACGTCGAGGAGTTCATGGAGGGCCTGCGCCGGGTGGCGTCGGGGGGCAGCGTCTTCGATCCCCAGGTCGTCGCCCAACTGATGGTGCGACGGCGCAGGGACGACCCGCTGGCCTCGCTGACGCCCAGGGAGCGCGAGGTGCTCGGCCTGATGGCGGAAGGCAGGTCCAATCCCGCGATCAGCCGGCAGCTCGTGGTCACCGAGGGCGCGGTCGAGAAGCACATCCGCGGCATATTCGCGAAACTCGGGCTCTACGCCGACGACGGAGATCAGCACCGCCGGGTCCTCGCGGTGCTGGCCTACCTCCGTTCGTAAGCGCCGTGACATCACGCTGGGTGGTTGCCCGCGGTGATGTCGAACCGGGTGGTGATCCCTTCGTAGGCGAGGTGGAACTCCATGCCTTGGACGGCGTGGGCCAGGTCATGGCAGTGGGACATCCATATGCCCGGATTGTCGGCGACCAGCGCGACCTCCCAGACCTCGCCGGGGGCGACGTCGAAGGTGTCCATCCACAGCCCGTTGGCGGGCACGCCGTTGCGGGACAGGACCTGGACGTGATGGCCGTGCGGGTGCATGGGATGGGTGTCGCGGCTCCGGTTCACTACGGTGATCTTGATGGTCTGGCCCAGCCGTACCACGGGGGTCGGGATGTTCGGCCAGGCCTTGCCGTTGACCGTGTGACCGAGCTTGGGAACCCCGTCGACAACGGCGAGGGTCTTGTCCAGCACCCAGGTGATCTGCCTGTCGAATCGGGCGGGCACCGGGGCGCGTGAGCCGTATGTCGTGATGTCGAGGATCTCGCCATCGGCGGGGGGCGGGGGAGGAGCGGCGCCGTTGATGAGCAGCCCCGGATGGCCCTCGGCGGACAGCAGCACCGGGCCGGACGGCATGGTGAACGTGAGATCGTACCGGCCGCCCGCCGCCAGGTGCAGGCGCCGCCCGGTCAGCTCCGTCGCCCCCGGCACGTCCTGGCCGTCCACCGCCGCGATCCGGTACGGCACGCCGCTGAGCCCCACGATCCTGGGCAGCGAGTCGGTGTCGACGACGCGCAGCCGTACCGGACTTCCCGGCGGGATGCTCGCGGTGGCCCGCTCGTCCGTGGGCGCGGAGCCGTCGAGGGACATGGTGACGCGGTCGCCGAACGTGTGCAGCGCGATGGCGTGATCCTGCCTGATCGGTTCCGCGGGATCGACGATGAGCATCCCGAACAGCCCGCGCGGCACGGCCACGCTGGAGTTCTGGTGGCTGTGGTACCAGTACGTGCCGGGATCGGTGGCCCGGAACCGGTAGACGTGGGATCCGCCCGGCTTGACCGCGTCCTGGGTGACGCCCGGGACGCCGTCCTCTCCGGCGGGCACGTCGTATCCGTGCCAGTGGATCGTCACGGCCTGGCCGGGCAGTTCGTTGCGCAGGGTCACCTCGACCAGGTCGCCCTGGCGGACACGCAGGATGGGGCCGGGCACCTGGCCGTTGAACGACCACGCCTCGACCTGCCGCCCGGACGGGAGCCGCACCGTGGCGGGCCGGGCGGTGAGCGTGAACCTGCGGGCCTCATCGCCCGAGGGGCCGAGCAGCCGGTCGACCGGGACGCCGGAGGCCGATGTCCCGTGACCGTCGTGCAGGTGGCCGCCCGACCAGCCGCCCGACCAGCCGCCCGACACTGCCCAGACGAGGGCCACGAGGAGCACGGTCACGCCGGCGATCTGCCAGCGGTCGTCCGCCCGGCCGTACGCGAGGACCCGCCAGGTGATCGCCGACGCCCCCGTGAAGAGCGTGATGACGGCGATCACCCCGGAGGCGGTGACGGGATAGGAGATGACCACGCCGCAGACGATCCCGGCGACCGCCCCGTACGCGGCGACCAGCGGCGGGAACGCCACGAGCCGCGCCGAGGCGCCGGGCCTGGCCCGGAGCAGCCGGGGCAGGCTGATCGCCGCGGCGGCCAGGCCGGGGACGACCACCAGTGGCAGGGCCAGGAGGACCTTCTCGGCGACGAACCACCAGCCCGCCCCGGCGAGCTTCACGGTGACGATGACCCGGAGCGCGGTGGCGACGATCGCCGCGCCGCACAGCGCGGCGGCGATCAGCGACGTACGGCGGGCCGCCCCGGCGTCACCGGACCGTGACGCCTGTGGCGCCTGTGCCTGTGGTGCCAACGGTGCTTGTGGTGCCAACGGTGCTTGTGGTGCCGGTGCTTGTGGTGCCGGTGCTTGTGGTGCCTGTTGTGCTTGCCGGGTCGCGGTCAAGGCGAAGCCTCCCGTCCCCGCCCACAGACCCGCGATCAGGATGAACAGGATCTGATCGACAGCGATCAGTTGTGCCGTCGTCACGCTCCGCCGGCCACCCGGGCAGCGGCCGCCGGGCTGACGGCGGTCTCCTTCAGCAGCTCGCGAGCTCTGCGGAGCACGATGACCGCCACCGCGAGGATCGCCACGCCGTCGAGGGCGTGGAACCCGAGGACGAAGAGGCTCGCCGTGGTCGTCTTGGTCTCCGAGGCGCCGGCCAGCTCCGCGAGCGGGAAGATGACGAACAGCTGGACCGCCACCAGCACGAAGGGCACGATCGACAGGCCGATGAGCTTGCCGCCGACCCGGGCGATCGCGGCCACGATCGTGGTCAGCAGGGAGATGAGCGGGATGACCATGACGCCGTTCATGGCGTGGTATCCGATCATGGCGTTCTCGTCGCCCACCGCCGGGTGGGGGGTCTCGAACGCGCCGAAGGTGGCGAGGTAGAACTGGGCGAGCACGGAGATCAGCAGCAACACCGTGAACCCGAAGTAGACCTTACGCATAGGAGCTCCTCAGGGACATGTCCGGGCAGTACGGGAGAAATCATGCGGTTTCCCGCGTCCCGGGCACATGGGACGACGGTCCCTGATGGTCCGGGAAATCCCTCCACCGCCGACGGTGAGCCATCCACGCCATTCGCGCATGAGTAGCCCCCTACCTATACGGGGTTGTCACTGATCAGCGAGGCGATGCGCGCCATGAAGAGGTGGTCCGCGCCTCGCCCTGTGACCGCCGCGGCGCCTCCGGGCCGCGCTGACGCCTCGCCCTCCGGAGCCGCGTGATGGCTTCAGGATCGTGTGAGTGAGCCGCCGCGTCGTGGCAGCGCCATGGCTGTGATCGCACCGATCGCGCAGAGTCCCGCGGTCAGCATGAAGATCTCGGAGTATTCGGTGTGAAGGGCCGCCTGCACCTTGGACGTGTACTCGGCCAGCCGCCGGGCGTACTCCGCGGCGTCCACCCCGATGGGGAGCGGCGTGTCCAGGTCCGCGGTGAGCGACTGGAACCGGTAGAAGCCCCAGGCCGACAGCGCGGCCACGCCCAGCAGCATGCCCATCATCCGGGCCACCACCACCGCCGCCGAGGCCACACCGTGCTGTACGGCCGGCACGACCCGGAGCGCCGCCGAGGAGACGGGCGCGATGACGGCGCCCAGCCCCAGGCCGGCGACGACCAGATCGACGTCCATCCGGAGGCCGGCCGAGGCGAGGTCCAGGGGCCACTGCGAGACGCGGACGTACCCGACGGCCGCCACGGCCAAGCCCGCGGCGGCCACCAGGCGCTCCCCGAACCGGCGGGCGAGCATCCCGCCCGCGAACGCCGCCAGCGCGAGCGCGATCAGGAACCGGGTGAGCACCAGCGCGCCGCCCGCCGTGTCCTCGCCGAGCAACGTCTGCGCGGTGAGCTGCACGTTCACCAGCGTGACGAGCAGGGCCGCCCCGGCGAGGAAGCTCACTCCCAGGGTGGCCAGCAGCGGCTGCTTGGCCACACCTGACAGGTCCAGCAGCCGGACCGGGGAACGAATCTCCCACACGACGAACACGGCCGCGACGACCGCCCCCGCGGCCACGCACGGCACACCCCACGCGGGCAGCACGGACTTTTCCGGCGCCGGGTTGTAGAGCCCCCCGACGAGCAGCCCCAGGGCCAGCGCCAGGAGCAGCCCGCCGGTCACGTCGATCCGAGCCCTACCGGCCGCGTCGATCCGAGCCCTACCGGCCGCGTCGGCCCGGGCCCTGTCGGTCACGTCGATCCGCGCCCCGCCGTTCGGGTCGCGCGGGGCTTCGGCGGGCGGCTCAGTCCGGACCTTGCCGGACAGGTCGTGCCCGGCTTGCCTCGACAGGAGGTGTGCGGCCTCCTGGGACCGGTCTCGAGAGGCCGACCTGGGCGGCCCCGGCACGCTGCGCTGAACGGCCACCGCCGCGAGCAGAGACAGCGGGAGGTTGACCCAGAAGATGAGCCGCCAGCCGCCGACGGGCAGCCCGAGCCACTCGGTTCCGGCGGCCGTCACGGACGCGAGGGCCACGCCGTACAGTGGGCCGAGGACGCTGCCGAGTTCCTGCGCCGCACCGACCGCGCCGAGCGCGACGGGCCTGGCGTGCTCGTCCCACAGGTCGCCGATGAGCGCCATCGTGATCGGCAGCAGCGCGCCGCCCGCGATGCCCTGGAGAGTGCGCCCGGCGACCAGCGCCGGGATGCTCTCGGCGAGCGCCGTCACCAGCGAGCCGACGGCGAATCCGGCCAGGCAGGCGTGGATAAGGGGGCGCCTGCCGTACCGGTCGGAGAGCTGGCCGAGCAGCGGCATGGTGGCGATGTAGCCGAGCAGGAAGCCGGTCACGATCGGCGTCGCCCGCTCCAGGTGGTTCAGCGGGACGTCGACGTCCTTGGCGACGTCGATGAGGACGGTGACGACGACGTACGCGTCGAGGGCCGCGAGCAGCACGGCGGTGCCGCCGACGCCGAGCGCCACCCTGCGGTTCGCCGACGCTGTGGCCTGGGGAGATGACGTCATGTCAGGGTTACGACGCCGGGGGAGCGATGGTCACGGGGGCGTCGTAGTCGTCGAGCGCCACGACGACCTTTCCGCCAGTGAGAGGAAGCTCGATCTTGAGCAGCCGACTTGTGGCCTTGTCGACCCAGATCGTGGCGTTGACACTCTGGTTCACGCCGGGGATCAGCTTGGCCAGGACCTGCTGCGACAGTGTCGCGGGGACCTTGTAGGCGTCGGCGTCGCCCACCTTCTCCACGGCCTCGGTCCGCGCCTCCGTCGCGGTAGACAGCAGCTCCGGAACACCGGTCAGCACCGCGGACGGATCGTAGATCGCGGCGAGCTGCTCGCGGGTCATCGTCTGGTAGCCGCCGGTAGGCCCCTTGAAGTGAACCGTGTCGCCGGCGAGCACGAAGTCGAGCTCCTGCAGGTTGCCCAGGATCTCGATCTGGAGCGACCCCTGCGCGTCCCCCTCCTTGGTCAGGCTGCCCTCCACCCGCTTGACCGGTACGGCCGGCTTGCCCTCCGTCTCGATGGTGAACGCGACCGTCTTGACGGTCTTCATCGCTTCGGTGGACTTCTTCAGCAGGTCCGGGCCGCCGGGCAGGGCGGCCTCGGTGTTCGAGCCGCACGCTGCCGTGAAGATCGCGAAGAGGAGGACGAGGGCGAGCCGGAAGATTCTTCTCACAGGCGGATCGTAGCGATCGCAGCCCCGGTGGCAGGAGGGGCGGGCGAGTATCGGTTCGGCGACCGGCTCCCGCACGGAATCTTCGGTCATTTTCCGGAGCGGGCCCGCTGGAGGTGGTCGATGACCGGGGTGTAGATCGACTCCAGGGCCGCGATCTGCTCCGGGGTGAGGCGGTCGATCAAATGGCGGCGCACGCCGGCCACATGGTCGGAGGCGACCCGCTGGATCGTCTCCCACCCGAAGGGGGTGAGCACGGCGAACGTGCCCCGGCGGTCGTCCTCGCAGTGCGCCCGCACCACCAGCTCCGCCTTCTCCATCCGGGAGATCTGGTGGGACAGCCGGGAGCGGGACTGGATCGTCGCGTCGGCCAGGTCGCTCATGCGCATCCGGTGGCCGGGGCTCTCCGACAGGTTCACCAGGATCTCGTAGTCGTTGAAGGACAGCCCGAGCTCCTGCAGCTCGCGGTCGAGCTGGTGCGTGAGGAGCCGGTGGGCCGCGAGGTGGGCACGCCAGGCCCGCTGCTCCTGGGGCGTCAGCCAGCGGGTTTCTGCCATGGCCCCAGCATAAAGATCGTACGGTCACGCCGCGCGCGGCCCCTGGATCACGCCGCCCCAAGCGCGGCCCCGGGATCGTGGGCCCCAAGTGCGAAGCGGGGACAGCGGGGCCTCGATGGGTGAGATCTCAGGTGCGGCGCGGGGATCGTGCGGCCTCAAGTGTGGCGCGGGGATCGTGCGGCGCCTCAAGGCCGCTCAACCGCCGAGGAGGCGTAACTGCGCGGGCTGGTCGGTGACGGCCGCGGCGATCACCGTGCCCGCCGTCCATTCGGTGAAATGGCGTCCCTCCCATTCGAGCGGCCGAGGCACCTCGTCGATCGGCAGTTCGGACAGGTCGACCTCCCGCAGCCGGCTGAGGTCGAGTTCGCCCCGCTTCACCAGGGCCTCCTTGCGGACCCACTGCCGGATCAGCTTGCGGTTGTCGAGGCCCACCAGGCCGGCCTCGGCCGGGGTCAGCGCCAGCCCGGCGAGCTTCTCGTCCGCCGGGCCCGTCGTCGCGTGCTCGGCGTCCACTCCGACACGCCCGTAGCCGGCGGCCGCGCAGACATATCCCGACGTGTGGCTCAAGCTCACCGACAGTTCGGGCATTTCGGCCAGCCAGGGCCGCCCGTGCGGCTGCTCGCAGCGCTCGCATCGCTGGACCAGCGTCAGCATGCAGGCCCGTGTCCCCAGGAGCTCGGCCGCGCAGTGCCGTACGAGCAGGTGGGCCGCGATGAAATCGAGGCGGTCCTGCTTCCGGATGAACCGATCGGCCCGCGAACGCTCCGCCTCGGTCAATGTGCCGCCGACGACGTCCAGCACCTCGTCGGTGTAGCCGGCGACGGCCAATGGGGCGCCCACCGATTCACCTTATTGGAGGTATGTGACGATCAAGTAAACAGGTGAGGTGACGAGGCCGCCGGTTCACGCTCCCGGCTTCGCCTGTCGCTCACCCGCCGTTCGAGAGCCTCACAGGGTGCGACCTGCGTGAGGCCGTTCTCCAATGGCGCTGGGAAGCCGGCGCTGTAGAACATCTCCTTTCCGGGTCGATGTGGTGGATCGCGGCATGTGATCCTCTGACGTGATCGATGATGGCCGGTATGGCGGGTCGCGTGCTGGTGTGGGGCGGGGTGGTGGCCGCGGCGGCGGCCCTGGTGGGGCTGGGCGGATATTTGGCGGGTGTCGGCCTGGAGCGGGCGGACAAGCTGGCCGGCGTGATCGGGCTGTTCGTCGCCCTTGTGGGATTGGGAGTGTCGGTGTACGGGCTGGTCGCGGGCCGGCGAGGGGGCACGGCCGGAGGCGGAGGCGAGTCACCACGTGTCCCGGCGCCGGGTGAGCGGTCGATCAGCGCGGGCGGGGACATCAGCGGGATCGCCTCCACCGGTGACGGCGCGACCAACATCCGGCAGCGGTGAGGCGGCGGACTCGGCGGCGGGACGACGAGCCGCAGGCGGAGACAGTGGCGCCCGGCGCAGGAGGCTCGCCGGGCTCGGTCCCTTCGCCTGCTTCGTCGGGGCCGTCGCCATCGGAGAGGTCGCCCGCCACCAGCGCGGACCGGTCGATCAGCGTGGGCAGGGACATCAACGGGATCGCCGCCATCGGCTCGAACACCACCAATGTGCTGTACCAACTCGGCCGGTCCACAGTGCTCCCAGCGGAGGCCTTCGCTCCGATGGCGGAGTTGGCCGCGCCACAGGGGCTGGCCAACCTGCCACGCCCTGGGGTGTTCGTGGGCCGCGAGGAGGCGCTGGCCTGGTTGGACGCGGTACCGGACGCACCCGACGCGTCGGGTGGCCCGGTAGTGCGGGCGGTGCACGGGCTCGGCGGGGTCGGTAAGAGCACGCTGGTCGCCCACTGGGCGGCGGCTCGGACCCCGGACCACACAGTGACATGGTGGATCACCGCCGACAGCCCGGCCGCGATCGACGCGGGGCTGGCGAGCCTCGCGATCGCGTTGCAACCCGCTACGGCCGGACTCGTGCCATTGGAGCTGTTGACGGAGCGGGCCGTGGCCTGGCTGGCGACCCATCACGGCTGGCTGTTGATCCTGGACAATGTCACCGACCTCGCCGACGTCGAGCCGCTCCTGGCCCGCGCCGCCGGTGGCCGGTTCCTGATCACCAGTCGACGGGCCACCGGCTGGCACCGCGTCCCCGCGGCTGTCATTCGCCTGGATGCCCTCGGCCAGGCCGAGGCGGTGGAACTGCTGACCGGCATCGTCGCCAAGGACCGGGCGGACGCGGAGCTGGACGGCGCCGCCGAGTTGTGCGCCGAGCTCGGCGACCTGCCGCTGGCTATCGACCAGGCGGCCGCCTACATGCGTCAGGTGGGGATCGGCCCGCGCGCCTACCTGGACCTGCTGGCCCGGCGCCCGACCAAGATGTACGGCCAGGCCGACGAGGACGTCGACGCCGAGCGCACCATCGCCCGGATCTGGCGCGTAACTCTGGACCGGCTCACCGACACGCCTCTCGCCGGACAGGTTCTGCGGATCGTGGCCTGGTACGCCCCGGCGGCCATTCCCCGCACCATCCTCTACCCATTGGCCGACCTTCCCGATGTCCAGGAGGCCATCGGCCGGCTCGCCGCTCACAACATGCTCACCACGGTCGAGGACGACACTCTGACGGTGCACCGGTTGGTCCAGGCCGTGGCCCGCACGGTCGACCCCGATGACCCCCATCGCCAGGAGGGCGATATCCGGTCCGCCCTCGATCAGGCCACCCGCTTGCTCGACCATGTTTGTCCTGCCGATCCGCTCCAGCCGGGTGGGTGGCCGCTCTGGCGGGCCCTGCTGCCGCACGTCACCGCTCTGGCCGGCAACGCGCCGCCCGACACCGATTCGTCTGTCACCGGTCGGCTGCTCAACGAGACCGGAGCGTTCCTCAACAACCAAGGCGCCGCGAGCCGCGCGATCGGCTACTACCAACGGGCGTACACGACCCTGGCACGTACCCTCGGCGACGACCACCCCGACACCCTGGCCACGCGAAGCAACCTGGGCGACGCGCACCGAGAGGCGGGCGATGCGCGGCGGGCCATCGAGCTGATGGAACAGACTCTCGCCGACTGCGTGCGGGTGCTGGGCGGCGATCACCCTCGGAGCGTGATCCTGCGCAACAACCTTGCCTACGTCTGCCGGGAGGCGGGGGACGTGCGGCGGGCCATCGAGCTGCACGAGCAGAGCCTGACCGAGTGCGTGCGGGTGCTGGGCGACGATCACCGCGACACTCTGCAACTTCGCAGCAACCTGGCCGGCGCCTACCGCGTGGCGGGGGACGTGCGGCGGGCCATCGAGCTGCATGAGCGGACGCTCGCCGACTGCGTGCGGGTGCTGGGCGACGACCATCCCGCCACCCTGTCCTCGTGGAGCGACCTGGCCTACGCGTACGAGTCGGCCGGCGATGTGCGGCGCGCCGTCGAGCTGCACGAGCGGACGCTCACCGCGCGGAGACGGGTGCTGGGTGACGACCATCCGCAAACGCTGTCGTCGCTCAACAATCTGGCCAGCGCGTACAGCGCGGCAGGGAATGCGCGGCGCGCCGTCGACCTGCACGAGGAAGCCCTAGCCGCGCAGCGGCGGGTGCTGGGTGACGACCACCCGGACACCCTGGGTTCTCGGGGTACTCTCGCCCGGGCCTACGTGGCGGCGGGCGACGTACGGCAGGCCGTTTCGCTGTATGAGCGCGTCCTGGCCGATTGCGAGCGGCTGCTGGGTGGGGACCACCCGCAGACGATGACCTCGCGTGGTGACCTGGCCACCGCCTACCGCGTGGCGGGAGACGTGGAGCGGGCGGTTCCGTTGTTCGAGCGGACTCTCGCCGACCGGGCGCGGGTGCTGGGTGACGACCACCCTCAGACCCTTGAATCGCGGCGGAATCTGGCCGGCGCCTATCAGGCGGCAGGCGACACGTTGCGGGCCATCCCCCTGATGAGGCGGAGTCTGACCGCAAGCACCCGGGCGCTGGGCGCTGATCATCCCGATGTGCTGCACATTCGGGCCGGTTTGGCGTGTGCCTACCACCAGGTCGGGAATCCAGGGCGGGCGATCCGGCTGTTCGAAGAGATCTTCGCCGACTGCGAGCGGGTGCTGGGCGACGATCACGAGCTGACCAGGACGGTACGGGCCAACCTGGCCAAACTCACATAGGCCTGTCGGTCCTGACCCGCCCGGCTGTGGGTGGAAGGCCGGTCAGCGGTGCCGCCTGCGTTCGCCGTTCCCTGCTCGGCCGTCGGAGGCGGTGCGGTGGTGTGTGATGCTGTCACGGTGACCGACCACCGGGATGTTGTGATCGTCCGCTGGACAGGCGAGGGCCCTTCCGCGCGGGCGGGTCTCGCTGAGCTGCTGGCCGCCTACCACATGCGGACCGAGGCGGAGAAGGGGGTGGCGGTCGCCGAGGTCGCCGGATTGCCGGAGCGGTACCTGGCGGAGATCGCTGATCCCGCCGCCGCCTTCGCCGACGGCGTGGTCCTGGTGGCGGCCGGCGCGGACACGCCCGTCGGCTGCGTGGTGGTGACGGCGCCGAGTGACGGATCGGTGGAGATCAAGCGACTGTGGGTGGACCCGGCCGTGCGCGGCCGAGGCGTGGCCTCCGCCCTGGTCCGTGCGGCGCTGGACCATGCCGGGGAGGCCGGTGCCGGCACGGTGCTCCTGTCGGTGTGGGAGTGGCGGACGAATGCCATCGCGCTGTACGAGCGACTCGGATTCACCGTCACACGATCGTGGGACGCGCGGGACCGGCTGGTGTGCATGGAACGCGCGACCTCCTCCGCACCCTGAGGCGAACGACCGTTCCCCGCCGGTCAGGGCAGCCCGCGGCGTGGTCGATGTGGGGGTACTTCCTGAGCTTGCGGGCTGTCCCGCCGATATCGCCACTGGTGATATTCACGCGCCATGGGTTCTAAATGCCTTTTTGCCCCTTGACGTGGACTGACTACGGACGGTTGCCTGGGAGGACGCGCTTTGCCACCCCGGATTGGCGAGGGTGGGAAGCGGGGAATCTCACCTGTGCCCCCAGGCAGGAAAGGTGGTGTCGATTGCTCATCGGTACGATCTTGCGCGGCAAGGGAACGAGCGTCGCTACGGTCCCCCCGCAGGCCACGGTCGCGGAACTGCTGGCCACTCTGGCCGAGCTCAACATCGGTGCGGTGGTGGTCTCGGACGACGGCATGACCATCGCCGGCATCGTCTCCGAACGTGATGTCGTCCGGCAACTGCATGACCGCGGGGCCGAGATCCTCGGTCAGCCCGTGTCCTCGATCATGACGTCCGAGGTTCGGACCTGCTCTCCCGATGAGAACGTGGAAGAGCTCCGCCGCACTATGACCAACCACCGCATCCGGCATGTGCCGGTGGTGCGGGACGGCCACCTCGTCGGCATCGTCAGCATCGGCGACGTCGTCAAGAGCGCCATCGAGGAACTGGAGACCGAGAAGGACGCCCTCGTCGGCTACCTGCAGCGTTGAGCGGGCGCGGGGGGGGGGGG
>JBIOWF010000015.1:0-2890 GCA_044868295.1 Microtetraspora sp. | reverse complement strand
GCTGTTGCCCGACCAGATTGCCGGCATCCTGGCTCGCTCCGCCGAGATCGAGGCGCTGGCGGACCAGTTCCTCAGGTCCACCTCCAACGCGCTCTACCTCGGGCGCGGCGTCAACTTCCCGGTGGCGCTGGAGGGGGCGCTCAAGCTCAAGGAGATCTCGTACATCCATGCGGAGGGGTATCCGGCGGCGGAGATGAAGCACGGACCGATCGCGCTCATCGACGAGAACATGCCGGTCGTCTTCATCGCGCCTAAGGACGCGGTGCACTCGAAGATCGTGTCGAACATCGAGGAGGTGAAGGCGCGGGGCGGCAAGGTCATCGCCCTGATCAACGAGGGCGACACCGAGATCGAGCGGCTGGCGGACGCCACCTTCACGATCCCCGACACCCTCGACATGCTGACGCCGATCCTCACCAGCATCCCGCTGCAGCTGCTCTCGTATTACGTGGCGGTCGCGCGCGGGTGCAACGTGGACCAGCCCAGAAACCTCGCCAAGTCGGTGACGGTCGAGTAGCGCCAACCCGCGGCTCCCCTCGGACAGACTGCAACGGTCTAGCACTCCGACCGACGACGGAGATCAGCGTCGGCCGAGCCTGCTGCAGGTTGGGGTGTGAGAGTGGCGTTTACTTCGGGTGGTGCAGTGTCTTCCTTCAGCGCTGAATGCGGCCGCGGCTCCAGTCCGCGGCGGTGGATGAGTTTGACCTGGGCCAACCGCGCGATCGTCCTGTTCAGTGTCTTCCCAACGGCGATATCGCTTCAATCGCCGGCTCCGTGGCCGGCACAGATCATCCTGATTCGCCGCGCGGACGAGCCCGCCGATCCGCGAGACCCCCACCTGTCACGGGCGGGCGTCGAACGCGCCGAGCGGCTCGTGTCCTTCGTCACGACCGATCCGACGATGACCAGATCCGGATTGCCGGTGGCGCTGTTTGCGACGCGGACCACGAAGCACGCGAACGGACAGCGCACTCAGGAAACGGTTGCGCCCCTGGCCAGGGCGCTCAAGCTGCCGGTGCAGACCCCCTTTCTCGCCAAGGATTTCGCCGCGCTGGCGAACCGGATTCTCCGCGACCCCGCGTACGCCGGGAAGACCGTGCTCATCTGCTGGAACCATACCGAGATCCCGCAGCTGGCGAAGGCTCTCGGCGTCCGACCGGAGCCGCCGAAGTGGAAGGCGAACGTGTACGACCTGGTCTATATCATTTCTTACCACGACGGCAGGGCGGCACTAGCGACGTCCCGCTATGACAGCAGGTGACCCCCGAGTACGGTGCGCGACAGCCGCTAGTCTAGTGTACCCATTCGGAAAGACCCCTTGCCGCGGTGGGGCCTCATAGACATTCACGTATGTGATGGTGTAGGCCCCTATGAACGTCACGGTAACAACCGTTGCTCCCTTCGCCACGGAGTAGTGACGCATTCCGGCTGGGGCAACGGCCGTGTCACCAACAGCCAGCGCCAGCGTCTTCTTGCATCGAACCGGTCTCCCATCCCGATCAACAGCGTGCCTTGCTTCACCTCCACGCGTTCATCCGTGGGGTGAAAGTGCGGAGGCATCCGGTAGCCATCCGGCATCGAGACCTCGATCGTGGATTGACCCGGCCCGGCGGGATTACCGGAGACCACGGCGATCAAGGCGCCAGGGGGACGAAGGCGCGGCCGCCCACTGCAGCGGCGTCGCGGTGGCCACGCCTTGAGCGGCGAGCGCCGGGGTGCCCAGGAGCAGGCCCGTAGAGAAGAGCAGAACAATGAGTGCTGCCGATGCGAGCCGAGTCATCGGTGAACGGAGGCCACGACGCTGTCGATTATCCCCGAGGCTATTTCAGGGCCAGAATCCACCTGACAATGGCGTGAAGGTCCTGGTCCGGCACCTGTGGGTTCGGGGGCATCGGAACCTGACCCCAGACCCCCGATCCGCCGTTCTTGACCTTCTCGGCCAAGGTCGCCTCGACATCCTTGCCCTGGTACTTGGCGGCGACGTCCTTGAAGGACGGGCCGACGACCTTGTGGTCGACCGCGTGACACGCGGTGCACCCGTACTTCGCCGGCATCTGGTCCGGCGACACCGACGCCTCAGCTGGAGGCGCGGCGGGAGCGGCGGCTGCCGGTGCCGCGGCCGCCGCCGGCGTGGCGGTGGCGTTGCCGCCGGGTAACCATGATGTGGTCGGAACGACGGGCGGAACGGCTTGAGCCTTTATGTATGCCACCAGCATCCACACCCCGTCGGTGCCGATGACTCCGCCATACGCCGGCATACCCTTCGGTCGGCCGTAGAAGATCGAGGTGAATATTTCGTCATCCGCTCCGCCGTAGCGCCAGCGGCCATCGACCAGGCTGGGCCCGACCCATCCGACGGCGCCGCCGCCGTGACAGCCGTCGCAGTTCATTGAGCTGAACAGGCTGGCGCCAGCGTCCGGGTTGACGTTGACCGGGCGAGGAGCGCTGAGCGCGTTGGCGGGCGGGACGACGCCGCCGGCGGCGATCCGGTCCTCGGCCTTGGCCCCTGGCCCGGTGGTCTGGACCTTGGCCTCCCCACCCGCCTTGCAGGCAGCCGCGGCAACGACCGTAGCCGCGAGCAGCGCGATGACGTGTCTGGTTGGCATGGTTTCTTCCTCTCCGTTAGAGCCCGAAGATCCAGACGATGCCGCCCTGGCTGGTGTGCCGTCCAATGTCCTTGTAGGGGTCGGACGGCGGGCGCACGTCCGCGGGATCGTCGGAGCGCACGTCCCCCGCGAGCAGGAACCAGTCGCCACCGATGCCGGCGTAGACCGCTACGTACTGTTTGCCGTCAGGGCCGCGGTAGGTGATCGGGTTGCCCACGATACCGGAGCCGACCTTGAACTTGGAGAGGAGCTTGCCGGTCTTCGCGTCCACGGCCTTGAACCAC
>JBIOWF010000014.1:0-16734 GCA_044868295.1 Microtetraspora sp. | reverse complement strand
TGGTCGAGGCCCGGTCGGCTGACGAGCGGATCAGACGTCGTAGTACATGGCAAACTCGTGCGGCGTCGGCCGCAGGCGCACCGGGTCGATCTCGTTGGAGCGCTTGTAGTCGACCCAGGTATCGATGAGGTCGGGCGTGAAGACGCCGCCCTCGAGCAGGTACTCGTGGTCGGCTTCGAGCGCGGCGAGGACCTCCGGCAGCGAGCCGGGGACCTGCGGGACCTGGCGGGCCTCCTCCGGGGGAAGCTCGTAGAGGTCCTTGTCGACGGGCTCCGGCGGCTCGATCTTGTTGCGGATGCCGTCGAGACCGGCCATGAGCTGCGCCGCGAACGCGAAGTACGGGTTGCAGGACGGGTCCGGCACGCGGAACTCAAGGCGCTTGGCCTTCGGGTTCGAGCCCGTGATCGGGATGCGGACGCAGGCCGACCGGTTGCGCTGCGAGTACACCAGGTTGACCGGCGCCTCGTAGCCCGGCACGAGACGGTGGTAGGAGTTCACCGTCGGGTTCGTGAAGGCGAGCAGCGACGGAGCGTGCTTGAGCAGGCCGCCGATGTAGTAGCGCGCGAGGTCGGACAGACCCGCGTAGCCGACCTCGTCGTAGAAGAGCGGCTCGCCGTCCTTCCAGAGCGACTGGTGGCAGTGCATGCCCGAGCCGTTGTCGCCGAAGATGGGCTTCGGCATGAAGGTGACCGTGTGGCCGTACTCGAGGGCCGTGCTCTTGATGATGTACTTGTACAGCATCAGCTTGTCGGCGGTCTGGAGCAGCGTGCCGAACTTGAAGTCGATCTCGGCCTGACCGGCGGTGCCCACCTCGTGGTGCTGCATCTCGGTCTCGATGCCGGCGTCGATGAGGCGGCGGACCATCTCCGAGCGAAGGTCGGTGAAGTGGTCCATCGGCGGGACCGGGAAGTAGCCGCCCTTGTAGCGCGGCTTGTACCCGAGGTTGCCGCCCTCGGTGGCCGTGCCGGTGTTCCAGGCACCTTCGATCGAGTCGATGTAGTAGAAACTCGAGTGCTGGTTGGTCTGGAACCGCACGTCGTCGAAGATGTAGAACTCGGCCTCGGGACCGAAGTAGACGGTGTCCGCGATGCCGGTTCCCTTGAGGTATTCCTCAGCCTTGCGGGCGACGTTGCGCGGGTCGCGGCTGTAGGCCTCGCCGGTCAGCGGGTCGTGGACGAAGAAGTTGATGTTCAACGTCTTGTGCTGGCGGAACGGGTCGAGCACTGCCGTGGACGGGTCGGGCAGCAGCAGCATGTCCGACTCGTGGATGGCCTGGAAGCCGCGGATCGACGAGCCGTCGAACATGAGGCCGTCGGTGAAAACATTGGCGCCGAAGTTCTCGACGGGGAAGGTGAAGTGGTGCGTCGTCCCGGGCAGGTCCGTGAACCTGACGTCGACGAACTGCACACCCTCGTCCCGTATGAACTTCAGGACGTCGTCGGCTGAGCTGAACACTCTCGAACCTCCCAGGGGCATGGGCTAACAGACCGAAAGTAGGCCGCAGCCGTTTCCGCCCCATGTCTCGTTTGTTTCACGCGTGTTAAGGGGAAGTGCGCTCTGACACTAACCCTAACGCATGAGTGAACTGTGCATCAGGGGCCCCGATTGACTGACTCTTGTCCCCGCCCTGTACGGCTTTCGCGCACGTCAGGTGCCGGTTGTGAGCCGGCAGTCGCCCTTGCCCGTGTTCTCTTGCGTGCGATCGTATGCGTCGATCGGCGCGCCCGAGGGCTGGATCTTGCTCGGTTGATCACGATAGGCGGGATGCACCCATCCATCATGGAAGTCGCAACTCGCCCCAAAAACGTGTTTTGAGGTGAAATCATCCACTCTTAGGGAAATCTTGCCATTTCGTCGATATGTGCTGATCACTCCCTTCTTGTGGGCGACCAGCCGGATCATGGTGTCCCGCTTGCCCGGGCGGTTGACCGCGTAGACGAAGAGATAGTCCATCGTGATCCGCACCCCACCGCCGGACAGCTTGGAGATCCTGGTCTCGCCGTCGACTTTGATCACGTCGCTGGTGAGCTCGGCGGTTCCCGGCTTGAGGCTGAACACCCACGTCCTGGTGTCCGAATCGCGGCCGCGGCCCAGGTTGTCCACGAACCACTTGCGCTGATCCCGTTCGAGCAGCTTGATGAAGGCCGACGGCCGCCCGCCGCGTACGGTTCCCAGATCGAGGTTGGCCGCGACGAGCAGGTCGCGGGCGCGCTTGAGCGCGGTCTTGACCTCCTTCTTGCTCAGCCCGCCCAGCGCCTTGGCGGGCGGCGGTTCGATTCCCGCCGCGCCGTTGGCGTACCCGGCCGCCTTCGAATCAGCGAACGCGTCGAAGAAGTTCGCGGACGGCAGGGTCAGCCGGGCCGGCCCGGTCGCCTCCGGAACCGGACGCACCACGGCGGGAGCCTTGGTCGGGCGCGTGAGGGGGACCTTGTCGGTGAGCCCCACCCATTCGGGCCGCAGACTGATCACCAGTCCCACGGCCACGACGAGCGCGAACACCACTATCACCACTACCGGTACGAGCCCGCGGGTCCGGAGATGCCGCCGGGCGTTCGGCCGGGCGTGCGTCCGGCGCATGCGCTCGATCTCGGCCTCGAGTTCACGGTCGCGCTCCTCATCGTGGAACTGCGCGACCAGCGCCTCGAAACGCGCGTCGATGTCGTCAGGATCCGCCGAGCGCACCGTTCACTCCAAGTGCAGGTATTAGGAAGCAGGGAGCAGGAATCAGGCCATAGCCGTGCTAATGATGTACGCCCCTGCGTCCGAGCGGAAGACCGGTCAGGGGCCCGGATACGCTTTGGAGTCATGAGCAAGCAGCGGAGCCGCTCGGCGGGAGTGGAGCCCGGCTATCCGGGGGCGCGGCTGGGCCTGCCCCGGGAGGGCAGCGGGGCCGTCTCCGGGTACGGGCGGCGGCTCGGCGCCATCCTCGTCGACTGGCTGGTGTGCACGTGGGCGATCGCCGGAGGACTGCTGCGAGCCAGGGGCCAGGAGCAGGGCGTGGTCGGGCTGGCGGTCTTCGCCGCCGAGTACGTGCTCCTGGTCGGCACCACGGGGATGACGCTGGGCATGCGCCTGTTCGGCATCCGGGTCGCCGCTCTCGACGGGGGCCGTCCCGCCTTCATCGGCGTGCTGGTCCGCACGCTTCTCCTGTGCCTGGCCGTACCCGCCGTGTTCTACGACGAGGACCGGCGCGGCCTGCACGACCGAGCGGCGAACACCGTCGTGGTCACGCTCTGATACGTCAGGCTCTGACGCAGGTGAATATCGCGGTGCCCGGCAGCAGCCGGCCGCGAAGGGGACTCCAGCCGCCCCAGACCTCGTCGTGGCCCTCCGGCCATTCGGGCTCGACGAGGCCGGTGAGAACCAGTCCGGACGACGTGATGAGGGCCACCCAGTCGCCCAGTGTCCGGTGGTGCTCCACATAGGAGGGCACGCCGTCGGATCCGACCTCCACGTACGCCGAGCGATCGAAGTAGGGGCGGTCGGCCGTCAGCCCGGCGGGCCCGGGATCATCGGGAAACGCCCACCGGATCGGGTGGCTGACCGAGAAGACGAACCGTCCGCCCCGCCGCAACACGCGACGGACCTCGGTCAGCACCGCGCCCGCGTCCGCGACGAAGGGCAGCGCGCCGAAGGCGGAGCACGCGAGGTCGAACGAGCCGTCCCTGAACGGCAGAAGCTCGGCGTCGGCCTGCACCACCGGCAGGGCGAGCTCGGCGGACTCGTCTATGCGGCGGGAATGCTGGAGCTGCCGGTACGACAGGTCGAACCCGACCGCGTGGGCGCCATGCGAGACGAGCCATCTCCCGCACTGTCCCGCCCCGCAGCCGATCTCGAGAATGCGTTTCCCCTCGATCTCGCCCAACAGGCCGGCGTCCGCCTCGTCCAGGCCCTCCGGGCACCAGATGAAACCGGCGTCCCGCAGGAACTCGCCGTGCTCGGCCTGGTATTCGTCGGCCGCGCCGTCCCACCAGCCGCGATTGGCGCGTGACGTCTCCTCGCGAGAGACGGGCTTTCTGGCGACGTCCACGTCGGAGGGTCAGCGGGCCTTGGGACCGCGTGGCATCCGGACGCCCTTCGGCATCGGGCCCTTGGGCATCGGCATCGTAGGGGTCAGCGCCCGCATCCGGTTGTTGATCTCGGACACGGCCGGCTTCTTGAGGTTGCGGGGCAGCTTCATCAGATGCCGCTGCAGCTTGGCCAGCGGAATCTGGCCATCCCCGTCACCACACTGGACGTCGTACACCGGAACGTCGGCGGCCACCCGCTGCACGCGCTTCTTCTCGGCGACGAGCATCTTCTGCACCCTGTTTCCCGGCCCTTCGGAGACCAGGATGACCCCCGGGTAGCCGACGATGCGGAAGACGACGTCCTGGTCGCGGTTGACCGCCACCGGCTTGTCCTCGACGTACCAGTTGCCGCGCATGCCCTGCAGGATGGCGTAGGCCGCGCCCGGCTGGCCCTCCAGCATGGAGTACTGCGCGCGCTGCGCCAGCCGGCTGAACACCAGCATGCCGACCAGCACGGCGGCGAGGACGCCGAAGACGTACCACGTCCAGCCGAAGAACACACCGAGCACGACGAACACGGCGAGTGTGCCCAGCGCGGACGCGTAGACGATCGGCATCCCTTTGGGATCGGCCTGTTTGATGAACTGGGCGACCATCCGGATCTGCTTGAGCCGTCCAGGTGTCGCTGGGTCTTTCGCCATGGTGTGAAGGATACAAATCTTCGGGGTGATTAATGAAAACGAGACCGTCCCGTACGGCCCGCGCGTCGCCGGCGCGAGCCGTACCGGACCTGTGAAGCGTCTAGAGCGCCTGGCGCGCGGTGATGGCCTGCTGGTAGAGCCGGCCGGCCCGGTAGGAGGAGCGCACCAGCGGGCCGGACATGACTCCGGCGAAACCGATCTCCTCGGCCTCCCGCTGCAGCTCCACGAACTCCTCCGGCTTGACCCAGCGGTCCACGGGGTGGTGGCGCGGGGTCGGCCGCAGGTACTGGGTGATCGTGACCAGGTCGCAGCCGGCCTCGTGCAGGTCGCGCAGGGCCGCGATGATCTCCTCGCGCTCCTCGCCCATGCCGAGGATGAGGTTGGACTTGGTGACCAGACCTGCCTCGCGGGCCATGGTGATCACCTGGAGGGAGCGCTCGTAGCGGAACGCGGGCCGGATCCGTTTGAAGATCCGCGGCACGGTCTCGATGTTGTGCGCGAAGACCTCGGGCCGGGCGGAGAACACCTCTTCGAGCTGCTCGCGGTGGCCGTTGAAGTCCGGCACCAGCAGCTCGACGCCGCAGCCGGGCAGCAGGGCGTGGATCTGTCGGGCGGTCTCGGCGTACAGCCACGCGCCGCCGTCGGGGAGGTCGTCACGGGCGACGCCGGTGACCGTCGCGTAGCGCAGGCCCATCTGCTGGACCGACTCGGCGACGCGGCGCGGCTCGTCCTTGTCGTACTCGGCGGGCTTGCCCGTGTCGATCTGGCAGAAGTCGCAGCGGCGGGTGCACTGGTCACCGCCGATGAGGAACGTGGCTTCGCGGTCCTCCCAACACTCCGAGATATTGGGACACCCGGCCTCCTGACAGACCGTGTGCAGGCCCTGGTTCTTCACCAGTGACCTGATCTCGTTGAAGTTGGGGCCGTTGTTGAGCCGCGTCTTGATCCATGGCGGCTTCTTCTCGATGGGGGTCTGGCTGTTGCGGACCTCCAGGCGGAGGAGCTTTCGGCCTTCTGGAGCAACGGTCACGCCGACCAGCTTATTACCCGCTCTCAGGTGAACCGGGCAAGGCCCCCGGACGCCCACGAGATCCCCATACGATCACTGCGGGAGATCTTCCTCGTACATGTCGTAGAGCTCGGCGCCCAGCGCCTCCGCCAGGCGTTTCTCGGCGAAGGGGATCACCTCCTCGACGGTGATGCGCCGGCCGGTCTCAGCGGACAGGGATGTGACGCCGGCGTCGGCGATCCCGCAGGGCACGATCCGGGTGTACCAGCTCAGGTCGTTCACACAGTTGAGCGCGAAGCCGTGCATGGTGACGCCGCGCGCCACCCGGATGCCGATGGCGCCCAGTTTGCGGTCGGGCAGGCCGCTCGCGGGGTCGCCGTGGACCCACACGCCGCTGCGGCCCGCGACCCGGCCCGCGGCGACGCCGAAGTCCGCGCAGACCTGGGTCAGGACCCCTTCGAGGAGCCGGACGTAGGCGACGACGTCGTCGATCCGGATGATCGGGTAGCCGACAAGCTGCCCGGGGCCGTGCCAGGTGATCTTCCCGCCGCGGTCGACGTCGACGACGGGCGTGCCGTCCGACGGCCGCTCGTGCGCCTGGGTCCGCTTTCCCGCCGTGTACACGGGCGCGTGTTCCAGCATCAGGCACAGATCGGAGATCTTCTCTGTCACGCGCTGCTCGTGCACGAGCCGCTGCAGTTTCCAGGCCTGCTCGTACGGAACGTCGACACCCAGGCGGACGATCGCGAGGCGAGCCGCGCCGGGCTCCTCGGCTGCCGGACGGGACTGTGACATCAACTGCGGCATCAGGTGAATCGGTGGCCTGCCGTGCTCACTCACGTCTCAAGGGTAGACGTCAGGTAGCGAGGTTCGATACGGAACTCCTTGACGCCACCGGCGCCGTCCCGCTCGATCCGGTACGCGTATCCCGCCGGGTCTACCGTGACGGCCTGGATGAACTCGGTCCCCACGTAGTGGAGCGCGACGCCCTCGTCGGCGGCGTACCCGTCCGGCAGCTCGCCCGAGGCCACCGAGGCGTGCAGCAGCTCCCTGCGCTGGGGGTCGGAGTTGTAGTGCACGCCGCACGAATACGGCAGGAGCGCCAGCCCTTCGGCCCAGGGCCGCAGCGTCGGCCCGAACGAGTCGGTGTTGCCGCCGACGTGCCAGCACAGGGCGCCGGCGCTCTGCCCGGACAGGACCACGCCCGCCCGCCAGGCCTCCGTGAACGCCTCGTCCAGCCCGTGCAGCCGCCACAGCGCCGCGAGGTTGGCCACGCTGCCGCCGCTGACGTAGATGGCGTCCTGGTCCAGGATCCACTCGCGTGGATCTTCCACGTTGGGCATCGGGAACACGGTGAGGTGGCTGACCTCGACGTCCCAGTCGCGGAACGCTCCATACATCTTGAGCAGCCAGTCCGCGTCGTCGCCGGTGGCGGTCGCGAGGATGCCGAGCTTCGGCCGGTCCTGGCCCGTCAGGTCGAGGACGTAGCGGAACAGCCCGGTCGGCTCGATGAACCCGTAGCGGTCTGTCTGCCGGAACGACCCGCCACCGATGGCGACGATGTGTGACTGTCCAGTCCGGCCCATTGGTCACTCCAGAGTCAGAAACGAAGGATTCACTAGAGTACGGCCGCGAGCGCCTCTTCGAGGGTGGGATGTGAGAACCCGTGACCCGCATCCAGAAGTCGCCGTGGGACGACGCGCTGACCTGCCAGAACGCCTTCCGTGGCGAACTCGCCGAGCGCCAGCCGCAGCGCGAATCCAGGTGCTCCCACGGGCATCGTGGGCCTGCGGAGCGCCTTTCCGATGGCCGTCGTGTACTGGGCGTTTGTCACCGGTTCCGGAGCGGTGACGTTGACTGGGCCGGATATGTCCTGACTTGTCAGTAAAAATCTGACCGCCTTCAACCAGTCCGGTAGGGAGATCCACGAAACGTACTGTCTCCCGCTCCCCAGCGGGGCTCCGGCCCCGACCTTGAAGATCGGCAGGACCTTGGCGAGGGCTCCGCCGGCCGAGCTCAGCACGATGCCGGAACGCAGCCGCACGACCCGCACGCCCGCCTCCTCCGCGGGCGTGGCGGCGGCCTCCCACGCCCGCACGACCTCCGCGAGGAAGCCCTTCCCGGCGGGCGCCGACTCGTCGACCACCCGATCGCCCGTGTCGCCGTAGAACCCCACGGCGGAGCCGGACAGCAGTACGCCCGGCTTCTCGTCCAGGGATGCCAGTGCCTCCGCGAGGGTCCGGGTGCCGTCCACCCGGCTGCGCAGCAGCTCTCGCTTGTACGACTCCGTCCACCTGCGGTCACCGATGCCCGCGCCGGCGAGATGCACGACGGCCTCGGCCCCCTCGAGGAGGGACGGGTCCAGAACACCCCTGGCCGGGTCCCAGAAGGCCTCGTCCGGCTCCTTGGGCTCTCGCCGTACGAGTCTGAGGACGGGACGGTCATCGGCGCGCAGAGCGCGAACGAGGGCCGAGCCGAGCAGGCCGGAGGAGCCGGTCACAACGATCGTCATGCCTTCACGCTAGGCGGGCCCCGTTGAACGGCGAAAGCCGCCCCGCGCAGATGCGGAGCGGCTTCCGGTGTGCCCTGGCCAGGTCGTCGACGACTCGGGCGTCAACGCCCCGGTCCGTGGGCGGGGCGCCGGCTACGCCAGGCCGAGCTGGCCCTCGAAGCGGCCCTCCTCCAGACGACGCTTGATCGTCGTGAGGAAGCGGGCGGCGTCGGCGCCGTCGACGAGGCGGTGATCGTAGGTGAGCGCGAGGTAGACCATCGAGCGAACCGCGATGACCTCACCCTCCGGGGTGTCCACGACGACCGGGCGCTTGACGACCGCGCCGGTGCCCAGCATGCCGACCTGCGGCTTGTTGAGGATCGGCGTGTCGAACAGCGCGCCGCGGCTGCCGGTGTTGGTCAGCGTGAACGTGCCGCCGCCGAGCTCGTCCGGGCCGATCTTGTTGGTCCGGGTGCGCTCCGCCAGATCGGCGATCTTGCGGGCGAGACCGGCGATGTTCAGGTCTCCCGCGCTCTTGACCACCGGCACGATGAGGCCGCGCTCGGTGTCCACCGCGATGCCGAGGTTCTCGACGTCGTGGTAGGTGACCTCGCTGGTCTCGTCGTTGATGACCGCGTTGAGCTTCGGGTGGACCTTGAGCGCCTCGATGGCGGCCAGCGCGAAGAACGGCATGAAGGAGAGCTTCACGCCCTCACGGGCCTCGAAGGAGCCCTTGGCCCGCTGACGCAGCGCGGCGATGCGGGTCACGTCCACCTCGACGACGGTCGTGAGCTGCGCGGAGGTCTGCATCGACTCCATCATGCGGTCGGCGATGACCTTGCGCAGGCGCGACATCTTCTCGGTGGTGCCACGCAGCGTGGTGTCCACCTGGACCGGCTCGGGGGCCGCGGCCGGAGCCGCCACCTGGACCGGAGCCACGGCGGCCGGTGCGGCGGCCGGTGCGGCGGCCGGTGCGGCGGCCTGCGCCGCCGCGGCCTGGGCCGCCTGCTCGCGCTGGACCCGGGCCGCCTCGATGACGTCCTGCTTGCGGATGCGGCCGCCCACGCCGGTGCCGTTCAGGGAGTCGAGGTTGACGCCGTGCTCGGCGGCGAGCTTGCGGACCAGCGGCGTGACGTACGGGCTCTCACCCGCCGTGGGCAGCGGGGTCGGCTCGCTCGCCGGCGTGGTGGAGACCGGCGACTGCTGGACGGGCGCCGGAGCCGGGGCCGGAGCGGGTGCGGGTGCGGGTGCGGGTGCCGGAGCGGGTGCCGGCGGCGTGACGACGGACGGAGCCGGCGTGGGCTGCGGGATCGACGAGATCGACGAGATCGGCGGGGCCGGAGCGGGTGCCGGAGCAGGCGCAGGGGCGGGTGCCGGGGCCGGAGCGGGCGTGGGCTCCGGAGCGGGGGCCGCGGCGGCCGCGGGCGCGGGCGCGGCGCCGTTGGCGTCGATGACCGCGAGCTCGGCGCCGACCTCGACGGTCTCGTCCTCGGCAACGACGATCTTGGTCAGGTAACCCGCGGACGGCGAAGGGATCTCGGTGTCGACCTTGTCGGTCGACACCTCCAGCAGCGGCTCGTCGGCCTCGACGTGGTCGCCTTCCTTCTTCAGCCAGCGGGTGACGGTGCCCTCGGTAACGCTCTCGCCGAGCTGGGGCATGGTTACGGAGACCGGCATGGTTCTCTTCTCTCGCGTTCCTGTGAGGGGCTTTAGTTGTGGACGTGAAGCGGCTTGCCGGCCAGGGCGAGCATCGCCTCACCGAGAGCCTCGGACTGGGTCGGGTGCGGGTGGATCAGCTGGGCGACGTCGGTCGGCGTGGCCTCCCAGTTGTAGATCAGCTGAGCCTCCGCGACGAGCTCGCCGACCCGGCTGCCCACCATGTGAACACCCAGGACACGGCCGTCGCGCTCGGTGACGACCTTGACCTCGCCCTGGGTCTGCAGGATCTTGCTCTTGCCGTTGCCGGCCAGGTTGTAGTTCAGCTCCACGACGTCGAAGCCGCGCTCGCGGGCGATGGCGGAGCTGATGCCGACGGACGCGACCTCGGGCTCGGAGTAGGTGATGCGGGGCACGCCGTCGTAGTCGATCGGGACCGGCCGCAGGCCCGCGATGTGCTCGGCGACGAGGATGCCCTCGGCGAAGCCGACGTGGGCCAGCTGCAGGGTCGGGATGAGGTCGCCCACGGCGTACACACCCGGCACGTTGGTCTGGCAGTACTCGTTCACGGGCACGTAGCCGCGGTCGACGGTGACGCCCGCCTCCTCGAAGCCGAGCCCGGCGGAGACCGGTCCGCGGCCCACGGCGACGAGCATGAGCTCGGCGTCGAGGGTCTTGCCGCTCGCCAGGGTGACGACCACGCCGGTGTCGGTGGTCTTGACGCTCTCGAAGCGCACGCCCAGCTCGTACTTGATGCCCCGGCGGCGGAACGCGCGCTCAAGCAGCTTGGAGTTGGACTCGTCCTCGAGCGGGAGCAGGTGCGGGAGCGCCTCGACGATCGTGACCTCGGCGCCGAAGGAGCGCCACACGCTGGCGAACTCGACGCCGATCACGCCGCCGCCCAGGATGACGACCGACGTGGGGACCCGGTCCAGGACCAGCGCGTGGTCGCTGGAGATCACCTTCTCGCCGTCGATGTCCAGGCCGGGCAGCGACTTGGGGACCGAGCCGGTCGCCAGGACGACGTTCCGCCCCTCGTAGACCTGGCCGTTGACCACGACGCGGTTGGGGCCGGCCAGGCGGCCCTCGCCCTCGACCACGGTGATCTTCTTGCTCTTGATGAGTCCGGCGAGACCCTTGTAGAGCCCGCTGATCACCTTGTCCTTGTACGAGTGGACGCCGGGCACGTCGATGCCGTCGAAACGGGCACGGACGCCGAAACTCTCGCTCTCCCGGGTCTGATCCGCCAACTCCGCCGCGTGCAGCAGCGCCTTTGTGGGGATACAGCCGCGGTGCAGACAGGTGCCGCCGACCTTGTCCTTCTCGATGAGGACGACGCTCTTGCCGAGCTCGGCCGCCCTCAGAGCACAGGCGTAACCGCCACTACCGCCACCTAGGACGACAATGTCGAAGGGGCCGCTGCCATCAGCCACTGGATTGCTCCTTGTTGGATTCACATACCGCCGGTGACCCGACAGTATCCTTTCACTTCTCTTTGACGTGCTCAGTCCCGCGCGTAGTGCTCGGCGATGCCGATCAACGTGCGGGTGATCGCACCGGTGCCGCCCTTGGGCGTGTGCCCGTACGGCTCGCCCTTGTTGAACGCCGGGCCCGCCATGTCGACGTGAGCCCAGCGAACGCCCTCGGGAACGAACTCGCGCAGGAAGATGCCCGCGGCGAGCATGCTTCCCCAGCGCTCCGGCTGCAGGTTCGCGATGTCGGCGACCGGCGAGTCGAGGCCCTTGCGCAGTTCGTCGGGGAGAGGCATGCCCCAGGCGGCCTCGCCCTGCCTTCCGGCGATCTCGACGACCTCGTCGCGGAGCGCGTCCTCGTTCGCCATCACACCGGCGGTCCGCCAGCCGAGCGCGACGATCTGCGCTCCGGTGAGGGTGGCGACGTCCACGATCAGGTCGGGGTCGTCCTGGGCGGCGCGGGCGATGCCGTCGATCAGGACCAGCCGTCCCTCGGCGTCGGTGTCGAGCACTTCGACGGTCTTGCCGCTGTAGGTGTGCAGTACGTCGGAGGGGCGCTGTGCCGTACCGGACGGCATGTTCTCGGCGAGGCAGAGGTAGCCCACCGCGTTGATGCGCAGGCCGAGCCTGGCGACGGCGAGCAGCGCGCCGAAGACCGCTCCCGCGCCGCCCATGTCGGATTTCATCCAGTCCATGGACGCGGCGGGCTTCAGCGACAGACCGCCGGAGTCGAACGTGATGCCCTTGCCCACGAACGCGATGGTCCGCTCGGCGTCCGGGTGACCGTAGGCGAGGCGGACCAAGCGCGGCGGGTTGGCCGAGCCCTGGCCGACGCCGACGATGCCGCCGTAGCCGCCCTCCTTGAGGGCGGTCTCGTCGAGCACCTCGACGGACAGACCGGCCTTGCCGCCCTGCTCCTCGGCGATCTCGGCGAATTTGGCCGGCCACAGATCGGACGGCGGCGTGTTCACCAGGTCGCGGACGAAGGTGACCGACCCGGCCAGCGTCGCCGCGTGGGCGACGGCGCCCTCGGCTCCGGCCGCGTCCGAGAGGACGACGAGCTCGCCGACGGGGTCCTTCCGCTCGCCTTGGGTGCGATATCTGGTGAAGGCGTACGCGCCCAGCAGGCCGCCCAGCGCGACCGCCTCGGCCTGCTCCGCCGTCGCGGCGGGCAGGGCCAGCGCGGCGGACGCCGTGCCGGCGAGGGAGCGGGCGGCGGCGCCCGCCGCTCGGCGGAGGGTTTCCAGGTCGTAGGCGCCTTCCGGCCGGTCACCGAGGCCGACCGCGACCACGAGCGGTGCGGGCAGCGCGCCGAAGGTCGGGATCTTGGCGATCTCCTCGGCCTTGCCGCTGAAGCCCATCGCGGTCAGGGTCGCGGCGAGCCTGCCGTTCAGCGCCTGGTCGAGGCCGCCCGCGCCGGGGGCGGCCTGCGGGCCGTCCGTGGACGCGTGGATGCCGACTACAAGAGCACCGGTCTCAATGGACACCGTGTCAGATGCGTTGACGCGCACTGTGGTCACGTGTGCCGATGCTAGTCGGGCTTGCCGCGTAGGCATAAACGAGGGTTCGTCCTACCAATCGGTAGCCCTCATGGTGCTAATGGGAATAGCATCATCCGGTAAATGGTGCTAATGTCGCTAGCATTATGTTGCTCACGCTCGATCTCAACGATCCCCGGCTCCTGCACGAGCAGGTGGGCGGTGCGATTCGGCGCGCGATCGCCGCCGGGGAAGTGCTCCCCGGAGACCGGCTGCCCCCGGCCCGTGACCTCGCGGACGCGCTGGGCGTCAACGCCAACACGGTGTTGCGCTCCCTGCGCGACCTGCGGGACGAGGGGCTCCTTGAGTTCCGCCGCGGCAGGGGTGTGTCCGTCCTGCGCCGCCCCGACGCCCGCGAGGCCATCCGTTCCCGCACCCGCGACCTCCTCGACGAGGCGGCGAAGTACGGCTACCGCCCCCAGGACGTCATCGACCTCATCAAGGAAATGTCATGAACCCGTCACCGACGCCCGGCGGCCCACACGCCGCGACGACCCGCCACGGACGTGCGGCCCGCCCGCGCCGCTCCGGCTTGGCCCACGCCACGATCATCGGCCTACGGGGAGGCGGCGCACACCGGAGAAGGCTCGGAGAGAGAACAGACCGGGGGAGCGTGAGGTGATTCGGGGCGTGTGGCGGCGGAGCGTGAGGTGATTCGGGGCGCGTGCCGGGGGAGCGAGAGGTGAAGAGCACTAGGGGGAGCGTCAGGGGAGGACGAGGGCGCAGACGAGGAGGGCGACGGTGGTGGCGGTTTCGACGAGCGCGCCGAGGACGTCCCCGGTGATCCCGCCCAGCCTCCGCTCGGCGCGGCGGCGCAGCGATGCCGCCGCGCCGAGCCCTGCCGCGATGGCGATCGGGCATACCAGGATCGACGGTGCCAGGCCACTCAGCCCGGTGGGTGGCTGCCCGGAGGCCGGCCATGGCGCCGCCATCACGACGAAGGCCAGAAGCAGGAAGGCCGGGAAAGCCACGACGACGACGGCCGTCAGCGTCGTGGCGATGGCCGCGCCGCGCCGTACAGTGCCCGCGACCAGCGCGCCGAGACCGTTCGGACGGGCGGCGGGGACGCCCTCCCGGCACGCCCAGGTGACCGCGAGCCGGCCCGTCACGCACGCCGTGATCAGGGCGAGCGCGCCCGTCGCCGGCATCTGGCTGAGAGCCGCCACCTGGATCAGCAAGGTGAAGACGAGGGTCACGACCCCGAACGGGCCGATGTCGGAGCGTTTCATGATCTGGAGCGCCGGTTCCGCCGGCTTGCGGCTGCCCAGGCCGTCGGCCAGGTCGGCCAGGCCATCGAGATGCAGGCCTCTGGTGAGCAGCGCGAGCGATCCCACCGCGAAGGCGGGGGCCAGCAGCGAGTAGCCGTACAGCCGCTGGCCCGCGACGAGCGTCACCGCCGCGATCAGGCCGAGCAGGAGGCCGACGAACGGCGCGAGCAGCATCCCCCGCCCGGCCAGCCGCCGGTCGACCTCACCGACCCGCGCCGGAAGGATCGACAACATCCCCACCGCGAACCGCCAGGCGGCGATCCACGACGACGGGCTCCGCGGCGACGTCTCAGCCATGGAGGCCGATGGTAGTGAGGCCGATCGACAAGTTCCGGTTCCGGGCGGCTTCCGCGAGCGAACTGGGCCTGCCGCCTGGGGCGAACAGGACGGTGGTGGGCACCTCCGGCTGGACCGGCGCACTCAAGGGACTCGTGGTGGAGCCCAAGGAGGCTGGTGCGGGAAGAGACGGGGTCAGAGGTGGAGGAGGCGTCCGGCGACGACGAGGGCGACCTCTTCGGATTCGGCGGCGAGGCGCTGGTTGAGGCTGCCCAGAGCGTCGCGGAACAGACGGCCGCTCGCGGTCGCCGGGACGACTCCCATGCCGACCTCGTCGCTCACCGCGACGACTGTGGCCGTCGTCCGCCGCCACGCCTCGACGAGTTCCTCACACTGCTCGCCGACGCGGTCCAGCGGGCCGCGGCCGGGAGCCGGTTCGCCGCGATCCGGGTCCTGGCCGGGCCATGCCGCGTGCTCGTCGAAGACGGAGGCGATCCACGTGCCGAGACCGTCGACGAGCAGAGTGCCCGTGAACGTGCGGAGCAGGTCGACGAGATCGGCCGCCCGCACGGTCTCGACGGTCCGCCAGTGGACCGGGCGGCGCTCACGATGGGCCTTGACCCTGGCCAGCCAGGAGGCGTCGTCCCCGCCGGACGGCCCGGTCGCCACGTAGGTCACGTCGGGCTCGCCCGCCAGCCGCAGCTCCGCTTCCTGCGACTTGCCGGACCTCGATCCGCCGAGCAGGAGGGTCCGGCGCGGTCGCGGGGCCGGTGCGGGCGCGGGATCGCCGGTGTCCAGCACCGTTCCATCCGGTACGGCTGTCGCACCCCAGTAGGCCAGCCGCCTGTCGAGTTCGGCCTCGGACGGGATCCTGTGGTCGAGCCGGACGGCGACGACCTGCGTCCGCTCGGTGACCAGCCCCCGCCTCCGCAGGTCGCCCAGCCTTTCCGGCCGGTCGAGCAGATCGATGAGCACCAGGTCGAACGGTTCGGCGCGCGCGTCACGGGGTCCAGAGCCCTCACTCGCAGCACTCCCGATGATCCGCGACGCTGCTTCACCAGGGCGCCCACCATCCATCGAATCCAGCGTGGGGGCTGCCGGGTTTACCCGGTGGGGGAATCGCTTCACTGATATGGTTTCTGTGTTCGAAACGGGCAGGGCTTGTCCGTCGCCTACCTCGGCTGAGGGAAGCGAGAAGCCGCTCTCTTCAGGGAGCGGAGGAGTCACGTGGGCCGGTCTCGCGGACAGGTCACCGCCATTGAGGTGCTCTTCATGAAGGGGATCGGCGATGAGAAGGCGCCCGCCGTCCAGGCCTGTGATCGCCCAGCCGTCCGGGGTGGCCTCCGGCAGATGGTCCAGATGGTCCTCCGCCGGAGACTCCTCCGGATGCGGACCGACGGCCTGTCCGGTGAGGACGCGGACCGCTCTGTCCGGCGTGAACCACCTGCCGGGTGGCTCAGGTTCGGGCCTGACAGGCCTTGCGGCCGGGGGCCCCGTTTCGGGGGGCGCGAGCCGTACTCGGTCGTCCAAGACGATCGCGGTGGGCCGGCGATGAGCGGCCCTGAGGACCCGGCCGCACGAGGCGCAGCCGCAGCCGGTCACGGGCCACCCGCCCGGTCCTCCCGTGCCTTCCAAACGAACCCGCACAGCCAAAACCCCCTCGACGTGTCCAGCGGCATCTGACGGTAGTCGCGGAGCCGGGCGGTCACGTCCGGCGCCCCGCCGTAGGGTCGCCGAGAGGACACGCCCGCAATGAGGCGCCGATCGGCCGCCTGGACGTGCGTCCGAAGGTTTCGGGCAGCACGGAGCCGACTGAAAGGTCGCGGATATAGGGTCTGCTGAAGCCGCCCATCGGCGTCGGTTCCGCTTGCCGACGCCATTACGGCCGGTAGCGGACGCACCCGGGAAAAGGAGCGTAGGGCATGACATGGCGTTGGCGTTATGAGAATGCGAACGGCGGCGAAGTGACCGATCCCCCGTCGGCGCGCGAGATCTTCTCCAGCCAGGCGGACGCCGAGTCGTGGCTCGGGGAAGCCTGGCGTGAGCTGCTCGAATCAGGCGTCGAGCAGGTGACGCTGCTGGAGGACGACCGCGTCGAATACGCCGGCATGTCATTGCGCTCGGAGTGACGAAACGTGATGCGATGAAATAGCAGTGATGACAGCGGGGTCATGAGAAAGGCCCGCTGATACGGCAGCCGTAGATCGTGATTTAGTGTGAGTCGCCGCAGGTCAGCGGGTGATCGGTGCCGCGCGTGGTCGGGCATGGGTACGGCCACCGCGATGATGATCGTTTGTGAGAACAGAACAGACC
>JBIOWF010000013.1:0-4627 GCA_044868295.1 Microtetraspora sp. | reverse complement strand
CCAGCGGGTACCTGGGGGCGTATGCCCAAGGCATCAATGACGCCGGGGACGTCGTCGGCGCGGCCTACTCCGCCATGACCCAGCGTCCATGGCTGTGGAAGGCGAACGGCACTCACCACGCTCTCGGAGCGGCCGATCACCCCGGCCAGGCCAACGTGATCGACAATGCCCGCCGCGTGTACGGCGGAAGTGAGCGCGTCGGGTTCGAGGCGACCCTGTGGCACAACGGCCACGAACGCGGACTGGGCTTCCTCGCCGGCGGCGACTTCTCCGTCGCGCTGGGCACCAATGGGCGCGGTGCTGTCGTGGGCGTCGCAAACTACCGCGATGACCCGACGGAGCACATCTTCCTCACCCACGGATCGCCCGGGGAGCTGCCGCGCACCCTCCTGCCGCTGTCGGGCGACTACCGCGACCGCACCAACGCGCACTTCATCAGCGCGAAGGTTCCGGTCAAGGTCGCCGGCTCCAGCGATCCGACCGCGGACCGCGAAGGCCGCGCAACGGTGTGGACCTGCGCATGGCAGCAGGCATTCGTGCCAACCACACCAACGCACGTCCTGCCGTCCGAGACCAACGCGGAGACCCCGAAGCTGTTGCTTCGCCTGCAGTCGCCCGACCTGAGAGGCCGGTACTGAAATCAGCTATCCAAGGTTGGCGCGGCGTCGTACGTGCAGCACCCGATTGATCCCCCCGCGCCACCCAACCGCGACCCGCATGCGATCAAAACCGCGACTGCCCGCGGAGACGGTGAAGGCGCGGTCGGCGAAGAACCATTCGTCCACTCGGAAGGGGGTGAGACCCTTGAGGCCAGCTAGCTCGAGACCGCGCGCTTGACACACAGGGAACCGATATGTCGCAGCTGAGGGCCAGGCCGCCATCCGCCACCGGAGCGCTCGGGACCGTGCTCACTGCGTCTTGACATGAAATCGGCCCGGGGAAGAGTCTGACAAAGCGCCCGTAACAAATAGGGCTCCGTCGAACGCGCAACGCAAGAGCCAACCTGCGCTGTTGGGGGTCCTCGCGCATTCCCGTGCTTGCTAAGAGTCTTGTTTCATCGAACGGAGACTTGGATGAAGTCCATTCCGTCACCGACGGTCAGGGCCGCACAGGCGGTCCTCTTGGCGTTCCTGCTCGTGGCCGTGATGAGTGCTGCGACTACCAGCGGCGCTTCCGCGGCGAGACAAACATGTGTTGTCGACTGCGTAACCACCTACGACGTCACCGTGCCAAGTCCCAGTAATGGGCCTTTCGCGATCACCCGCGGCCCATTGGACAGCGAGTGGTTCGCCTGGGGCGATGCGGTTGGTCGCATTGATGATGATGGTGTGATCTTCAAGTACCCAGTTCCAACAGTCGATCCCTTCATGCGGTGGATCATCGCTGGTAGGGACCGAAAGGTGTGGTTTACCGAGCTTAATAAGGTCGGGTGGATCAGAACCTCCACGTCGGGGACCCAGCTTCGCGAGTATGCCCTGCCTCATAGTGTCGCTCAGGTCATTTCTCTGGTCCAAGCACCGGATGGTCGGCTCTACTTCTCCGAGCAGGCGGTAGGGAAGATCGGTCAACTCAACCCCCGCACCGGGCGTCTGCGGGAGTACACCGTCCCCTCCGGCGACCCCCTGGGCCTCACCCTTGGCCCGGATCGAGCGTTGTGGTTCGTCGAACGAGGTCCCGAGAAGGTCGGACGAATGAGCCTCAACGGTCGCGTGCGGGAGTGGTCCCTCCCTACCGGCGCCCAGCCGCAACGGATCACCCTGGGTCAAGACGGCGCACTGTGGTTCACCGAGCTCGGCACCAGCAGTTTGGGACGGATAACCACGACCGGAGACATCACGCACTATCCCATTCCCGGTGGCCCTGTGGGGATTACGGCCGGACGCGATGGCCAACTCTATACAACGTTGTTCCGCGCAGGCGCCCTCGCCCGCGTCAACCTCCACGGGCAAGAGACCGGCCGTTGGGCTCTGCCTGGAGCGACCTTCGCATTGCAGAACGGCCGCGGTGAAGGATGGGATATTTGGGCTACCGACACCGGCAGCCCAGAGGCCGGAGGTCACGTCTACCGAGTGACTCCATACCAGACATCGCGTTGAACCGACCGCGGTGCTCGCCCACACCACTCATGGACCCCTGCTGGTGGCGGTCCCACGGATGCTCTCTCAACCTGAGACACGGGCGACTCGTCTGCGGCTAACGACAGCTCCGACGTACGACCACGCGCGATCGCGGCGCAATGACGCACTTGCGCGAAAGCGCATGTGGGGCACGGTTGCGAACTGGGGCATCCTCTGTTTGTCAGGTGTGGCGGGGCCGGGCCTGCTCCGCTCGGTGTAACGATCCTCTTGGCGGCTCGCGGAGTGCGTCGAGACCACCAACACACCGCGGTCGGCGCGAAAGGAACCGCGGGATGAGTCCTATGCGTTATGACTGACCCAGCGATCGGTGAGGTGGTGGAGCTAAGACCATCGGACAGGGGCTCATGGAGTGCTCATGGAGGGGCACGGACTCCGCGAACTCACAAATGTGGTGCTCATCGAGGCGCACGCACCGAGCGCTCGAGCGGCTGGTGGAGCCGATAGCCCAGGGTGCCGCCTGAATCGCCGTTCCGACGCGATGCTGTCCCCGAGGCACCGGCTGCGCATGAGGCGCACGACATCGGGCGCGAGCTCCTTGGCGGCGGCGATCCGCAGCCTCGCCCGCAGCCAAGCCTTGGGCCTAGCCGTGGACTCAGCACGATACGGGCATCGCCTGGCTGACCCGTTCTGGGCGGTATGCGGCGGGTCCCGGGTCACCCGGTCGAACCGTCCCGCAGGAGGAACGCCGTACGGGATCACCTCAGGTCGTTGGCTGTGCCGATCCCTGCGCGCCCCGGCAGACCCGTCCGGACGGACTCCCGGCTCGCGATCGGCTGGTCGGGTCAGAGAGTCTCGCCGGGTGAGAGTTGACCGGTCAGGAGGCAATCGGTCAGCCGCCCTGCACGTGCACAGTTCCGGGCATGTGCTGGTCCGGTTCCGAGACGAAGGTCGTGAGCAGACACGGAGTCACCACGTAGGGGATGAGGCGGGCGCGGCCCGCCGCGAAGTCGCGGTAGCGGTCACCCAGCGCAGCGATCAGGGCGCGCTCCTCGACCCGGATGCGATGGACCAGGGCGACCAGCACGACGACCAGCGCGCCTGCGGTGCTGCCCCAGTTGCCCAGCATGACGCCGCACCCGGCGAAGGCGAGGAGCAGGCCGCTGTAGCCCGGATGTCGCAGCACCCGGTAGGGACCGCGGTCCACGACGGGCTGGTCCTCGCTGGTCCTCAGGACCACGGTGAAGAGCGCGCCCAGGGTCGCGAAGGACCACCACCGCACCAGCATGCCGAGCCACGCGAGCGCGGCACCGAGCCCGAACACCCATGCGCCACCGCCGATCGAGGCACCGGGTGTGACGGCGCGACCGATCGGCAGCACCAGGATCCCGCCGAGGAACATCGCCCTGAAGACGACCTCTGCGCGGAGGTCCACACGCGACGCGCCGCGACGTACGCGGAACCCCTGCGAGAGCTCGCCCGCCACGAAGGCGCCGACACTCACGGTGAGAACGATCCGCGCCAGGCTCGACTGCTCGACGTACGGCACGGGCATGCGGTGATTGTCACCCGGGCTCGGCAGGAACCGAGATGAGCGTCTGCTGGCCCGCGGCGACCAGCTTGCGCTGACCGACGCCGACCGGGAATACCTCAAGCCGGCAGACGCTGATGGTGCGGCCGGACCGGAGGACGGTGCCGACGGCTTCGAGGTGGTCGCCCGCCGCGGGGGCGAGGAGGTTGAGCTTGTACTCCACCGTCAGTACCTCGGAGGTGGGCGGCATCAGGGGTGAGGGCGGCGTACCCGCCGGCGTGTCGGCGATGGCGCTGGTGGCGCCGGCGTGGACGTAACCGTGCTGCTGGCTGACCTCGGGGCGACTGGCCAGCGCGATCTGCACGGACCCAGGCACCACGTGGCACAGCCGGGCACCCAGGAGCCGCATCAAACCCTGTCGATCGAAGCTGGCCCGGATGCGCTCCACGACTTCCGGCGGCGCCTGTTCACCCGCGGTCCCACCAGCCATGAGCGTCCTCCCTGGCTCTCGTTCACGATGCAGGCTTCCCGTCCCACGTCCTGGACCACCACCCAGGCACGGCCTCCACCTGGTGATGGGGACGGTCAACGAGAACCGGTCACTGCCCATCGGCTCGGCATGAGCCCTGTCGAGGCGCACCTGTCGCGTAGCTCGTGCTGCCGATCAGTCGTCCGGGCGTCGCGGAGGCGAAGACACAGAAATGGAGGAGCCTCGGCCCCTCCACTCTCAACGTATAGCGCAGCGGGGGGCTTGCGGCAAGACCCCGGGTCCGGGGCAGAATCCCGGCCTCGAAGCCAAGGGCGCTGACGGCTGGACCCGCGCTCCGCCACCCCATCCGTGTCGCGCGACCCTCACACCGGAGCTGACGAGGTGACCCCCCTGACGAGCAGTGCGTTCCATCTCCCCGCCCACCGCGCCGCGAAGGCCGACCCGATCCTGCTCGCCGGCGACGAGCAGCGCTTCGCGGCCATCGAGCGTAGCCTCCAGCAGTCGATCGCGGACCTGTCCGACCGCCTCGAC
>JBIOWF010000012.1:0-2599 GCA_044868295.1 Microtetraspora sp. | reverse complement strand
GGACGTCGACGCCGTCCAGGTGGACGGCCCGCTCCCAGGTCAGGTGGTTGAGCCCGACATGGCCGAGCGAGATCCGGTCCGGGGAGACGCCCAGGGCGGCCGCGAAGCGGCGCTGGAAGCCGATCGCCACGTTGCACAGGCCGATCGCCCGGTGCCCCGCGTCGAGGAGCGCCTTGGTGACGATCCCGACCGGGTTGGTGAAGTCGACGATCCACGCGTCCGGGGCATGCGTGCGGACCTTCTCGGCGATGTCGAGCACCACCGGGACGGTGCGCAGCGCCTTGGCCAGACCGCCCGCGCCCGTCGTCTCCTGCCCGACGCAGCCGCATTCCAGCGGGAGCGTCTCGTCGACGTTCCGCGCCGCCTGGCCGCCGACACGCAGTTGCAGCAGTACGGCTCCCGCCCCGGCGACCCCCTCCTCGACGGTGGTGGACGCGCTCACCCTGGCCGGATGGCCGGCGCGGGCGAGCATCCGCGCGGCCATTCCCGCGACGAGCCGCAGGCGGCGCTCGTCGGGGTCGACCAGGGCGATCTCGGTAAGGGGCAGTTCGTCACGCAGGCGGGCGAATCCGTCGATCAGTTCCGGCGTGTACGTGGAGCCGCCCCCGACAACGGCGAGTTTCATTTCACTCCTGTCAGTTTGACGCCCTCGATGAAGACCTTCTGGGCGAAGAAGAAGACGATGATGACCGGCGCCATGGCCAGGACCGTGGCGGCCATCGTGAGGTTCCACTGGACGCGGTGCACCGACCGGAACGCGGCCAGACCCAGCGAGAGGGTCCAGTTGTCCAGGTCCGTCCCCGCGTACAGCAGCGGGCCGTAGTAGTCGTTCCAGCAGTAGAAGAACTGGAACAGGGCGACCGCGGCGATGGCCGGCCTGGCCATCGGCAGGATCACCCGCACGAGCGTGCGGAACTCCCCGCATCCGTCCACCCGGGCCGCGTCCGAGTGCTCACGCGGGATCGTGACCAGGAACTGACGGAGCAGGAAGATCGAGGAAGCGTCGCCGAGCAGCATCGGGATGATCAGCGGCCACAGCGTGCCGGTGAGGTGGAACCGGGCCCAGATCAGGTAAACGGGCACCGCGACGACCTGCGGCGGAAGCATCATCGTGGTGATGACCGGCAGGAAGGCCGCCTTCCTGCCGGGAAAGCGGAACCTCGCCAGCGCGTACGCCACGGGCACCGACGACAGCAGCATGAACGCGGTGGCGAGCAGCGAGTACATGAGCGTGTTGCGGATCCAGGTGAGCAGCGGCGCCTTCTCGAAGATTTCCGCGAAGTTGCCCCAGTTCCAGCTGGTGGGCCACAGCTGCGAGGTGAGCGCCTGGTGGTCGCTCATCACCGCGGTGAGGCCGATGAAGATCAGCGGCCCGAGGAACATGATCGACAGGGCCACGGCGACCGCGTGCTCGGCGATCCAGAAGAGCGTGGCCCGGTCCCTGACGGAGGCCGGCACCGCGTGCCCCCGGCGCCCGAGCATCGTCGTCGCCATGTGATCAGTTGCCCGCGGTCGGTTCGAGCTTGTCGTTGATCTTCTTGTCGACGTCGGCCAGGAGCGCGCCGAGGTCGGGGGCGCGGCCCGACTCCCACTTGATCTGGGCCTCCTGCAGCGTCTGCTGGTTGAAGACCGAGTTGATGTGGGCCGGCAGCGTCGTGCTGTTCGGGTTGGCGAAGATGTCGAGGAAGGTCTGGAAGTGCGGGTCCTTCTTCAGTGCCGGAGACTGCAGCGCGGGCAGCGTGACCAGCGCGTCGGTGTCGGTGGTCAGGTACTTGACCAGCTCCCAGGCCGCCTCCTGGTGCGGGGCGCCGCGCGGGTTGCCGCCGCGGACCGACTGGAGGATCTGGTCGTCCTGGATGGCCTTGGTGGCCTTGACCGTGATCCACGGGTACTTCCGGTTGAAGCCGGCCAGGGTGTCCTCGAAGGCCTTCAGCTCGCTGTCGGCGCTGAAGCCGTGCCAGAACTGGATGGTCACCGGCTCGTGACCGGCAGGACTCGCCCCGATCTTCGGCGCGCTGCTCTCGGTGCCCGCCGTACAGGCGGTGACCAGGGCGAGCCCGGCCGCCGCCACTGTGGTGAGCAGTCGTTTCACTGGGTCCTCCTAGAAATCACTGGTCCTCCTGGAAAGGAGTGGAGGGGACGGTAGAGCTGAAGACCTCGTCGCGAGTCGTGTCGAGGGCGAGGTCGAGGGCGCCGGCGAGAACGGGGTTGCCCTCGACGGTGGACAGCCGCAGCGGGGGCCGCGGGATGGTGAGCGCGTGCAGCTCCTGTTCGAGGAGCCCGCGCAGCGTCTCGCCGCCGGCCAGCAGCACGCCGCCGGACAGCACGACGATCTCGGGGTCGACGACCGCGGTGATCGCGGCGAGCCCGACGGCGAGGCGGCCGGCGATCTCGCGCAGCGCCTCCCGCGCGGGCTCCGCCGGCCTGCCGCCGGACTCGACGGCGGCCACCGCGCCCCGCACGGCTCCCGCCGGGCTCGGCCCGCGCAGTCCGTGCGCCCGCAGGATCCGCAGCACGGCGGGGCCTCCCGACAGGGCCTGGAACCCGTGGTCGGCGCGCTTGCCGACGTCGCGGGCGGTCGGCGCGCCGACCGCGGGCA
>JBIOWF010000011.1:0-2153 GCA_044868295.1 Microtetraspora sp. | reverse complement strand
CGAACGTCCGGGCAAGCTCTTCGGCCTGCTCGGGGGTCGGGTAGAAGCGGTACTTGAACGCCCGCTTCACGATCTGCGCCATGCCTCACATAATACCAAGGGATCAGTTAAGAAGCGTGCGTGTGTTCGATCCGAGACCTGCGGCGCCGTGCCGCGTTTCCTCCCCGGGGCTAAAGCCCGGGGTCTCCACGCTGGAGGAATTCGATGAAGAAGCAACTGCTGCCGGGAGACCCGGAGCGCCTCGGCGGCTACTGGATCGCCGGGCGGATCGGCGCCGGCGGTCAGGGCGTGGTCTACGAGGCCTACGACGAGTCCGGCGCGCGAGTTGCGATCAAGGTGTTCCACGGGGACGTCGCCGACGATTCCACGTCGCGGGCCGGGTTCGCCAAGGAGGCGGCGGCGGCCCAGCGGGTGCGCTCCTTCTGCACGGCCCGGCTGCTCGCGGCGGAGCTCGACGGCCCCAAACCGTACCTGGTCAGCGACTACATCGTGGGGCCCAGCCTGCGCACCGCCGTGGCCGGCGCGGGGCCGTTCACGGGCGACGCGCTCTATCGCCTCGCGACCGCCACCGCCACCGCGCTCACCGCGGTGCACGAGGCGGGCGTGATCCACCGCGACCTCAAGCCCGACAACGTGATCCTGGGCCCCGACGGGCCTCGGATGATCGACTTCGGCCTCGCCCGCACCTCCGACATGTCCCTGACCACCGCCAACCTGGCGACCGGAACGCCCACCTACATGCCCCCCGAAGTATTCCGCGGGCTGCGTGCGGGGGCATCCGCGGACGTCTTCGCGTGGGGTTGCGTGGTGCTCTACGCCGCGACCGGCAAAGATCCCTTCGCGGCCGGCACACTCGGCGCGGTCATGCACCGGGTGCTGAGCACGGACCCGGACCTGGACGTGCTGGAGCTCCCGCTGCGCGATCTGGTGGCGGCCGCGCTGGACAAGGAGCCGGACAACCGGCCGACCGCGCGGACCTTGCTGCTGGCGCTCCTCGGCGGAACCGGGGACGACCCGCTCGCCCAGGGCCGGCTGGCCGCGGCCGCCGTGAGACCGGCCACCGAAGCACATGATCCCTCGCTCGGCGCGGTGGCCGAGAAGGTGTTCTTACGGCTGCCACGCGCCGACCAGGCGGTCGTGCCCGATGTGTTCCTGCGCCTGGTGGCAACCGACGAGAACGGCGCGGACACCCGCCGCCGCGTCAGCCGTACCGATCTCGTGGGAGACCGCGACCCGGAGCACGCCGCGGCGATCGAACGCGTGGTGGACGCCTACAGCGAGGCGGGCCTGCTCAGCCACGCCATCTCCGGGGACGGGGTCGTCTCCATGGCCCACGTGGCGCTTCTGCGGGCCTGGCCCCGGCTGCACGAGTGGCTGGATGACGAACGCGATGGCCTCACCATACACCGCACGCTGACCGGCGCGGCGCTCAAGTGGCGCCGGGAGGGCCGCAAGGACGGCGACCTGTTCCAGGGCGGCGCCCTGGACACCGCGCTCACCTGGGCGGCGACCGGTCGTCGGCACCTGACGCTCAGCCGCGCCGAGCGGGCGTTCCTCGACGCGAGCTCCTCGCTCGCCCGACGCCGAGTACAGCGACGCAGGACCGTCACCGTGGCGCTGGCGGCGCTGCTCGCGGTGGCGCTCACGGCCACCGGCCTCGCGGTTTGGCAGAGCAGAGTCGCCAATGACCAGTTGGAGCGGGCGGTGGCCCGAGTGCTGGCCGGTCGAGCCGAAACCCTGCGGCTCACCGACCCGGCCAACGCCCGCCGCCTCAGCGCCGCGGCCTGGCGGAATTCTCCGGCGAGCTGGAGTTCCACGCCGACGGCCAGGTGTTCAGCCTGCGGGACGGTGCCGGGGACCTGTCGATCTGGCGGCTGTCTGGAGGCTGGCCCGAGCGCCTCATCACCAGGTACACCAGTTGATGTGCGCCAGCTCCACCACCGGCCGGATACATCCCCAGAAGCCCAGGCCTCCGCCGGTGGAGCCGGTCACGGTGAGATTCCGCACGACCGGGTCGACGGCCCCGTCGAACATGATGGCAGCGGCGCTCGTCCGGTGCGTCGGCAGCGTCTTGTACGCGAGGGTCGCACCGATCACCGTCGGCCCCTTCTTCGCGAGGTCGTGACCGACGCAATGAGCGTAACGGCGAACAG
>JBIOWF010000010.1:0-11247 GCA_044868295.1 Microtetraspora sp. | reverse complement strand
GGCTCGCACCACTTCGCCCTCGACCGCATCTCGCTGCAGGCCAAGCGCGGTGAGTTCGTGTGCCTGGTCGGCGCGTCGGGCTGCGGCAAGACCACGCTGCTCAACCTCATCGCCGGCCTCGACCGGGCGACCACCGGGACGATCGAGACCGGCTCCCGCAAGGTCGCGATGATGTTCCAGGAGCCCGCGCTGTTCCCGTGGCTGACCGTGTCGGCCAACGTCGAGCTGGCGTTGCGCGTCCAGGGCCTCGGGCGCAAGGAACGGCAGGAGCGCGCGGCGGAGCTCCTGGACATCGTTCATCTGGGCGGTTTCGCGAAGAAGCGTCCGCACGAGCTGTCCGGTGGCATGCGCCAGCGGGTCGCCCTGGCCCGCGCGCTCGCCCAGGACGCCGAAGTGCTGCTGATGGACGAGCCCTTCGGCGCGCTGGACGCGATGACCCGTGACCTGCTCCATGACGAGCTGGAGCGGATCTGGCGGGAGCGCGACCTCGCGGTCCTGTTCGTCACGCACAACGTCCGCGAGGCCGTACGGCTCGGCGACCGGGTCGTGCTGCTGTCCAGCCGCCCGGGCCGCGTGATCGAGGACTACTCGGTGGGCCTGGAGCGGCCCCGCCGCATCGACTCCGCCGAGGTCGCCGAACTCGCCGCCACCATCACCGACCGCCTCAAGGAGGAGGTGCGACGTCATGGCCGCTGAACCCACCCGGCAGGCCGGCCCGCCCGTCGCCTCCGGGGCCTGGACGCCCGCCTTCGGCCGTACGGGCTGGGCGGGCAAGACGACCAACACGATCAGGACGGCCAGGACGGTGAGGGGAATATGAGCGCTGTTCTGAACCAGGAGATCGCCGGCCTCGACGCCCTTGAGGCGTCGACCAGGCAGCGGAGAAGCCTGGTCGCCCGCATCTGGGCCGGCACGTGGCCGATGCTGCTGGCCGTCGCCATCGTCCTGGTCATCTGGGAACTGGTGGTGCTCGCCGGCATCTGGCCGGTGTACGCCTTCGCGGGGCCGACCGACACGCTGCCGGTGCTCTTCGAGCGCCTGGGAACCGCCGAGTTCTGGCAGGCCGTCGCGGTGACGATGCGCCGGGCGGTGGTCGGATTCACGCTCTCGATCCTGATCGGCGTCGCCATCGGCGCGGCCGTGTCACGGGTCCAAGTGCTGCGCGCCGCGTTCGGGTCGCTGATCACCGGACTGCAGACCATGCCGTCGATCGCCTGGTTCCCGCTCGCGATCCTGCTGTTCAAGCTGAGCGAGTCGGCGATCATGTTCGTGATCGTGCTGGGCGCCGCTCCGTCCATCGCGAACGGGCTCATCGCGGGTGTGGACTACACGCCGCCGATCCTGCTGCGCGCCGGGCACGTCCTCGGGTTCCGCCGCCTCCAGTTGTACCGGCATGTGATCCTGCCCGCGTCCCTGCCGTCGTTCCTGGCCGGGCTGAAGCAGGGCTGGGCGTTCGCCTGGCGTTCGCTGATGGCCGGTGAGCTGCTGGTCATCATCGCCAACCAGACGTCCATCGGCGAACGGCTGTACTTCGACCGCGAGCTGAACGACTCGGCGGGCCTGCTCGCGACCATGATCGTGATTTTGGTGATCGGCATCGTCATCGACCGGGTCTTCGGCCTGGCCGACAACTCCCTCCGCCGCCGATGGGGGCTGGACCAGCGGCCGGCCTGAGCCGATCTGAACCTGACACAGGCCGATGCGAATCTCCGCCCGCACCCAGTACGCCCTGCGGGCCGCGGTCGAGCTTGCCGCGGCGCCGAGCGGCCCGGTGCCCGCCGAGAGGATCGCGACGGCCCAGGAGATCCCGCGCAGGTTCCTCGACAACATCCTGCTCCAGCTCAGGCGGGCCGGCCTGATCCACAGCCAGCGCGGGCCCGACGGCGGCTACTGGCTCGCCCGGCCCGCCACCGAGATCAGCCTCGCCGACATCATCGTGGTAGTGGAAGGGGTCTCTCAGGACAGCGAGCGTTTCCCGGGGTCGCCGAGCCACAGACGAACGTCTGGACCGCCCTGCGTGAGCACGAGCACACCACCTTGACGGAGATCACGCTGGCCCATATCGCGACTGGTTCCCTTCCGCCCCTTTAATTGTGGAAGACTCCCCATCCAGTGATATTTGCCCGGGTGTAGAGGCAGGCGGGATGGGTACTGCGGGGCAGCTGATCGTCAAGCGATATCGGCTGGTGCGGGCCCTGGGCCAGGGAAGCATGGGCATCGTCTGGGAGGGACACGACACCCTGCTGGACCGGCCCGTCGCGGTCAGGGAGGTGCTGCTGCCCTCCGGGCTGCGCGAGAGCCGGCGGGCGGACCTCGCCTCGCGGATCGCCCGTGAGGCGCGCCAGGCGGAACGGCTCCGCCATCCGAACATCGCCTCCGTCTTCGACGTCGCCGAAGATGGCGGCACCCCGTACCTCGTGATCGAACTGGTGCGCTCCCGCTCGCTGGACGGAGTCGTCGCCAGCGACGGGCCGCTCGCGCCGGATCGGGCCGCCTCCATCGCGCGCAAGGTCCTCGCCGCGCTGACCTACGCGCACGCGTCAGGTGTACGGCACGGCGACGTGCGGCCCGCGAACGTGCTGCTCGGCCATGACGGCCGGGTGCTGCTCGCCGACTTCGGCGTCAGCGTCTTCGCCGCCGAGCCCGGGTTCAACCGGGACATCGTGGAGAGGTCGCCTGCGCACGGCCATCCGGTCAGCGCCGTCCGCGGCGCGACCGCGTTCCTGTCTCCCGAGCGGGCGAACGGCACCCCCCCGACCGCGGCCGCGGATCTCTGGGCGCTGGGCGCCACCCTCCACCTGGCGGCCACCGGCAAGCCCCCGACGCCGTCCGCCCACCCGCGTGAGGCCGATCTCTCGGCGGTGCCGGAGGCGCTCCGCCCCGCCGTGGCCGGGCTGCTCGCGAGAGATCCGAAGAAGCGGCTCGCGCCCGAGGCGGCCGACCGGTTGCTCGCCACGCTGGAGCCCGTCGCCCCGGCCCCGGAGCGTTCCCGGGGCGGCAGCCGTACCCGGCTGATCGCGGGGGTCGCGGCGGTGGTCGCGGTGGCCGTGGCGGTGAGCGGGTGGGCGCTGCTGCGGCCCGACCCGGCCGTGACCGAGTCCAGGGTCCCGCTGGCGTCCGGCGGGTCACCGGCCGCCTCGGCCACGCCGACGTGGTCCGTCGGGCCGACGCAGGCGGCCAGGCTCAAGCTCAAGTGGCACAGATCGGATGCCGGTTGGCGGGCCGCCGTACCCAAGGAATGGACGCTGGAACAGACCGCGTACTCCCAGCGGTGGCTCGACCCGGACGGGCGGGCGCAGCTGACCATCGAGGTGACCGCCCAGAGCGGGACCGACCCGCTCGGCGCGCTGCACGAGGCCGAGGCGATCCTCTACCCGAACGTGAAGGCCTACGAGAAGCTCCGGCTAAGGTCCGTGTCCAACAAGTACGGCCCGGCCGCCGACTGGGAGTTCACCTGGAGGCAACTCAAGTCGGCTCCCGAGACCCATCTGGTGAAGGGCGTGACCTACCACCGGTTCCGCCGGGTGATCTCGACCGGAACGACCACCAGCGTGCTCACCTGGACCACCATGGCGGACGACTGGAACCGCCTGCGCCCCACCCTGATCAAGGTCTTCAAACTCTTCGAACCCCAGGCCACCACCGCTCAGTGAGCGATTCGGCACGCGCCGCCTCTTCCTCAGGCGGTTGAGCGATCCGGCATGCCTCTCCACTCTGGCGGGTGAGCGATTCGGCACGCCTTGCCTTCCCTCCGTCGTGCAGGTGGGCGATGCGGTACGCGCCGCCTTTCCACCCTCCGGCAGTGAGCGATTCACCATGCCCGGCCGGCCTTCCCGAGGCACATGAGCGATTCGGTGTACTCGGCCGCCCTTCCTCGTGGCATGATTGCTGACAACGGAATGGTTTTCATAATCATGATTGGACAGCAACGTGCGGGTGGCGTTCGTCGGCAAGGGCGGCAGCGGGAAGACGACACTGTCGTCGCTGTTCGCGAGGTACGCGACACAGTGGGGACCGGTCGTCGCGATCGACGCCGACATCAACCAGCATCTCGGCCTGGCGCTCGGCGCGGTGGAGAGCCCCTCACCCCTCGGGGCGATGATCGGCGAGATCAAGGACCACCTGCGGGGTGACAATCCCCGCATTTCCTCCGTGGACGCGATGGTCAAGACGACACCTCCCGGTCGCGGCTCTCGCCTGATCGACCTGAACGACCCGTTCTTTCCCGCCGTCCGGGTGGAGGGTCTGCGGCTGATGGCCACCGGCCCGTTCAGCGAGGACGACCTGGGCGTCGCCTGTTATCACTCCAAGGTCGGCGCGGTGGAGCTCTACCTCAACCACCTCGTGGACGGCCCCGGCGAATACGTCGTCGTCGACATGACGGCGGGGGCCGACTCGTTCGCGTCCGGGCTGTTCACCCGGTTCGACCTGACGTTCCTAGTGGCGGAGCCCACCCGCCAGGGCGTGAGCGTCTACCGGCAGTACAAGGAGTACGCCGCCGACTACGACGTGGCGATCGCGGTCGTCGGCAACAAGATCCAGTCTGACGACGACGTCGCCTTCCTCCGCGAGCACGTGGGCGACGACCTGCTGGCCTGCCTGCGCCACTCCCCCGCCGTCCGCGCCATGGAGCAGGGGCGGCCGTTCACCCTCGACGACCTTGAGTCCCCCAACCACGAGGCGCTCGGCGTGCTGCTCAAGCACCTCGACGCGCAGCCCAAGGACTGGGAGAAGTTCGGCCGCCAGGCCGCCGAGTTCCACCTGCGCAACGCCGACTCCTGGGCCAACCGCGCCACCGGCCAGGACCTCACGGCCCAGATCGACCCCGAGTTCCAGTACGGCCACGCCGCCCTGAGCTCATGAAGATGTCGCCTCCACGCCACATTGAGGCGTCCTGGATGTGATCTACCGTCTGCTTTGTCCGCGATGCCGAGTCCAAAAGAAGGCTGCTTTATGGCGATCTCATTCTGAGATAGCCAGTTCGTCACTTTCGAGAGGAGAAGCCTCATGTCGCTGACCGTTCCGAACGATCTTCTGATCCAGGCCAGGACCGGCGAGATCGACGACGAGGCGTTCATCGCCTGCGTCCGAGACTCGCTCCCGTACGCCTGGTCGACGATCAGTGAGCTGGTCCAGCAGCGTGATCGCTCCGGCGCCGACTTCGCCGACAACCAGGTTCCTCCGCCCGACGAGACCGCCCGCGGCCAGTTGCTGCGGTGCCTGGCGAGCGACGCCATGCGCGGCGCGCTCGAAAGGCACTTCGGCGTACGGCTGGCCTTCCAGAACTGCCACCGAGTCGCCGTCTTCCGTCCCGCGGCCACGGACGCGTACGAGGAGTTCGTCACCCCCCGAGCCCCTCGCGGCCAGACCTCTACCCGGATCTGGGCGGTCCCGGGTCGCGCAGGGCGGGCAGGACCTCGGAGCCGAGGCGGGCGATGTTCTCCAGGGTCCGCGCATGCTCGCCGGCGCCTTCCACCATGAGGATCACGTGCCGCAGTCCGGTCCGCTCCGCGGTCGCGCGCAGCACCTCGATGCAGCGCTCGGCCGATCCGACCGGGTGAATGCCGCACAACATGTCCACATATTTCGCGATATCGCGTTGTGGTCGGGGCCGGTCGTCCACGGCCACGTATCCGGCAAGACCAGGTTCCAGCCATCGCGGCATCGCGGCCTTCATCTCCTTGACCGCCTGAGCCGTCGAGTCCGCGACATGTCCGACGGCAGCGGCGACATGCCTCGGGGCGTCTCTGCCCGGCGCGCGCTCACCCACGGGGACAGGCACTGGGTCACCCCTGCCCGGCGCGTGCTCACCCTTAGAGCGGGCGACATGCCCCCGGTCTCGCCCGCCCGGCGCGTGCTCACCCACTGGGCCAAGCCCGCCGTGGCGTGCCGACTCGTATTCGGCCACCATGGCGGCCTTCTCCTCGTCGGCGATGTGCATACCGAGCAGCATCGGCAGCCCGCGTTCGGCGGCCAGGGCGATGGTGCCGGACGACGTGCACGCCACAACCGGTGACATCCTCGTGGCAGGCACGACGGGCACCTCGCGAAAGCGGAAGAAGTCCCCGTCCGCCGACACCACGTCGTCCTTCAACGCCGCGCACAGCAGGTCGAGTGACTCGCGAAAGCCGTACTCGAACCGGGCCAGGCCGGTGCCGAACACCTCGAGATCCACCCATGGGCCGCCACGGCCCACTCCAAGCCTGAACCTGCCGCCCGAGACGTGGTCGAGCATGGCCGCCTGCTCCGCGAGCGCGACCGGGTGCTGCGTCGAGAGCACGCTGACCGCCGTCCCCACCGTGATCCGCGACGTACGGCCCAGCGCCACGGCGGCCAGAGTCGCCGCCGACGGGCAGACGCCGTACGACATGAAGTGGTGCTCGGCGATCCACGCGTCGTCGAACCCCGCACGCTCCGAGGCCACGATCGCCTCGACCGTGTTCCGTAACACTTCGCCGGGCGACATCCAGGGAAAGCGAGCCGCGATCAGGAAGACACCGATACGCATCCTTCGATGGTGCCGGATTTTCCGCACGCGGCCGTGAGACTCCGAAAACGGTGTGCTTACACTGGCCGAAACGAGCACTGTCCTTCGGGGGGATGACATTGCCGGCTCTTGGACCGCTGGAATTCGTCGTGCTCGCCTTCCCTGGCGAGCGCGTCGACACGGAGGTCGTCGCCGTCGTGGAGTGGCTCAGGTGGAGCGGTCACATGGGTGTCGCCGACGCCCTGGTCATCGCCAAGGCCACGGACGGCAAGGTGACCTGTACGGAGATCGCCGATCTCCCCGAGCTGAGCCATCTCGGCGCGAGCTGGGGCATGTTCACCCTGATCGACGGGGCGGACGCCGACGAGGTCGCCGAGATCTTGGCGCCCGGCACCTGCGCGATGGCCCTCGTGGTCGATCGCCCTTGGGCCAAGGAGGCGGCCGGGGCCGTGCGCGCCGCGGGCGGCCGGGCCTCGGCCGTGGTGCGGATCCAGCCCCAGCACGCCGAAGAGGCCGTGCGAGCCGCACGCGACGATACAAGAATGCTCTCCTACAGACCGGCGCGCCGCGCACCTCTGTTGAGGGGGGCCATCGTCGCGGCGGCGCCCCGGCCGCCCCAGGAGGACCTCGCGGCGAAGCTGGCCCATCTCGGCCAGATGATGCAACTGGGCCTGCTCACCCCAGAAGAGTTCGCAGCCGCCAGAGATCGGCTGCGCGGCACCCGGCAGAAAGCTCCCTAGCCGCCTCGCCTCAGCTCTGCCCTGCCTCCGCAAGCCGCCGCTCCGCCTCACTAGCCCCCGCCTCGGCTCCTGCCTCAGCTCTGCCTAGGTCCGCACTAGCCCTGTCCTCGGTATTCGCTCAGATGGCCGAGGTCGGACACGAGATAGCGGGCGGCGACGTGGATCGCGCGCAGTGTGGCCGCGACCGATGGGCGATGCACGCTGGACTCCCTGGCCACCGCGTAGATGCGCCTCTCGATCGGCTCGCCGGTGAACTCCCTGACGGCGACTCCCCGCACCCCGGCCGCCAGCGCCAGGGCGGGCACGGCGGCGATGCCGATGCCCTTGGCCACCAGGCTGAGGATGGTGCCGAGCCCCTCGAACTCCCACGCCACAGGTGGCGCGCCGCCGACGTCGGCCAGCAGCCGGTCGACCGCCGTCCGGGACGGCTCGCCGTCGGGCGTCGCCATCCACGGTTCGTCCCGCAGCGCGAGCAGGTCGACGGGCACCGATGGGTCGGCCATCGGATGCCGCCGCGGCACCACGAGGACGAGCGGGTCGGTCAGCAGGGGGAAGACCTTCAGCGTCTCGTGCCGGCCCACCCTGCCCCACCAGTCGTCGACGAGGGCGATGTCGACCTCGCCCGACTCCACCTCGCGCATGCCCCGCCCGGACCGGCTCTGCCGCAGCCGCAGGGACAGCTCGCGATGGCGCTTCAGCGAGCGCGCGAGGGCGGGCGCGAAGGCCACCGCGGCCGTCGGGAACCCGGTGACCACGACCCGCCCGGACGGGGTCGCCGCGTGCGCGGACAGATCCGACTCGGCCGTCTCCACCATCGCGAGGATGCGCTCGGCGTGGTCGACCAGCCGCCGTCCCGCGTCCGTGAGCTCCGCGCTCCGCGACGTCCTGTCTATCAGCGCGACTCCGGCCTCTCGCTCCAGCGCGGCCAGTTGCTGCGACACCGCGGACGCGCTGTAGCCCGTCGACGTCGCGGTCGCCGCGATGCTCCCACGGCGGGCGAATTCGCAGATCAAGGTAAGACGGCGCAGATCGAGCATCAGGTCTCCTTATGCCCGGCAACGAAAAGCCTCGCTTGTCCTGATGCCTATACCCCCTCACGCTTGGGAACGTTCCGTGCAACCAGGAGGAAAGCGATGAAAGTCACAGTTTCGGCCACTTTGGCGGCCAATGAGGACATCGAACGAAGACGGCACGCGGGCGAGCGCGTCCTCCACCTGGCGTTCGGGGAGGCCGGTCTTCCCGTCCATCCGACGCTGCGGCGCAAGCTGGGCGAGGCCGGCGGAAACAACAGTTACGGCCCGGTCGCTGGCTTCCCGCACCTGCGGGAGGCGGCCGCGGGCTACTGGGACCGGCGAGGCCTGCCCACCGACCCCGACCTGGTCGTCTCCGGCCCCGGCAGCAAGGCCCTGCTGTTCGGCCTGATGCTGGCCATCGGCGGGGACATCGTGCTGCCCACGCCGAGCTGGGTCAGCTACGCCGCCCAGGCCGACATCATCGGCGTGCGGCCGATCATGGTTCCGGCGCCCCCCGGCGAGGGAGGGGTGCCGGATCCGGACAAGGTCGCCTCGGCCGTTCTGCACGCCCGGGCGATGGGCCGTACGGTCCGATCGTTGCTCGTCACGCTGCCCGACAACCCGACGGGCCGGTTGGCCCGTCCGGAGACGGTCCGGCGGATCGCCGAGTTGGCCAGGCAGCTCGACCTGGTGATCATCTCGGACGAGATCTACCGTGACCTCGTCCACGATCCGGCGGCGGAGTTCCTCAGCCCGGCCGACGTCGCTCCGGAGCGGACGATCATCACCAGCGGGCTCAGCAAGAGCCTCGCCCTGGGAGGCTGGCGCATCGGCGTGGCCCGACTGACCGATCACCGGCTGCGCGACCGGCTGCTGGCGGTGGCCAGCGAGATCTGGTCCAGCGCGGCGGCGCCGGTCCAGCACGCCGCGGCGTACGCCTACAGTGAGCCGGCCGAGATCGTCCAGCGCGTGGCGGAGAGCCGGAGGCTGCACGGGATCGTCGCGCGAGCGGTGGCCGATCGCTTCGTCAAGGCGGGAGCGTCGGTGGCCCCACCTCAGGGCGGTTTCTACCTGTACCCAGAAATATGGTGGTTCGGATCCTCGGCGGAGCTCACATCGACGCTGATCGAGAAGCACGGCATCGGGGTCCTCCCAGGGACGGCTTTCGGCGACGATCCCGGCGCTCCGCGAGTGCGCGTGGCCACCAGCCTGCTCTACGGCGAGTCGGCCGCGCAGCGCCTGGTCGCCCTCAACGCGGACGACCCTCTCGCGCTCCCGTGGATCGCGGCTTCTCTCGATCATTTGGAGACCGCTCTGACCGGCCTGATCTCGATGAAAAAACTCATTGTCGATCAAGCCGACGGCACCCTGCGGAACCGGCCCGGACTCTCCACCGCGCCCACTTACTAGCGGCGGCGATCTTTGCCTAAATCTTTACCTTTGGCGACCCGCCCCGGCAGTCGCCTACATCCACTCTGACCTGCGGTTTCACCTCCATGGCGCGAGCTTTACCTAGCCCTCCACAAGATGTCTCGTGTCATTTGGCACCAGGCGTGTTTTGGAGCCCTCATCATGTGCTCATGCCCGCTTTTGTCACCCTGTCCGGGCGCTCCGTGCGCCTGGAAGCGCTTAGCCTCGCGGTGGTCGATGACCTCGTCGCCGCGGCGAGTGAGGACCGCTCCACCTACGCCTTCACTCGCGTTCCCGTCGGACGGGAAGAGATGGTCTCCTACGTGGAGGCCGCCATGGCTGAGCAGGCGGAGGGCCGCTCAATGCCCTTCGCCATCCGGTGGCTGCACACCGACCGCGTCGTCGGTGCCACCCGTCTCATGCACCTGGAGTACTGGCAGGGCCCCATGCCCTGGCCGCCGGGTGCCAAGGGCGTGGTGGGCGAGGTCCCGTCCGTGGCGGACATCGGTTACACCTGGCTGGCCGCATCGGCCCAGGGCACCGGTGTCAACCGGGAGAGCAAGTTCCTGATGCTCTCTCTCGCCTTCGAGACCTGGCAGGTCCACCGCATAACTCTCAAGGCAGACGTACGTAACACACGATCCCGGGCCGCCATCGAGGCCCTCGGCGCGCGCCTGGACGGCGTGCGAAGAGCGGACACCCGAGGCGCCGACAACACGGTCCGAGATACCGCGTACTACTCGATCCTGCGCCCCGAATGGCCCGCGGTTCGAGAACGCCTCTGCGCGAGGCTCGGTCTCGTGGAAGCTGCCTGATCCTTCGACCACACGGAACGGCGCGGCCCGCCCCCTGGAGAGGGGACGAGCCGCGTCTGTGTTTCGCCTGGCGAGCCGGCGACCTGGTGACCTGGTGATCAGGCCTCGTAGTCGTAGTCCTCGTCGTACGCGTTGTACAGGTCGTACCAGTAGCCGCACTTGGTCGGGTTGCTGCTGTAGAGACCGATCTGGCAGACCTTCACCTGGACCTGCGCGACGTCATAGCGCCAGAAGTTGAAGGCCTTGTAGCCGCCCGCCCCGCAGTACTTGTACGACTTGATGGTCGAGGCCCAGTCGTCCTCATCGTCGTTCCAGTACTGGACGCGGAACTTCACGTAGGCGCACTTGCCGCCCTCGTTGTAGGTGCGGTGGTCGAGGTCCCACAGCTTGCCGGTGATGTGGACGCTGTTGGACTCGTCGTCGTCGTAGTTGACGTCGATGAAGCCCTTGGCCTTGGCCAGGTGGTTGCTCGACCAGTAGGAGCCCCAGTATCCGTCGTAGTCGGAGGACGCGGAGGCCTTGCCGGCGGTGGAGGCGTTGGCGGCGGTGGAGAGGGCGGGGATGCCGACCGCGATGGCGGCGGTGGCAGCGGCGAGACCGATAAGGCTGCGAACAGAGCGACGCATTTGGGATTCTCCCGTTTTGAGGACGATCCCCGGCCTCATGAATTCGTGAGTGGACGGCAGACCGCTACGTAGCGTCACATAATGCAGAAGGTACCGATCTGACCTGGCATGATCTGGATTGACTAGATCAACACCATGCAGGGGACCGGTACCTTC
>JBIOWF010000009.1:0-11030 GCA_044868295.1 Microtetraspora sp. | reverse complement strand
AGGGCAGCCAGCCCGCCGCGTAGCCGACCAGCACCGCCCCGGCGCGCCAGTCGCGGGTCGCGGTGTACCAGGCGATCATCGCGATCAGGGCGATGAGGCCGCCGTACCAGATGACCGGGGTTCCGGTCTCGAGCACCGTCCGCATGCACCTGGCGGCGCCGCAGCCGGTCGGTGACTGGGAGAAGAACAGGACCGGGCGCTGCAGCAGCGGCCAGCTCCACGGCCACGACTGGTAGTCGTGCCGCGCCTCCAGGCCGGTGTGGAAGCCGAGCACCTGCTTCTGGTAGGCCACCCAGGAGCGCAGCGAGTCGATGACGAAAAAGAAGGGGCCGCTGGAGGTGGCCTGCTCCCAGTTGCGGCCATATCCCTTGTCGGTGGCGAACCAGCCGGCGAAGGAGGCCACGTACACGACGATCGGCGCCAGGGCCGTCCAGGCGAAGGCCAACGGCACATCGAGACGGAAGGCCTCCGAGCACGGCCCGCGCAGGCCCACCATGCGGCGGGCGCCGGCGTCCCACACCACCGACATGATCGCGAAGGCGATGATGAAGAAGACACCGGTCCACTTGGTCGCCAGGGCGGCGCCCAGGCACAGACCGGCGGCCAGCCGCCACGGCCGCAGGCCGAGCCTGGGACCCGCCACGCCCTGTTCGGCCGACTCGTACCAGTCGGCCAGCCGTCCCCTCGCCCAGTCACGATCGGCCACCAGGCAGGCGAAACCGGCCAGGATCCAGAACATCAGGAAGATGTCCAGCAACGCCGTACGCGACAGCACGAAATGCAACCCGTCCAAGGACAGCAGCAGCCCGGCCAGGCACCCCAGCACGGTGGAGCGGGTCATCCGCAGCGCCACCCGGGCCAGGATGAAAATGGACAGCGCCCCGAACAAGGCGGCGGTGAACCGCCAGCCGAACGGGTCGACCCCGAACAGCAGGTCGCCGAGGGCGATCAGCCACTTGCCCAGCGGCGGATGGGCCACATAGGAGGCGCACTGCTCCACCTGCTCGCACCGCTTGAAGATCGCGGTATCACCGGCCAGCAGCAGTTTGTCGGCGTTGTCGACGAACTGCCGCTCCACGCCGAACTTGAGCAGGGAGAAGGCGTCCTTGGCGTAGTAGGTCTCGTCCATCACGACGGCGTTGGGCGTGCCGAGCCGGTCGAAACGCAGGAACGCCCCGAACGCGGCGACGATCAGCGGGCCCAGCCAGCCCCACAGCGGGCTGCCCTGCATGGGCGGAACCAGCCGGTCGCGCGTCCGGGAGTGAAGATCTGTCACAGCCACCGGCCAATGGTACGGACCATGTCGGATGGTTTTCCCGGTTTGTGCTACTTCTTGATCGAGAATCGAAACATGCGGGTGTCCGCATGATGGACAGAACCGGATTCGCCCCCGGCCGTCCGTAGACTGGGACAATGATTTCCCGTATCGACCTGCGCGGCTCGCTTCCCGGCGACCTGCGCGATGTGCTGCCCCGCGCCGAGCTCGACGTCGAGGCCGCCCTGGAGAAGGTGCGGCCCATCTGCGAGGACGTGCGCCATCGTGGGGCGGCAGCCGTACGGGAGCTGACCGCGAGATTCGACGGTGTCGAGCTGGAGTCCACCCGGGTCCCCGCCGAGGCGATCGGCCGGGCCCTCGACGAGCTGGACCCGGCCGTCCGGCGGGCCCTGGAGGAGTCGATCAGGCGGGCCCGGCTGGTCCACCGCGAGCAGCGGCGCACCGACACCACGACGCGGGTCGTCCCCGGCGGCACGGTCACCGAGCGCTGGGTGCCGGTCGGCCGCGTCGGCCTCTACGTGCCGGGCGGCCGGGCCGTCTACCCCTCAAGCGTGGTCATGAACGTCGTGCCCGCCCAGGAGGCCGGGGTCGGCTCGCTGGCCGTGACGTCCCCCGCGCAGCGCGAGCACGGCGGGCTGCCGCACCCGACGATCCTGGCCGCCTGCGCCCTGCTCGGCGTCGACGAGGTCTACGCCGTGGGCGGCGCCCAGGCCGTGGCGATGTTCGCCTACGGGACCGAGGAGTGCCCCCCCGCCACCATGGTCACCGGGCCCGGCAACATCTGGGTCGCCGCGGCGAAGCGGCTGCTCAAGGGCCGGATCGGCATCGACTCCGAGGCGGGCCCGACCGAGATCGCCGTGCTCGCCGACGAGACCGCCGACCCGGCGCACGTCGCCGCCGACCTGATCAGCCAGGCCGAGCACGACGTGATCGCGGCGGCCGTGCTCGTGACGACCAGCGTGGAGCTCGCCGACGCGGTCGAGAAGGAACTTCCCGGACAGGTCTCCGCGACCCGTCACTCCGAGCGGATCACGGAGGCGCTCGCCGGCCGCCAGTCGGGGATCGTGCTCGTGTCCAGCGTCGAGGACGGCCTCAAGGTCGTCGACGCGTACGCCGCGGAGCACCTGGAGATCCAGACCGCGAACGCGCACGAGGTGGCCGCCCGGGTCCGCAACGCCGGGGCGATCTTCATCGGGCCGTACTCTCCGGTCTCGCTCGGCGACTACATGGCGGGGTCGAACCACGTGCTGCCGACCGGCGGCTGCGCCTGCCACTCCGGCGGACTGTCCGTCCAGACGTTCCTGCGCGGCATTCACGTCGTCGACTACACCCGCGAGGCGCTCGCGGAGGCCGCGCCACTCGTGTGCGCGCTGGCCGACGCCGAGGACCTGCCCGCGCACGGCGCCGCCATCCGGGCGAGGTTCGACTGGGGCGTGCCGTCATGACGACCCTCGACGACCTGCCCATCCGGGACGACCTGCGGAGAAAGAAGCCCTACGGCGCGCCCCAGCTCGACGTGCCCGTCCAGCTCAACACCAACGAGAACCCCTACCCGCCCTCGCCGTCGCTGATCGGCGATCTCGCCGAGGCCGTACGGCAGGGCGCGGCCACGCTGAACCGCTACCCGGACAGGGACGCGGTCGACCTGCGCAAGGACCTGGCCGACTACCTCGGCCACGGGCTCACCGCGGCCCAGCTGTGGGCCGCCAACGGCTCCAACGAGATCATCCAGCAGATCCTGCAGGCGTTCGGCGGCCCGGGCCGCTCCGCGATCGGCTTCGAGCCGTCCTACTCGATGCATCCGATCATCGCGGGTGGCACCAGCACCCGCTGGATCGAGGGAGCCCGCGAGGAGGACTTCGCGATCGACGTCGCGAAGGCCGTGCGGGCCATCGAGGAGCACCGCCCAGACGTGGTGTTCCTTACCTCGCCGAACAATCCGACCGGTACGGCGCTGCCGCTCGACGTGATCGAGCGGATCCTGGCCGCCGCGCCCGGCATGGTCGTGGTGGACGAGGCCTACGCCGAGTTCGCGCGGACCGGCACGCCGTCGGCGCTGACGCTCCTCCCCGGCAATCCCCGGCTGATCGTGACCCGGACCATGTCGAAGGCGTTCGCGATGGCAGGCGCCCGGCTCGGGTACCTCGCCGCCGACCCGGCGGTCGTCGACGCGATGCTCCTGGTCCGCTTGCCGTATCATCTGTCGACGCTGACCCAGGCCGCCGCCCGGGTCGCGCTCGCGCACCGCGAGGAGCTCCTCGGCACCGTCGACGCGCTGCGCGCGGAGCGCGACGTCACGGTCGCGTGGCTGCGGGACCGTGGCCTGTCGGTCGCCGACTCCGACGCCAACTTCGTGCTGTTCGGCCGGTTCCCGGATCGGCGCGCGGTGTGGGAGGGGCTGCTCGACCGCGGTGTGCTGATCAGGGAGACCGGTCCGGCAGGGTGGCTACGCGTGTCGATCGGGACAGGTGAAGAGATGGCGGCGTTCCGCGCCGCTCTGGAAGGGATCCTCGGATGAGTGGCGCACGTCTTTCCGGCGGCGATCTTGGTCAGCGGGTCGGGCGTGTGGAGCGCACCACCAAAGAGACCTCGGTGCTGGTCGAGGTCAACCTCGACGGCACCGGCATCGTCGACGTCGCGACCGGGGTCGGGTTCTACGACCACATGCTGGCCCAGCTGGGCAAGCACGGGCTGTTCGACCTGACCGTCAAGACCGAGGGCGACCTGCACATCGACTCGCACCACACGATCGAGGACACGTCGCTCGCGCTGGGCGCCGCGTTCCGTGAGGCTCTGGGCGACAAGTCGGGCATCCGCCGCTTCGGCAACGCGTCCTGCCCGCTGGACGAGGCGCTCGCACAGGTCACCGTGGACCTGTCCGGCCGGCCGTACCTCGTGCACACCGAGCCCGAGGGCATGGCCCCCATGATCGGCCCGGAGTACGACACGACGATGACCCGGCACATCCTGGAGTCGTTCGTCGCCCAGGCCGCGATCTGCCTGCACGTGCACGTGCCGTACGGGCGAAACGCCCACCACATCGTGGAGGCGCAGTTCAAGGCCATGGCCCGAGCGCTGCGCGACGCGTCGGAGCGCGACCCCCGCGCGAGCGGCGTCCCCAGCACCAAGGGCGTCCTGTGACCTTCGCGTCGGGTGGCATGATCTTCATCGGTCTCTTCCTGATCGGCGGGGTCATCTCCGCCGTACGGCAGGGCCTCAAACTCATGGCGGTGCTGGCCGGCCTCGGAGCCGCGCTGGCGATCACGGCGGGGGTGATGTGGTGGCAGTAGGCAAGCGTGTGGTCGTCCTCGACTACGGATCGGGCAACCTGCGTTCCGCCGAGCGGGCGCTGGCCCGGGTGGGCGCCGACGTCACGGTCACCGCCGACCACGACGCCGCCCTCGACGCCGACGGCCTGGTCGTCCCGGGCGTCGGCGCGTTCGCGGCGTGCATGGCGGGGCTGAAGGCCGTGCGCGGCGAGCGCATCGTCGGGCGCCGCCTCGCGGGCGGCCGTCCCGTTCTCGGCATCTGCGTCGGCATGCAGATCCTCTTCGCGGAGGGCGTCGAACACGACGTCCACACCGAGGGATGCGGCGAGTGGCCCGGCGTCGTCGAGCGCCTCGACGCCCCCGTCCTGCCGCACATGGGCTGGAACACCGTGACCGCGCCCGCGGAAAGCGTGCTCTTCAAGGGGCTCGACGCGGGCACGAGGTTCTACTTCGTGCACTCCTACGGCGTGCGCAAGTGGGAGCTGGAGGCCGGTCCGGGGTTCAAGCAGCCCCTGGTCACCTGGGCCGAGCACGGCGTGCCGTTCGTGGCGGCCGTCGAGAACGGGCCGCTCACGGCCACCCAGTTCCACCCGGAGAAGTCCGGGGACGCCGGAGCCGTGCTGCTCGCCAACTGGTTGAGCACCCTGTGAACGAGCGCGCCTGCCGGCCTCCCGGCAAGGGCCGGGCGAGGTCCCGGTGAAGTTGTGGTGAGGTCTTGGTGAGCGCCGGATGAGCAAGGAAAGAGCCAGGCGGAGGGCGGAGCGGGAGGCCGAACGGGAGCGTCTCGCGGTGGCGAGGGCGGAGCGGGAGGCCAGAGCGGCCCGGCGCCGCCGGCTGCGCGGCCGTGTGACCGCCCTCCTGCCGCGCCCTGTGCGGGTCGCCCGCCAAGGGGGCTACCGTGCGCGCCGTCGCCGGACCGAGAATGGTGTCCTCACCGTCCTGTGGTTCCTCGTCCAGGTGCTCGCCTGGCTGCTGCTCGACGGGTGGATGGCCCGGCTCGGTGTCTTCGTCGTGTCCCTACTCTTGATCCCGGTGCTCGTCACCGTCGTTTTCGACCGGAGGTCGTGACTGATGTCGCTCATATTGCTGCCAGCCGTGGATGTCGCCGATGGCCAGGCGGTTCGCCTGGTGCAGGGCGAGGCGGGGACCGAAACCTCGTACGGAGATCCGCTGGCGGCGGCGCTCGCCTGGCAGGAGGCCGGCGCGGAGTGGATCCATCTGGTGGACCTCGACGCCGCGTTCGGCCGGGGGAGCAACCGCGATCTGCTGGCGTCCGTGGTGGGCGCGCTGGACGTCCAGGTCGAGCTGTCCGGCGGGATCCGCGACGACGCCTCTCTTGAGGCGGCGCTGGCCACCGGCTGCCGCAGGGTGAACATCGGCACCGCCGCGCTGGAGGACCCGGCCTGGTGCGCCAAGATCATCGCCGAGTACGGTGACCGGATCGCCGTGGGGCTGGACGTCCGGGGCACCACCCTGGCGGCCCGGGGCTGGACGAAGGAGGGCGGCGACCTCTGGGAGGTGCTCGACCGCCTGGAGGCCGACGGGTGCCCGCGCTACGTCGTCACCGACGTCACCAAGGACGGCACGCTCCGCGGGCCCAACCTCGACCTGCTCCGCGAGGTCTGCGCCCGGACCGACAAGCCCGTGATCGCGAGTGGCGGCGTCTCGTCGCTCGACGACCTGCGCGCCCTCTCGACCCTCGTTCCGGCGGGCGTCGAGGGCGCGATCGTGGGCAAGGCGCTGTACGCCCAGGCTTTCACCCTCGAAGAGGCACTCGCGGCGGTGACCTCATGAAGAGCAACAGAATCTCTTCCGGCGGGCCGTGGGAGGACCGATACGGCTATGCCCGTGCCGTCGTCGTCGGCCCCCACGTGCTGGTGTCGGGGTGCACGGCCACCGTCGGCGGTGAGGTCCAGCACCTCGGCGACGCCTACAACCAGACGCTCACCGCGTTCTCGATCGCCCTCGACGCGGTCGAGAAAGCCGGGACGTCCCTGGCGGACGTGGTCCGTACACGGCTGTATGTCGTGAACGCGGGTGACTTCGACGCCGTGGGGCGGGCCCACGGCGAGGTGTTCGGCGAGGTGCGCCCCGTGTGCACCAGCGTCCAGATCGCCGGCCTCGTCGACCCGCGGATGCTGGTAGAGGTGGAGGTCGAGGCGTATCGAGGGGAGGAATCCGCATGACCGTCGCGATTCGGGTCATTCCATGCCTGGACGTCGACGCCGGCCGCGTGGTCAAGGGCGTCAACTTCGAGAACCTTCGCGATGCCGGTGACCCGGTCGAGCTCGCGCGTCGCTACGACGCCGAAGGCGCCGATGAGCTGACATTTCTCGACATCACCGCGTCGTCGGGGGAGCGAGAGACCATGCTCGACGTGGTCCGCCGTACGGCCGAGCAGGTCTTCATCCCGCTGACCGTCGGCGGAGGAGTCCGCGCGGTGGAGGACGTGGACCGGCTCCTGCGCGCGGGCGCCGACAAGGTGGGCATCAACACGGCCGCCATCGCGCGGCCTGAGCTGCTCACCGAGGCGTCCCGCCGGTTCGGGGCCCAGTGCATCGTGCTGTCCGTCGACGCCCGCCGGGTCGTCGACGGCCCGCCGACGCCTTCCGGCTTCGAGGTGACCACGCACGGCGGTCGCCGTGGCACCGGGATCGACGCGGTCGAGTGGGCCCGTCGCGGACAAGAGCTGGGCGTCGGGGAGATCCTGCTCAACTCCATGGACGGCGACGGCACCAAGGACGGCTACGACATCGAGATGCTCCGGGCCGTTCGCGAGGCCGTCACGGTCCCGGTGATCGCCTCGGGTGGCGCGGGTGCCTTGGAGCACTTCCCGCCCGCCATCGAGGCCGGAGCCGACGCGGTCCTCGCCGCCAGCGTCTTCCACTTCGGTGAGCTCAAGATCGCCGACGTCAAGGACACCCTGCGCGCCGCAGGTCATCCCGTCAGGTAGACACGCGTACGGCTCGACGACCATGGGTTGAGGGGGCTGGCCGAATGGCCGTTCGGCCTGGGCCGGGTCAGTTGACCAGCGGAGGAAGCCGCTCCTCAACCGTTCGCGAAAGCGTGTGGACGGTCTCGGCGAGGCCCTGGGTTGTCTCGAGCAGGTGAATGACGCCCTGGCTGGTGGCCTTCACGATGTCCTCCAGCCGGGCCAGCCGGTCGTCGAACCCGTCGAGCCGGCGATCGATGCCCTCGAATCGTGCGTCGAAGGTGTCGACTTTGGTCCGAAGGTAGCCGACCTCGCCGGTGAGGACGTTGATCTTTTGTTCCATCTCGGTGAATTGGGTGTTGGCGGCGATCTGGCCGGCCAGGACGGCGGTTTCGTGTCGCAACTCCAGCTTGGTGACCCGGTCCTTCAGGCCGTCGAGCTCATCCTGCATGTTCATGAGGTTACCTCCCGGGGTCGAGCTCCGATAGAAGATGCGGGCGGTAGCCGTACATAACTGAGGGTAGTCGCGCCCGCGCGTCATAGAGGTATCAGTTCCTGACGACTTGGCAATTCCGGCCGCCACAGGTGCGTGTTAGGTCTGTGGCGCTTGGTGGAGGTTATTTGCCAGATCGAACAACCGGCCTTTCGCGGCTTCGCAAGCTATGCCCAGCAGGATGATCGCCACTTTTCGGCCGCCGCCCTCCTGAGAGCCGGTACCAGCGAACCCCACGAAGATCGGCAGCATATCGATGTACAGGTTGTGGCGCAGGAACGTCAACGCGCCGCCGCTCCCTCCGGTCATATGACCCAGTCGGTAATTGTGCGCTGATCAGGTGTGCGTAGGGGGTGTGTGCTGGTCTCGACCGGAGAGCCGAGGGGCTCATCGACGCAACACGACGGGGTTTCTGATCATGTTCAAGTCACGCAATGTGCTTCGCGCCGCGGCTGTCGCTCTCACCGCGATGAGCTTGTCGGGGGCCGTCGCCTCGGCCGCCTCGGCCGCGGAGGCGGACACGGTGTTCAAGGAGCTCGAATACCGGGGGAACACGTCCAAGCCGGTCATGACCGCGCCCAACTTCAACGGGGCGAGCGTGGTGCTGGCGGCGGACACCAACAGCAGATTCGGGTAGTGGACGCAGACCGCCACGGTCTCGGCCGGGGGAGGTCAGCAGGCCTTCTTCTACACCCTGCGGGCCAGCGTGGAGAGTGGCGCGCCGCTGTGTCTCACCGCCAAGGACACCGTCACCGTCGTGGTGGCCAAGTGCGTCGGCGCTGAGAACCAGAAGTGGTTCCATCCGATCGCGGTCAGTGAGCCGGGCGGGACGCTTCCCACGAAGAACGTGCAGACCCTGAGGTTCCTCGGGCAGAGCGCGAGCTTCCAGGCGCCGCTGTCGCAGTTCGCCCAGATCGGCCCCCACTTCTGGGCCAAGCGCACAGCATGACCGTCCAGCGGGGAGTCCGGTGGCGTCCGACCGGGCGGTACAGGAGCCCGACCCGGTCGGGCGCCCTACGGCGAACCCGTAAGGCTTCGTGGACACCTCACCGGATCGGACGTGTCAGCGTTCGCGGAAGCGAGCTTCCCAATACGGGAGGCTCGCTTCCGCGAGAATATGAGAGCTAGTGCCAGTTGCTGATCTTGATGTCGTGTGGCGCGGGCTCGCCCTTGCCGGTTTCGACCAGCTTCTTGAGGCTCATCAGGAAGGTCGCCCACTTGGTGCTGCAGTGGTACATGAACTCCACCGGCTCCTTCCAGCCTTCGTGCCGGAACAACACGATCGTGAAGCCGTCCTCCTGCTTGAGCTCGAAGCGGATCCGCGTGCCGATCCACTCCTCGGGACCGTCGACGACCTCCCAGAGCACGCGCTCGGCGGGCCGGGCCTCCAGGACCTTCATGTCGAACCCGCCGGGCTCGAAGCGGAACCGGATGACTCCTCCGACATCGCCGTCGCCGTCCGTGTCCTCCGTCCACCAGCCCGCCAGCCCGTCGACGGTGGTCAAGGCCGCGTAGACGTCGTCGGGAGACGATGTGACTCCGATCCTGTGCAGGATGTCCACCATTTCGATGCCCCTTTTCTTGTTCGGGCGCCCCCATTCGGGCGCGGTTCATCAACGCCGCCACGGATGTGGCGACGTTCGTTCGTGCGGGGTCAGGCCTCCTGACTGCGCTGGATTGCTTCGGCGATCAGCTTGATGCGACGCAGCCGGGCGTCCCAGGTGGCCCCGACCGACGAGAGCTGCGCGACCGCGCGGGCGAGCTGGGCCTCGTCCACCTCGTAGAGGCGCTCACGTCCGGACGGCGTGACGTGGACCAGCCCGACCCGGTCGAGTACGCCGAGGTGTTTGGCGACCGCCTGCCGAGTGACCGGGAGCTGCTCACTCAACGTGGTCGCCGTTCCGCCGCCGTTGGTCAACAGCAGGTCGAGCATCCGCCGCCGGGTCGGGTCCCCCACCGCCGACCAGAGCTCGTCGTCGATGGTGACGCTCATGGCGTCGACACCACCCGAGCGACGTACGTGACGAGGCGGGGCAGGAAGTAGTCCCATCCGGTGACGTGCTCGCGATACTGCTCCTCGAGCACGGCCGCCTCCCAGCCCTTCTCCCGGAACCCCGACTCGGTGAAGCGCAGCAGCGTGCCCGCGCCGGACGGGACCAGCTCGAAGGTCACCAGGAGCGAGTTGGCCGACGTCGCGGCCTCACCCTGGTCGTACACCCACCGGAAGGAGAACCGCCGGGGCGGGTCTGCCTCAATCACCGTGAGTGGTGCGACCTGCGCCTCCGGCGTATTGCGGTCGCCGAACGTGATGACCCCGGTGGCGCCGGGCACCGGTTTGAGCTCTGCTTCGTCAGGCCACCACTCCCGCAGGTGTTCGGGCGTGCTGATGACCTCGTAGACCACGTCGGGCGTGGCTTCGATGTGGATCTCCCGCTCGATGCTGCCGTACTCCATCCCGCTCTCCCATCCTTCTGCAACCTTTGGTTGCATATGACTCTAGAGCGTTCCTTGCAGCACGCGCAACCATTGGTTGCTCTAAAAATTCGCCGGCAGCAGATCAAACACCCGCGTCGTCGCTTCGGGCCGACCTTTCCGCCAGGTCGAAAACTGGGCATCTCCTGATCTTGCACGCTATGATCCCGACACGCCGATCGGGGGGAAATAGGTGACAGAGGCCGGTGGTCCGCTTCGGGGTACGCGGCGCATCAGGGTCGTGGTGGAACCAGGTATTCCCGCGTCGGTGGCTGCGGTTCTCCGCTCAAACGAACCGTTACTGTCACGAATTCGTGTCGGCTGGGTCCCGGAGCTCCTCAATCATGGCTGGGCCGCTCACATACCCTCGGCCGCCTTGGGGTGGGGTATGGCGACCGCGTTCGGCGTCCTTACGGTCCTGATGTTCCGGGGAAGCATCAACTCGGTCGGGTTTTTCGGGCTGGCGGCCGCCGCCACATTCGTTTACGCGGGACTCGCCGCCGCGAAGGAACCCGAGAGTACGGTGCGGCGGAGCGCGAGATTTACGAGCAGGCGCTCTGGTATGAAGTCCTCCGGTAGGAGGTAGCG
>JBIOWF010000008.1:0-9455 GCA_044868295.1 Microtetraspora sp. | reverse complement strand
GGCCGGCTGACCCGGATCCAGGCCGACCTGGTCGCCCAGGACGGGCAGACCCGCCTCGTCGTCGCTCCGCCGCCCGAGTTCGCCCGCCTGCTCGCGAGGATCGCCGGCCGGCCGTGAGCCGATCCGCCGTGAGCCGATCCACTGTGAGCCGATCCACTGTGAGACGTGGCTCAACGTGAGGCGTCGGCTCAGCTGAGCTCCTGGGCGGTGTGGATCAGCGGGACGTGGCTGAAGGCCTGGGGGAAGTTGCCGACCAGGCGCTCGTAACGGGGGTCGTACTCCTCGGCGAGCAGGCCGACGTCGTTGCGCAGCGACAGCAGCCTTTCGAACAGCTCCACGGCCTCGTCCCGGCGGCCGATCATGGCCTTGGCCTCGGCGAGCCAGAAGCTGCACGCCAGGAACGCCCCCTCGGCGCCGGGCAGGCCGTCGACGTCGTTGGCCTCGGCGAGGGGATAGCGAAGCACGAAACCGTCCACCATCAGCTCCCTCTCGATCGCCTCGACCGTGCCGGCGACCCGGGGATCATGGGGCGGCAGGAAGCCCACGATCGGGATCATCAGCAGCGAGGCGTCCAGCTCGCGAGAGCCGTACGACTGGGTGAAGGTGTTGCGGGCGGCGTCGAAGCCCTTCGCGCAGACCTCGGCGTGGATGCGGTCCCGCAGGGCCCTCCATTGCTCCACCGGGCCGGTGCGGCCGAGCTCCTGGACGATGCGGACGGCCCGGTCGGCCGCCACCCAGGCCATGACCTTGGAGTGGACGAAGTGCCGCCGGGGGCCCCGCACCTCCCAGAGGCCCTCGTCGGGTTGGTCCCAGCCGGTTTCGAGGAAGTCCATCAGTTTGCGCACCAGCGCCCAGGCGTGGGTGCTGGGCGGCAGGCCCTGCCTGCGCGCCAGATAGAGGGTGTTGACGACCTCGCCGTAGACGTCGAGCTGGAGCTGGTTCGCCGCGCCGTTGCCGATCCGGACGGGGCGGGAGTCCTCGTAGCCGGGCAGCCAGTCGAGCGTCACCTCGGGAAGGCGCCGCTCGCCGGCCACGCCGTACATGATCTGGAGGTCCTGGGGACGGCCCGCGATGGCCCGCAGGAGCCACTCGCGCCAGGCCCCGGCCTCCTCGATGTATCCGGATTCCGTCAGCGCGTCCAGCGTCATCGCGGCGTCACGCAGCCAGCAGTAGCGGTAGTCCCAGTTGCGGACCCCGCCGAGGTCCTCGGGCAGGGAGGTGGTGGGAGCGGCGACGATGCCCCCGGTGGGGGAGTACGTCAGTGCCTTGAGAGTGATCAGCGAGCGGACCACGGCGTCCCGCCAGCGACCTTTGAACCGGCACTGCGAGACCCACTCCTTCCAGAGGAGCTCGGTCTCGGTGAGCTGTTCGTACGGGTCGATCTGCTCCGGTCGCGGCTCCTGCGAGGGATGCCAGGTGAACACGAACGACACCCGCTCCCCGGCCGACACGGTGAAGGCGGCGGTGTGCTTGTAGTCGCCGCCCTTCAGGGGCACGTCGGAGCGCAGCCAGACCGAGTCCGGGCCGCCTACGGCGTGCAGGTGGCCGTCGGTGCGGCGCACCCACGGCACGATGCGGCCGTAGTCGAAGCGGATGCGGATCTCGGTCGCCATCTCCACGGTGCCCGACAGGCCCTCCACGATCCGCACCAGATCGGGATTGGCGTGCCGGGGCGGCATGAAGTCGATGACCTTCACGGCGCCCGAGGGCGTGTCCCACACGCTTTCCAGGATCAGTGTGTCGCCGAGGTAGGAGCGCCTGGTCGCCATGCCCTGCCCGGCCGGGGCCAACTGCCAGAAGCCGTGTGCCGGGTTTCCGAGCAGCCTGGCGAAGCACGAGGGCGAGTCGAACCTCGGTAAGCAGAGCCAGTCGATCGATCCATTGCGACCGATGAGCGCGGCTGACTGCATGTCCCCGATGAGGGCGTAGTCCTCGATCCGCATGCGGATCACGTTACTCTGCCGCGCGCCACATCTTCATGAACCATTGGGTGAGAGGTCCGATGGCGACGGCGAAAACGAGCGTGCCCACGCCCACGTTGCCGCCGAGCAGCCAGCCCACGGCGAGCACGGTGACCTCGATCAGCGTCCTCGCGAGGCGGATCGACAGGCCGAGCCGGTGGAGTCCCGTCATCAGCCCGTCGCGCGGTCCGGGGCCCATGCCGGCGCTGATGTAGAGCGCGGTGGCCGCGGCGACGGCGACGATCGCGGCCAGCAGGTACGCCCAGCGGACCGCCAGCAGGCCGGGGGTGGGGGTGAGCCAGATCGTCGCGTCGGCGAACAGCCCCAGGAAGATCACATTGCTGATCGTCCCGATGCCCGGCCGCTGGCGCAGCGGGATCCAGAAGACCATCACCAGGGCGCCGACGAGAATGATCCATGTGCCGATGGACCATCCGGTCCGTACGGCGAGCCCCTGGTGGAAGACGTCCCAGGGGTCGTTTCCCAGGGTGGACTCGACCTGGAGGCCGATCCCGGCGCCGTAGAGGGAGAGACCGGCGTAGAGGCGAACTAGGCGTGCCGGAAATGGGCGGGGCAGGGTGATCTCACTCATAATGGCCCTATCGTGGCGGGCCAATGGCTTGCGAATAAAGGGCCAATCAGGAAAAGTGGCCTTATGGAGCGCTTTTTCAGTGCGCCTCAGCTGGCCCGGCTCGTCGAGGTCCCGCTGGACGCCAAGCCGTACTACAAGGCCCTCGCGGGAGCCGTACGGACCCTGATCCTGGACGGGCGGCTGCCGGTGAAGGTGCGCGTCCCGGCCGAGCGGCACCTGGCGGAGGCGCTCGGTGTGAGCCGCACGACGGTCACGACCGCCTACGACCGGCTGCGCGAGCAGGGCTATCTGGAGAGCCGCCAGGGGGCCGGAAGCTGGACCGCGCTTCCCGACGCGGGCGCGCTCGGCGCCGACAACCCGTGGATCGCGGTGGACGACGACGGGCTGCTCCCGCTGCACTGCGCGGCTCCGCCCGCCACGGCGCTGTTCGGCGCCGCCATCGCCGAGGCCGGTCAGGACTACCACCGGTACACGCTGGGCATGGGGTACGACCCCGTCGGCATCAGCCCTCTGCGCGAGGCGATCGCGCGGCGGTACTGCGAGCGCGGGCTCGCCACCCGGCCGGACCAGATCATCGTCACCAGCGGCGCCCAGCAGGCCATCCACCTATTGATGCTCATGCTCGCCGGGCCGGGGGACCCCGTGCTGGTCGAGTCGCCGACCTACCCGCACGCGATCGACCTGGTGCGGCTGCGCGGCGCCCGGCTCGTCCCGGTGGGCATCTCCGACGACGGGTGGCACCTCGACCTGATGACATCCGCGATGCGGCAGTCGGCCGCCAGGCTCGCCTACGTCATCCCCGACTTCCAGAACCCCACCGGTCACCTGATGGCCGACGAGGACCGCGCCGCGCTGGTGGGAGCCGCCCGGCGGTACGACGCCACCCTGCTCGTCGACGAGACCTGGACCGAACTGGCCGTCGACCACATCGGCGGCGCGGGCACGGGAGGCGTGGGCTCGCGGGCCCCGCTGGCGGCCTTCGACACCGACGGGCGGGTGATCAGCATCGGCTCCGCGTCGAAGCTGTGGTGGGGCGGCCTGCGCATCGGCTGGATCCGCGGCACCGCCGCGCTGATCCGCCGGCTCGCCGTCCTGCGCGCGGCCGTCGACATCGCGAGCGCGATGTTTGAGCAGCTCGTCGTGACCCACCTGTTCGCCGGCATCGAGGACACCCGCGCGGAACGACGCCGCCTGCTCGGCGCGTCGCGCGCCGCTCTCGTGGACGCCCTGCGCGAGGAGCTTCCCGAATGGACCTTCACCGTGCCACGCGGCGGCGGGTCGCTCTGGGTCCGCCTCGACGCGCCGGTCGCCACCTCGCTGGCGGAGGCGGCGGCCGCCCAGGGCGTACGGCTCGCGCCCGGACCGTGGTTCGGCGTCGAGGGAACCCTCGAACGCTACCTGCGGCTTCCGTTCACCCAGCCGCCGCAGGTCCTCGCCGACGCGGTCCGCCGCATCGCCGCCTCCCGAGGCTCGTACGGCTACCGCCCGCGAGCGCCGCTCACCCCGACTCTGTGATGTGACCCACTCTTCCGCCGCCGAGGGGTCTCGGGTCGTTCTTCTCGCGTCGAAGGTCTTGTCCGGGGTGATCCCCGTATGGTGCGATGCATCCCTCTCGTGCAAGAGGTCATTTATTGGAGGCGTGTGATGGCCGGGGTTCTCGAAGAACGTGCCGCGATCGAGGCTGAGGTCGCGGGCCGGACCATATGCGGGCAGCTGAAGGAGACGGCGGACAGCCACCCGGACGCGCCGGCCTACTCCGACCCCGTCGAGGGCGGCTGGAGCACGCTCACCTACGCGCAGGCGCGGCGGCGCGTCCTCGCGATCGCGGCCGGATTCGCGGCGCTCGGGGTGGAGCCCGGCGACGCCGTGGCGCTGATGATGGTCAACCGCAGCGAGCACGTGCTCGCCGACCTGGGCGCCGTGCACGCGGGCGCGGTCTCCTGCTCCGTCTACGGCACGTTCGCGCCGGACCAGGTCTCCTTTGTCGCGGGGGACGTAGGCGCGAAGATCGCCGTGCTCGGCGGCCCGGCCGATCTGGCTCGCTGGGAGCCGATCCTCGGCGAGCTGCCGGCCCTGGAGAAGGTCATCATGCTCGACGGGGCCCCGGCCGGTGACCGCTTCCTGAGCTGGGACGACTTCCTCGCCCTCGGCGACGAGACGCTCGCCGCCGACCCGGCCGCGGTGGACGCCCGCTGGCAGGCCGTCACCGCCGACGACGTGCTGACCGTGCTCTACACCTCCGGCACGACCGGCGACCCCAAGGGCGTGCCGCTGACCCACGCGAACGTGGTCTACGGGATCGGGGCCACCGAGCGGATGATGTCGCTGCCCACCCAGGGCAAGCAGATCTCCTATCTGACCTACGCGCACATCGCCGAGCGCATGCTCAGCCTCTACCTGCCCCTGTTCAAGGGCTCCCACGTGCACTTCTGCACCGACCTGACGAACCTCGGCGGGGCGATCGGCGAGGTCAAGCCGGTGATGTTCTTCGGCGTGCCGCGGGTCTGGGAGAAGATGATGGCCAAGCTCCAGGCCCTCCTCGCCACCCAGCCCGCGGAGCAGCAGGAGAACGTCCGCAGGGCCATGGCCGCCGGGCTCGCCTACGTCGAGGCGTGCCAGCACGGCCGGGAGCTCTCACCCGAGGTCCAGGCGGCCTACGACCAGGCCGACGCGGCGCTGCTCGCCATCATCCGTTCGATGATCGGTTTCGAGAACGCGGAGTGGCTCTCCACAGCCGCAGCCCCCATGCCGACCGAGGTGCAGCGCTTCTTCGCCGGTCTGGGCCTGAAGGTGATCGACGTGTACGGCATGACCGAGACGACCGGCGCGTTCACCTTCAACAGCCCGGCCGACTACAAGCTCGGCACGGTCGGCCAGGCCGCGCCCGGCGTCGAGGTGCGGATCGCCGAAGACGGGGAGATCCTCACCCGCAGCCCGCTCAACACGCACGGCTACCTCAACCGGGCCGAGGCGACGGCCGAACTGCTCGACGAGGACGGCTGGCTGCACACGGGCGACATCGGCTCCATCGACGACGACGGGTTCGTCCGGATCGTCGACCGCAAGAAGGAGCTCATCATCACCGCGGGCGGCGAGAACATCTCGCCCGCCAACATCGAGAACCACCTGAAGGAGCACCCGCTGATCGGCCAGGCCCTCGCCTTCGGCGACCGCCGGCCGTTCCCGGTGGCGATCCTCACCCTCGACGGCGAGGTCGCTCCCGGCTGGGCGCAGGCGAACGGCGTCGCCTTCGAGTCGCTGGCCGATCTCGCCGAGCACCCCGACGTGCTCAAGGTGGTCGGCGCCGCGGTCGACGCGGCCAACGAGAAGCTGGCCCGGGTGCAGCAGGTCAAGAAGTGGCGGCTGCTGCCCGTCGAGTGGACGGCGGACACCGAGGAGCTCACGCCCAGCCTCAAGCTGAAGCGCCGCGTGATCCACGCCAAATACGCTGAGATCATCGACTCGCTGTACGCGTGATCGATCTTCGCCGTCCGGTCTTTGCCATCCGGGGTGCGTGTCCGCCCCGGTGGCATTGCCGGGCGGTGTCTACCGTCTCGGGCCATGATGAGACGTTTGCTTGCGACGCTGACCGTGACGTCTGTCGCTTCCGCGATCGCCGTGCAGGCCCCGGCCGTCGCCGCTGAGGAGCCGGTCATCGGTTCCATCACGGTACGGCCGGGCGGCCCGGTTGTCCGCGCGACCGGCTCGGTGCGACTGCTGGTCGACGTGGTGACCAGCGGCGCCGACCGTGCCGGCGGGGTCAGTGTCTCGGTTGAGCCGGGCCCGCCGTCCGCGCGGACCACGGCGGCGGGGGCGCAGGTCAACGCCGGCGACGCGGGCGGAGCGGGATGGGAGACCTGGCGGTTCCAGCCCGGGGTCGCCCTCTCCCGCTGGTATCCGAGCGGGCAGTGGACGGTCACCGCCGTCGCCAAGAACGCCGCGGGCGTGACCACGACCGGCTACACCTCGTTCTATCTCAAGCGCGCGACCGAACTGGAAGGGGTCGTCGTGAAGCGCGCGGCCAAGGGAGCCGAGGTGACCGGGACCCTGCTCCGGGTGGATCCGCGCGGGCGTGTGCCGTACCGGCCCTTCGCCGGTCAGCGGGTGGCCATCCAGGTCCGCCCGAAGGGGACGGAGACATGGCGGACCCTGGCGACCGCCGTCACCGGGGAGGACGGGTGGTTCGCCAAGCACATCGCCGGAAAGAGCGACCGCACCTGGCGAGTGGAATACGCCGGTACGAATCACTACGCGCCGAATACGAGCCAAGAAAAGCATATATCTAGATGAAGTTATCGATTTGTAATCACTCGGGCACGGGGGGTGGCTCCGCGGCGTACGACTATGTGACGGTCGTCCGTGACGGAGTCCCCTCGCCGAGCGAAACGCCCGGTTCCTCGCGGAGTCGGGCGTTCTGATTGGTCTCCCGGTACGGCTCGCGCATTCATCTCGTATACACCGCGTTTGCCGCCAGAGGCCGTACCCGTCCATGACCATCGCGGTGAAGGATCAGGGTGAGAATTACAGCGATGGGCGGTGACTTTATTCACCGTCAATTCGCGAACGCTTCCTTTGGCATTCCGGCAATATGTCCCGAGGCCGCCCGAACAGTGCGGCGCGCGCAAGGGGAAAGGAAGCAACTTCATGAACCGTATCGCTGTCACTTTGGCGGTGGCCGCCATCGGCGCCGCCGCGCTCGCCGGGGCGACCCCGGCGCTCGCGAGCCCGAGTCCGGCGCCGACTCCCACCCCCGTCCCCACCGCCGGCCCAGGCGAACCGTCGAAGATCATGTCGATCAGGGCGCCCCCCGGCCCGGTCGTCGTCGCGGCGAACGACTCCACGCCGGTGAAGGTCACGGTGCGCACGACCAAGGACGTCTTAGGCCTCAAGATCTCCATTCGGCCACCGGGCAGCGGCACGTGGGAACGTGCCCGGGCGCGGGCGGCCGGCGGCACCTCGGAATGGAAAGAGTGGACCCGGACCGACGCGATCGACTGGGAGGACCCGGTCGGCACGTGGAAGGTCCGCGTCTCGGCTCTCGGCATGGACAACAAGCAGTACATCCAGTACGGCTCCTTCGTCGTCCAGCATGGACAGGGGAGCGGCGTGACCCCGTCGGCTCCCCAGACGACCAGCATCGTCGGCTTTGTCGCCACTCCCAAGCAGGCGTTGAAGGGCAGGCCGGTCTTTCTGCGGGGCAAGCTCGCGTTCGACACCATCGTGCGGCCCGCGAACGGCTCGTCCTCGCGGCTCCCGCACCAGCTGGAGGGGCGGGAGATCAACCTCTACTTCCAGCCCCAGGGCGAGAACCACGGCCGCTGGAAGTACATCGACACCCTTGAGACGGGGCCGGACGGAAGCTTCGCGACCCCGGTCGGGGTCACCGGGTCCGGCACGTGGAAGGTGAAGTACGACGGCAGCCGTCGTCTGTCGGCCGCCGAGGTAGTCACCAACGTGGAGGTCCCCACCGTCAGCCACGCGTGACAGGCGCCTCCTGATCCGCCGAGCCTGACATAGACGCTCTACTGGTACGCCCGGTTCCGTATGGAGCCGGGCGTACTGTGTGTTTCCCGGTACGGCACGGGCATTCGTCGCGTATATGCCGCGTTTGTCTCGTGGCGCTGCGCGCCTATGACCTGCGCGAATAAGAATCGCGTCGGGAATTACATCAATCGGCTGTGATCTTATTCACCGTCAATTCGCGAACGTTTCGCTTCGCTTTGCACGACTATGTCCTGTGACGCCCTCGCACAGTGAGGTGCGTGTGCAGACGGGGAAAGGAAACAACTCATGGTGAAAAGCATCGCGAGCACCCTCGCGGTGGCCGCGCTTAGCGCCACGGCCCTCGCGGTGGCGACGCCGGCGTTCGCGGATCCTTCGCACAGCCCGAGCCCGAGCCCCAGCGCGAGCCCGGCCTACCAGCCGAAGATCGCGTCGCTCGACGTTGGCCCCAACCCGGTCGTCGTCAAGCGGCACAACTCCACGCAGGTGAAGGTCTCGGTGCGCACGGTTGACGTCAAGGACGTCAAGATCTCCGTCCAGCCGGCGGGTTACCGCAGCTTTGACACCGGCAAGGCGCAGGCGATCGGGGGCGACCCCCTGACCAACCGCTCGCCGGTGTGGCGCGGGTGGGCCCGGACCGACACGATCGACTGGAACGACCCGGTCGGCACGTGGCAGGTCCGCGTCGTGGCCCTCGGCCTGGACAACAAGGAGTACACCCAGTACCGCTCCTTCGTCGTCCAGCACGAGCAGTGGGGCGGCGGCCAGCCGTCGGGTCCCGTGAAGACCAGCATCGTCGGCCTCGAGGCCACGCCCAAGCAGCTGAAGAAGGGCAAGCGCTTCCTTCTGAAGGGCAGGCTCGCGATCGAAGGCGCGCAGCAGTGCGCCGACGACCGGAGCCTCGACCTGGACAACATCGTCAGCAAGTTCCACGGCAAGAACCGCTGCGGCGACAAGTACGGGTACGGCTCGCGCCGGCTGGACGGGCGGGACATCGACGTCTACTTCCAGGCGAAGGGCTCCGGCCGCTGGAGGCTCGTCGACACTCTCGAGACGGAGTCGGACGGGACGTTCGCTGCCAAGTTCCGGGCCTACCGGTCCGGCAACTGGAAGGTGAAGTTCGACGGCGGCCGTCGTCTGTCGGGCGCCGAGGCCTCCACCTTCGTGGAAGTCCTCGGTTACCACCACTGGTAAAAGGCGCCTCGTGATCCGTCCAATGTGACGGGATCGTCTCCTGGTACGCCCGGCTCCTCATCATGGAGCCGGGCGTACTGCTTGTGCGCCCAGCATGGGCGATCGCTTGGGGGTGAAAGTCCCCTGGAGGATGAGGTGATGCAGACTCCGAGCCGGAGGCAAGGGCGTCGTTGTGAGGCGGGGTCTGGAGGAAGCCCGAGGCGAAT
>JBIOWF010000007.1:0-15603 GCA_044868295.1 Microtetraspora sp. | reverse complement strand
CGCTCAGCCGGGTCGGCCGGCTCACCCCGGCGCGCACGATGGCGCTGGTGGCGCAGGCCGCCGACGCGCTGCAGGCGGCACACGAGAACGGCATCGTGCACCGCGACGTCAAACCCGGCAACCTGCTCGTCCGGCCGGACGGCACTTTGGTGCTCACCGACTTCGGCATCGCGCGCGCGGACGCGGCCAGCCGGCTGACCGACGCGGGCATGGTCCTCGGCACGGCCGCGTACTGCGCGCCCGAGCAGGCCGAGGGCGCGCCCGTCACGCCCGCGGTCGACATCTACGCGCTGGGCGTGGTGGCCTACGAATGCGTCGCCGGGCAACGCCCCTTCGACGGGGACACGCCGGTGACGATCGCGTTGAAGCACATTCGCGAGGAGCCGCCGCCGCTGCCGGCCGACGTGCCGCTCGCCGTGCGGCGGTTCGTCGAGCGCGCGCTGTTGAAGGACCCCGCTCGCCGCTGGCCGAGCGCCGGAGCGATGAGCCAGGCCGCCCGCCAGTCCGTCGTTTCCACCACCGAGCAATTCGATCCGGTGGCAGCGCCCATCCCCGATCCGCACGCCCTGACCGGTCCGGCTCCCGCCTTCGGCGCGCCCGGCTTCCCGACGCACCCGGAGCCGGGGTTCCCCGAGCAGGATCCGACCTACCGGGTCACGCGGGAGACGTGGCAGGGCGGCCCCGCCGTACCGGCGACGACCACGGTGGCGTCGCCGTCCGGACCGCGGGCGTCTCGGCGCGCCGTGTCGCAGAAACGCCGCCGGGGCCCCATCGCGGCCGCGGTGGCCGGCTCCGTCGTGCTCGTGGCTTTGGTGGGTTTCGGCCTGGTCGGCCTGGCCGCGGCGGGGCAGGACGACCCGGACCCCACGACCAGCCCCGCGCCCTTGGCGGTGGTCTCCGATACGCCTACCCCGTCCAAGACCCCTACCCGACGGCCGTCCAAGTCGCCGTCCCCCAGCCCGCGGCCGACCTTCACCCGCGTCCCGCCCAAGCCGACCCCGTCGCGCAGCCCCTCGCCGAGTCCCTCTCCCTCGCCTTCCCCGACCGAGGGCATGGACAAGGTCCCGTTGGTGAAGGGCCTTTCAGAGAGCAGGGCGAAGGCCAAGCTCACCAGGTTCGGTTTCGAACCGCACGTTCGGTACTCCGGAAGCGGTGACTGCCTGGGCGCGGTGACCGAGCAGTCGCCCGTGGCCGGGACGCTCGCGGAAGAAGGGTCGTCCGTCGCCATCGAGGTGCCTAGGAAGGCGTGCCCGTCGCCGTCTACCAGCCCCTCGCCGACCCCGACGCCGAGCCCCGTGCCCGTTTGACGACTCGCCCGCGGGCGCCGGGTCTTGGAGGGGGCGGCTCAGTCACAGGCCTGTCGTATTGCGTGGGTAGGCGACTTCTGGGTCGGTCGCGATGTTCACGAGGTACGGCACGCCCGAGTCGAACGCCCGCTGGAGAGCCGGGCCGATCTCGGCCGGGGAGGTGACCAGCTCGCCGCCACCACCGAGAGCGGTGACGACCTGGTCGTACCGGCACTGCGGTTGGAGCTCCGCGGCCACGTCGTAGCCGTACAGCAGCTGCATGGGGTGCTTCTCCAGGCCCCACATGCCGTTGTTGCCGCAGATCATGACGACCGGGAGCCGGTGCCGGACCAGCGTGTCCACATCCATCAGCGAGAAGCCCGCCGCGCCGTCGCCGAGCAGCAGCACGACCTGCGAGGAGGGGCGTGCGATCCGGGCGGCGATGGAGTAGCCGAGCCCGGTGCCGAGGCATCCGTAGGGGCCAGGGTCCAGCCAGTTGCCCGGGTTGCGAGGCTCGACGTACTTCCCGGCGTAGGAGACGAAGTCTCCGCCGTCGCCGATGACCACGGCGTCGTCGGCCAGCAGTTTGCCGAGCTCGCCGTAGACGCGCATCGGGTGGATCGGGTCGGAGTCCGACTCCAGCAGGGCGGCGTCCCCGGCGATCGCGGCGGCGGCCGCCTCGGCCAGCTTCGTCACCCACGGTGCGTACGCCTTCGGGTTCACCCCCTGGTCGACGCAGGCCGTGTCGAGTCCCCACAGGATGACCGACAGGTCTCCGGCCGCCGAGCCGGCCAGGCCGGTGTGCGTGGCCAGCTGGGAGGGCGCGTCGGCGATGTGGACGACCTTGGCGAGCGGGGCGCCGTCCTTGCCGCCGAACCAGCCGTAGCCGAGGCGGAAGTCCAGCGGGGCGCCGACGACGATGACGAGGTCGGCCTGTCCGAACGCGACCCCTCTCGCCCGGGTCACGAGCAGCTCGTGCCCGGCCGGGAGGATCCCGCGGCCCTGGCCGTTGAGGACGACCGGCAGCCGGTGCTGCTCGGCGAAGTCCCGTGCCGTCTCCTCCGCGCGGTCCATCCAGACGTCGGATCCGAGAACCAGCACCGGCCGCTCGGCCTCGGCGATCAGGCGGGCGATCCCGGCGAGCGCGTCGGGGTCGGGCTCCAGCGGCGACGGGGTCAGCGTCTTGGTCACGTGCTCGGGCGAGGGGGAGAACAGGTGGTCCATGTGGAAATCGAGGAAGACCGGCCCGCGATGTGGGGCGACAGCCGTACGGAACGCCATCTCGACGTCCTGGCCGATCGAGTCGGCGCCCGCGCCGGTGAAGGCGAGCTTGGTGATCGGCTTGAAGAGCGGCGGGTGGTTCATCTCCTGGAGCGCGCCCGAACCCCAGCGGGACTGCGGCGCGCGCCCGCCGAGCACGACGACCGGTGAACCGTTGAAGTGGGCCGTCGCGACACCGGAGACGCCGTTGGTGATCCCCGGCCCCGCGGTCAGTACGGCCAGACCGGGCCGGCGGGTGAGCCGGGCGGTCGCTTCGGCGGCGAACACGGCGCTCTGCTCGTGCCGTACGTCCAGGATGCGCATGCCCTCGTGGACCGCGCCGTCGTAGAGCGGGAAGACGTGCCCCCCGGACAGCGTGAACATCGTCTCGACGCCGTACGCCTTGGAGACGGCGACCGCGACGTCGCCCGCGTGCTTGGCTGACTCCATGCCCGGAACCTACCAGTCAGTCGCTTGGTCTTGGCTTGCTCGTTGACCACAGCTTTGCCCTTTTCCTCCCCGCCCAGTCCGCGGCGCTCGTCTACGACCGCTTCAACGGCAGCCTGTCCGCCTACGCCCGGCCAGGCGGCTTGGTGGTCGCCGGCCGTGCCAACTACGCGCACAGGAAGTTCAAGAAGACCTCCGCGGCCGGCGGCACGGTTCTGATCTACCTCGACTGCGTCATCGACAACGCCTATGGCCACGAGCCGGCACGGGCCGCCGAGGTGGCGTGGTGCCCATCCATACTTCTCACGGGGACATAGTCGGCGGCGCCTAGTCCGCGCCTGTGCCTATTCGGGTTCCCTGCCTTTCCGCAGCCGAGTCCGTTCGCATCGCCCCAGGCCGCCGCCTGGCACGACGTGGCCGGGTGACCGCCCGTCGGGGCGGTTGCCGGATTCGGAGTCAGAGCGTCTGGGACAGGGCCTTGATGGGCATCTTGAGGTCGGCGAGGAGACCCAGGTCCTGCTCGGGGGAGCGGCCGAGCGTGGTCAGATAGTTGCCGACGATGATCGCGTTGATGCCACCGAGCATGCCCTCCCTGGTGCCCAGGTCGCCGAGGGTCAGCTCGCGCCCGCCCGCGTACCGCAGGATGGTGCGCGGCAGCGCCAGCCGGAACGTCGCGATCGTCTTCAGCGCCTCCGCGCCCTCCACCAGCGGGTAGTCCCCGAACGGGGTGCCCGGGCGCGGGTTGAGGAAGTTCAACGGGACCTCGTCGGGCTCAAGCTCGCCGAGCTGCGCCGCGAACTCCGCGCGCTGCTCCAGGGTCTCGCCCATTCCGATGATGCCGCCGCAGCACAGCTCCATCCCGGCCGCGCGGACCATGAGGCAGGTGTCCCAGCGCTCCTCCCACGTGTGGGTGGTGACCACCTTGGAGAAGTGGGACTGGCAGGTCTCCAGGTTGTGGTTGTACCGGTGGACGCCCATCTCGGCGAGCTCGTCCACCTGCGCCTGGGTGAGCATGCCCAGCGAGCAGGCGACGTTGATGTCGACCGCCTCGCGGATCGCCTTCACGCCCTCGCGCACCTGGTCCATGAGACGCCGGTCGGGGCCGCGCACCGCCGCGACGATGCAGAACTCGGTCGCGCCGGTCTGCGCGGTCTCCACGGCGGCCTGAACCAGCGACGGAATGTCCAGCCACGCGGCGCGGACCGGCGAGGAGAACTGGCCCGACTGCGAGCAGAAGTGGCAGTCCTCCGGGCAGCCGCCTGTCTTGAGGGAGATGATCCCCTCGACCTCGACCTCCGGCCCGCACCACTTCATCCGGACCTCGTGGGCGAGGGCGAGCAGCTCGGGCAGACGCTCGTCGGGGAGGTTCAGGCATTCGAGAGCCTGGGCGGCGTCGAGCCCCCGGCCCTCCTCCAGCACCTGAACTCTGGCGATTTCGAGGATGTCGGGGCGCTGCGTGGCCGTCGTCACCGTGCCTCCTGAAAGTCTGCGCCGACCAGGCGCGGGGAATGTCAAGGGGCAAGCCTAAGGGTGGTGCGAAACGCGGCCGGATCGAACCCCCCGCCCAGCGCGGGCGCGAGGCCGGAGCGCGCCACATGGGCGAACGCGGCGTGGTCAAGTGACCCGGCGCCCTCGGGCAGCACGCCGGAGAGCGGGCGGGCGGCGAGCATCTCCAGGTCGGCGACATTGCACCGCTCGGCCAGGCCCGGCTCGGACGGCCACGAGCCGATCACCACGCCGGCCAGGTCGAGGCCGCGGCCCGCCATCGCCTCCAGCGTCAGCGCGGTGTGGTTCAGCGTGCCCAGCGACGCTCTGGCCACGACGAGGACCGGCGCGTGCAGCGCCCGGGCCAGGTCGGCGAGGGTGGCTCCGTCCTCGTCGAAGCGGACGAGCAGGCCGCCCGCCCCTTCGACGAGCACCAGCCGGTGCGACTCCGTCAGCTCCGTGATCGTCTCCGCCGCCTGATCAAGCGAAACGGGGGGCAGTCCGGACACGCGGGCCGCGGCCGCGGGGGACAGCGGGTCCGGATAGCGGGCGAGCTCGAACGTCGTCGTGACGCCGGACAGCCGGATCACGTCGTCCAGGTCACCTGGTTCGCCGTCCGCCACTCCGGTCTGCGCGGGCTTCACCACCGCGACCGTCGCCCCTCGCTCCCGGGCCAGTACGGCTACCGCCGCGGTGACGACCGTCTTGCCCACGCCGGTGTCCGTGCCGGTGACCATCAGAATGCTCATTCACCGCAGCTTACGGCGGCGTGGCGTGGTGGGGAGCGGCGCGACGCACGAGGAGCGCCGCCGGCGGAGCCGGGGGAGTGCGGCGGTCGGTCCCGGTCCGGCGGAAGCCGTAACTTCAGGGGGTGGGACGGCGGAGCCGGGTGACGAACTTGTAGCGGTCTCCACGGTAGAGCGACTGGGCGTACTCGACCGGGTTGCCGTCCGCGTCGAAGGCGTGCCGGGTCAGCAGCAGCATGGGCAGGCCGACGTCGACGCCGAGCACCTGCGCGTCGTACGGCGTGGCCAGCACGGTCTCGATGACCTCCTCGGCGTCGGTCAGCCGCACGTTGTAGGCGTTGTGCAGCGTCTCGTACAGCGAGGAGTGCGCCTCCAGCTCGCGCCGCAGGCGGGGGAACCGGCGGGCGGACAGGTGGGTGGTGTCGATCGACATCGGCTCGCCGTTGGCCAGGCGGAGCCGGTGGATGCGAAGGACCCGGCCACCCGGGTTGATCGCCAGCCGGCGGCCCAGCGGCTCGTCGGCGGTGATGTAGCTGATGTCCAGGATCTTGGTGTCCGGCTCCAGGCCGACGGTGCGCAGATCGCCGGTGTACGACGTGAGCTGGAGCACCTGGGCGACCTTGGGATGCGCCACGAAAGTGCCCTTGCCCTGGATCCGCAGCAGCCTGCCCTCGACGACCAGCTCCGAGAGCGCCTGGCGGACGGTCGTCCGGGAGGTCTCGAAACGCACCGCGAGCGTCCGCTCCGGCGGCAGGGCGCTTCCCGGCGGGAGGCTCTTGGTCAGCTCCAGCAGGCTCCGCTTGACGTCGTAGTACTTCGGCACACGGGGGGTGTCTTCGCTGCGCTCCGTCACATGTCCACCTTCATTTCGGCCACGGCGGTGAGCGCGCGCCGGATCACCGCGAGATCATCGGACCCCAGATTGGCCCTCGCGGTCAACCGGAGGCAAGACCGTCCTTGTGGGGCCGATGGTGGGCGGAAGCATCCCACGCGAACGCCGTGGTCCGCACACAGGGCCGCCGCCGAAAGGGCGGCCTGTGGCCTGCCGAGAAAGACGGGAACCACGGCCGCCGCCGGGTCGCCGGACTCCAGGCCCAGCTCACGGGCCATCCCGGCCAGCTCCCGCGCGTTCGCCCGGGCGCGTTCTGGCAGGTCAGGCTCTGTTTCGAGGATATTCAGCGCCTGCAGGGCGGCCGCGGTGGGGGCGGGGGCGAGCCCGGTGTCGAAGATGAAGGAGCGGCCGGTGTTAATCAGGTGGTCGATCACTTCGGGCGCGCCGAGAACCGCGCCCCCTTGAGCTCCGAGCGATTTGGACAGGGTGACGGTTCTCACAATGTCAGGATTTCCCGCTAAACCGGCTGCGTGAACCGCGCCTCGGCCCAGTTCGCCCACAACGCCGAGCGCGTGCGCCTCGTCCACGATCAGCAACGCGCCGTGCCGTACGGCTGCCGCGTGCATCTCCCTGAGCGGCGCGAGGTCCCCGTCGACGGAGAAGACGGCGTCGGTGACGACGACGGCGACGTCCTCGTCCCGTTCGCGCAGCGCCCTGTCCACCGCCTCGGCGTCGCCGTGCGGGGTGACCACGACCCGCGACCGCGACAGGCGGCAGGCGTCCACGATCGAGGCGTGATTGCCGGAGTCCGAGACCACCAGCCCGTCCCGGCCGAGCGCCGTCACGGCGGCCAGATTCGCCAGATATCCCGAGGAGAACACCAGCGCGTGGTCCGCCTCGGCAAACTTGGCGAGCCGGGATTCCAACTCGTCGTGGAGCAGGGTGCTGCCGGTGACCAGCCGCGATCCCGTGGAGCCGGTGCCCCAGTCGCGTGTCGCCCGTACGGCTGCCGCGACCAGCCGCTCATCGCGGGACAGGCCCAGATAGTCGTTGGAGGCCAGGTCGATCAGGCCGTCGTGGTCGGGCGTGCGAGGGCGCAGCACGCGGCGCAGCCCCGCCGCGTCCCGCTCGGCGGCAGCTGTACGGAGTCTGTCGATCGGCCTTTTCATGGCAGCATCTTTGCAGGTGGCATGGATCGATTCGCTTTCGGGCCTGGTCACAGCGCATCATGCACAGGTGCCGACTCTAAGCGACCTGGTGTCCCGTCACACCGCGCTCGACGCCGTGGATCTCGAGTGGATGCACTCGCTGGTCTCCGACTGGCAGCTGCTCGCCGATCTCTCGTTCGCGGATCTCATCCTGTGGGTCCCCCACCGGGACGGTTCCGGCTGGGTCGCGGTGGCGCAGATGCGGCCGACGACGGGTCCCACGGTCTATCACGACGACGTCGTCGGCATGGTCGTGGCGAAGGGGACGCGGCTGCTGATCGACACGGCGTGGCACGAGTACCGCATCTGCCGCGAGGGCGATCCCGACTGGTCCACCGGCGTGCCGGTCCGTGAGGAGACCATTCCCGTACGGCGAGGCCTGGACGGTGACGTCATCGGTGTCATCCAGCGCTCGACGAATCTCTCCTCCGCGCGCACGCCGTCCCGGTTGGAGCTGACCTACCTGCAGAGCGCCTCCGACCTGGCGCAAATGGTCGCCGAGGGCAGGTTCCCGTTCCCGGAGGAGGCGCCGATCCTGGTGCGCTCGCCGCGTGTGGGTGACGGGCTGCTCCGGCTCGACCGGGTGGGCCGGGTGACGTACGCCTCGCCGAACGCGCTCTCGGCCTACCGGAGGCTCGGCCTGCACGCCGACCTCGTCGGAGCGGAGCTCGGCAAGACGACCGCCGACCTCTGCTACTCCGACGAGCCGATCAACGAGGATCTGATGCTCGTGGCGAGCGGACGGGCGCCTCGCGAGACGGAGGTCGAGAAGGGCGGGACCGTCGTGCAGTTGCGCGCGATCCCGCTCATCGTCGGCGGCGGGCGGATCGGCGCGCTGGTGCTCATCCGCGACGTCACGGAGCTGCGCCGCAGGGAGCGCGAGCTGCTGACCAAGGACGCGACGATCCGGGAGATCCATCACCGGGTGAAGAACAACCTGCAGACGGTCGCGGCGCTGCTCCGGCTGCAGGCCCGCAGGCTGAACAACCCGGAGGGGCGTGAGGCGCTCAGCGAGGCGGTCCGGCGGGTGGGCTCGATCGCGATCGTGCACGAGACGCTGGCGCAGATGCCCGAGGAGATGGTCGAGTTCGACGACATCGCCGATCGGGTCATCGCGATGACCGCCGAAGTGTCGGTGGCGCAGGTCCTGCCCAAGCGGATCGGCAGCTTCGGCGTGCTGCCCGCGGCGGTGGCGACCCCGATCGCGATGGTGCTCACCGAGCTCCTGCAAAACGCCGTCGAGCACGGTTTCTCACACAGGAGCGGCGGACTTCAGGTGACCGTGTCCCGGGATCCGGACCGTTTGGAGGTGATCGTCGCCGACGACGGGAAGGGATTGCCCCCGGACTTCGATCTGGAGTCGACGACCAGCCTCGGCCTGCAGATCGTCCGGACGCTCGTCATAGGGGAGCTGTCGGGCCGCCTGGCCGTCTCCCCTCGGGAGGGCGGCGGCACCGAGGTCACGCTGAGCATTCCGATCCAGGCCACGTAGCCGCATGTCGTGTCAGATGCTCGGGCCGGGCACTTGCGCACATGGCCGCATGCGTCGTGCCGGACGTTCGGGCCGCGTGGCGTTCGTCAGACATGCGACAGGGCCGCCGTGGGCGGCCCTGTTCGTGAGCGTTCTTCCGGAAGTTGACGAGGCCGCAACATCCCCGCAACCTGAGTGCGGTGAAATGTGGCCTTGTGACGGTCTTCGGGGGTTCAGACGTTGGCGCGGGCGCGGGCCCGAGCGGTGCGGCGCTTGAGGGCGCGACGCTCGTCCTCGCTGAGGCCACCCCAGACACCGGCGTCCTGGCCGGACTCGAGGGCCCACTTGAGACAGGACTCGGTGACCGTACACTGTCCGCAGACCTGCTTGGCTTCTTCGATCTGCATGAGCGCGGGACCAGTGTTGCCGATCGGGAAGAACAGCTCGGGGTCCACGTCACGGCAGGCAGCGCGGTGGCGCCAGTCCATGCGTTCCACTCCTTCGTAAAGTGGAGCCTGCGTGGGCTCCGGCCGTCAACTTTGTGAAGTGTTTCACTAACTGCTGCGAGAACGTGCCCGGAACTAGGAGTTGATCCGGGGCTGTTCGCTGATCGCCGGGGCTCTTTGGGAGGCGGTGGCCTCCGCAAAGGTCCTACGTTCCGACGTCGTATTTAGCTTTTCAGCCATACCAACACCACACAAGAGGTTTGGCCGAACGTTTTGGCGGTTATGGCTGTCGGATGCATCACACTATGACCGCATGTAACGGACTAGACCAGAACTTGTAACGCGTCCGGGATAGACCGAAAAAGTACCTGTTCGTGTTCGCCCAGGTAGTCCCCGTCGAGCTGGAAGGCGACCGGCCGTGACGCCGACAGGGTGAGCTCGCCTTCGTCATGCGCGTGGACAAGATGTTTACCGGCCGGCAATCCGGCGCGTTCCCCGATGATCTGCCGGATGAGCCCCAGGAACGCCGGGAGCCCCATCTTTTGGAGCCCGATCAGGTCCAGTCCCGTCTCGAAGCCCGCCCAGGGTGTGGGGTTCACCGGACGAGATCCGACGTAGGTCCACGGCGCCGTATTGGAGACGATCGCCATGAAGATCCCCTCATGGTCCGCCTGGCGTGGACGTGACAGTCGCAACGCGGGATGCCGACGGTCGGTCATGAAGAAGTGCCTGACGGCCGTGTTCACGTAGAGCTTCGGCGACGCCTTGTACCCGGCGCTCCGTAACCCCTCGACGGCCCTGACGACCTCGGCGTCGTATCCAAGCCCAGCACAGAATGTGAAATATCGGGACCCATGAAGGTCTGCGTTCGCCTCTGCCCCTGGCTCCACGCTGGAAACCTCCAGCTCTGCGCCGGAAGCCCCTGTCTTCGCGCGGGAAGTCTCTGGTTTCGCGCGGGAAGTCTCTGGTTTCGCGCGGGAACCCTCCGGTACGGCGCGGGAGACCTGGTCACGCCATACCGCCTGGCCGAGCCCGATCGTGCGGCTCCGGCCCTCGCGCAGCGCCTCAAGGACCGCGCCGGTCGCCTCGACCGGATCGTTGGGCAGGCCCAGCGCTCTGGCGAAGACGTTGGCGCTGCCCCCAGGGATCACGATCAGCGCTGGTCTGTCCGTCGCGTCGTGCCCGTCCTGGGCGTTCAGCAGCCCGTTCACCGTCTCGTTGATCGTGCCGTCGCCGCCCAGGACGGCCACCGCGTCGAATCCCTTGGCATGGGCGGTGGAGCTGAGAACCGCGGCGTGGCCCCTATAGCCGGTCTCCTCCACGGAGAGGTCCACGGCCGCGCCGAGTGCTCGGATCAGCACGTCGCGCGTGCGATGGTTCGTGGACGTCGCCTTGGGATTTACCAGGAGAAGAGCCCGCATGACTTGAAGATTAGATGAATGCTCCGCCTGATTGGCGAGACGCCCGGTCGAGGTAGGGTCTTCGACTGTGCTGAAAGCTCGTCCCGTGACCCTTGTCGTCGCCGCGGCCGTCCTCGCGCTGGAGGGGCTGACGGCGCTCGCCTTCGGCGGTTTCGTGGCCGTCGAGACGGTGGCGGGCAAACCCGCCGATGTGGTCAGCTCGCTGTTGGTGGCGGCGTTCGGGATCCTCGTCGGCGCCGGCGTGATCTGGGTCGGCTGGAACATCCTCCAGATGGCCCGCTGGAGCCGGGGGCCCGGCGTGGTGACGCAGATCTTCGCGATCCCGCTCGGCTGGACTCTCGCGCCGGAACAACCCGCCATCGGCATCCCGCTCGTCGCGGGCGCGGTCGTTGCGATCGCCTGCCTGCTCGCCCCGCCGTCCACCAGGGCACTGATGGGTGAAGACCAGGGCTGACCGGGACTTTCCTGAGCTGTGCTGAGTTGGAGGGACACGACCCATGGCCCGTACGGCGTGCGACAGCCGTACGGGAAGGATCAGTCTTCGGCCGTCAGCCCTTCGCGGAGCTGCGCGAGTGTGCGCGCGAGCAACCGGGAGACGTGCATCTGCGAGATCCCGAGCTCGGTCGCGATCTGTGACTGGGTCATGTTTCCGAAGAAGCGCAGGAGCAGGATCCGCTTCTCACGCGGCGGCAGGCGCTCCAGCAGAGGCTTGAGAGACTCGCGGTATTCGACGCCCTCCAGGGACTCGTCCACGATGCCCAGGGAGTCGGACACGGCGGGCGCGTCGTCGTCACCCGAGTCGGGCGCGTCGAGGGAGACCGTCGAGTAGGCGTTGGCCGACTCCAGGCCCTCGAGCACCTCCTCCTCGGTCATCTGCAGGTGCGCGGCCAGCTCGGCCACCGTGGGCGCGCGGCTCTCACGCTGTGAGAGCTCGCTGATCGCCTTGGTGAGCGAGAGCTTGAGCTCCTGCAGGCGGCGCGGCACCCGGACCGCCCAGCCCTTGTCCCGGAAGTGGCGCTTGATCTCGCCGACGATCGTCGGCGTCGCGTACGTGGAGAACTCGACACCGCGCCCCAGGTCGAACCGGTCGATCGACTTGATGAGGCCGATGGTGGCCACCTGGGTGAGGTCGTCCAGCCACTCGCCGCGGTTGCGGAAGCGGCGGGCGAGATATTCGACCAGCGGCAGGTGGAGCTCGACGAGCTCGTCACGGATCCGCTGCCGTCTGGGGTCGTCGGCCGGCAACTCCGCCAGTTCCCCGAACAGCGTGCGCGCGCGCACGCGGTCGGGCACCGCCGAGTCGCCGGAGGCCATGGCACGAGTCCTCTCCGTCACGCCGGCCTCGCCACGCCCCGCCGCTTACGCAGCACGATCGCCATGTGATCGGGGGAGTCGGAGATCGCGTCGACGTCGTCGGCCAGTGCGGTGAGCACCATCCAGGCGAAATCGTCCCGCTTGGGTGCGACGACCCCGACGGTGCTGACCTCGACTCGGATCGTCATCTCCTCCCCCGTGAGCTCGAACTCGGCGGTGAGATCGGTGCCGGGCACCGCCTGCCGAAGCAGCATGGCGCAGGCCTCGTCCACCGCGATGCGGAGATCCTCGATCTGGTCGAGGGTGAAGTCCAGCCGTGCCGCGAGCCCGGCTGTGGCCGTACGCAACACGGAAAGATAGGCGCTGACAGCGGGCAGCCGGACGCTGACAGCGTCGCGAATCCCGGCCAGCTCCACCGGAGGCGTATCGGTTTCCTCGGTCACGTTCCTCCTCGCCCAACAAAGCCAGTTGCAGTGCCGCTCACTGCAACTTACCGCCACTCGACGCCGATTGCTCCGCTGGGACGCGCCCATTGTAGTGATCTTGGCGGAAGTTCAACATAGTTGATCGGGACCCGCGGGCCCGTGAACGACCTGGCCCCGCGCGGTCAGGCGACGGCGCGGGGCCAAGGTGATCGCGAGGCTCAGGCGGCCTTCGTCTCCCAGAAGATCTTCGAAATTTCGTCGATCTTGGCCAAGAGATCGTCAGCCTTTGACACATCCACGGTGCCCTTGGCCCCTGCCGCGCCGGCCAGCTTGGTCGCGTCCCAGAACAGCTGGTGAAGCTGCGGGTACTGCTCCAGGTGCGGGGGCTTGAAGTAGTCGGTCCACAGCACCCAAAGGTGGTGCTTGACCAGCTCCGCGCGCTCCTCCTTGATGGTCAGGGCGCGTGAGCGGAACACCGGGTCGTCGTTGTCGGCGTATTTGGTCATAATCGCCTTCACCGACTCGGCCTCGATCCGGGCTTGGGCCGGGTCATAGACCCCGCACGGCAGGTCGCAGTGAGCGGATGCCTCGTGCCTGGGTCGCAGCAGTCGTGCGAGCATCGGAATCCTTCCTGAATGCTGATAACAGCACTGTCCAAGTACTGACCTTACTCGTCCGGAAAACCCTGCGCGGAGGCGGATGTGCTCACTGCTGTACGGGTTGTGGGCGACTCGATGCTGCCCGCCCTGCGGCCCGGAGACTGGCTGCTCGTACGGCGTGGCGGCGCGATCAGCCCGGGGGACATCGTGGTCGCGCGGCGGCCTCAGGGATTGATCGTCAAGCGGGCGTTCCGGCTCACCGGCGAGGGCTGGTGGCTGGAGAGCGACAACCAGCGTGCGGCCGGCCGGCGGGACAGCTGGGACTTCGGCGCCGTCCCCACGTCGGAGATCGTCGGCCGGGTGATCCTGCGCTACTGGCCCCGCTTCGGCCGCGCCTTCCGCAGGCACTAGCGAAGCGAGGCCGTCAAACACTGCGTTTTCGGGCGCGGAAGGCGGCGACGTTGGCGCGGCTGGCGCAGCGCTCGGAGCAGTAGCGCCGGGACCGGTTGGACGAGGTGTCCAGGTAGGCGTTGCGGCACGGCGCGGCCTGGCAGATGCCCAGCCGGTCCACGCCCAGGCCGGTGACGACACTGGCCAGGCCCATGACCGAGCCGACGGCGACGGTGTCGGCGACCCGCCCGCCCTCGGTCAGGTGCATGTGCCAGGGCTGGCCGTCATGGCCGGAGATCTGCGGATGGACGGGGTGCCGGACGAGGAGCCCGTTGAGCCGGTCCACCACGTCGGCCTCGTCGCCGTCGGCCGCGGACCGGAAGATACCGGTCAGCTCCTCGCGAAGCTCCCACACGGAGTCGAGATCGCGTCGGGTGGCCCGGGCGGCGGCTTCGGTGCGCCCCGTCTCGGTGAGTAGTTCGCGAAGAGCATCGAGGCTCTTCAGCTCGTCGCCACTGTTGACCAGGAGGACGGCCAACTCGGCGTATGACGTCAAGTCCACGTGCGACCCAGAGATGTAAGAGATGACCCTGAATTTTGAGTATTACACGGAAGATCCCGGAGGGAAACTTCGAATCAGACTGCGTGTGCAAGAAATCAGACGCACTGTGGCGGACCTGACACCGGCAGATGCCTCGACATGTGGCAGAATCGAGCAACGGGTGACCCCCGTACCCCCTCAAGAGACGACCGTCAAAGGCGACGGCCTCCGGGCGGCTACCGAAGCCTGGGCCTTCGCGCTCTCACGGCGTCTACCGAAGGTATTTTCGTCCTAGACATGGGGTCACAGTGAGTGCCACACCAGCTTCCCTCGAAAATCTCGATCTTGATCCGGCTTTCGCGCTCCACCGCGGCGGCAAGCTGGAGGTCCGCTCGACCATCCCGGTCCGCGACGCCGATGATCTCTCGCTCGCCTACACGCCCGGCGTCGCCCGTGTCTGCACGGCCATCGCCGAGTCTCCCGAGCTGGTCAACGACTACACCTGGGTCTCCAACGTCGTGGCCGTGGTCTCCGACGGCACGGCCGTCCTGGGCCTGGGCGACATCGGGCCGGTGGCGGCCATGCCCGTGATGGAGGGCAAGGCGCTGCTGTTCAAGGAGTTCGCCAACGTCGACGCGGTGCCCATCTGCCTCGACTGCACCGACGTCGACGCGCTGGTCGAGACCGTGCTCCGGCTCGCACCGTCCTTCGGCGGCATCAACCTCGAGGACATCAGCGCCCCGCGTTGCTTCGAGGTCGAGGACCGGCTGCGCGAGCTGCTCGACATCCCCGTGTTCCACGACGACCAGCACGGCACGGCGATCGTGGTTCTCGCCGCCCTGCAGAACGCGGCCCGCCTGATCGGGCGCCCGCTGGGTGAGCTGCGCGCGGTCCTCGCCGGCGCGGGCGCGTCCGGCGTGGCGGTGACGCGGATCCTGCTGAACGCCGGTATCGGCGACATCGCGGTCTCCGACTCCAAGGGCATCATCTACTCGGGACGTGAAGGGCTGAACCCGGTCAAGGAGGCGCTGGCCCGGGACACCAACAAGGCGGGCCTCACCGGTTCCACCGAGCAGGCGCTCGCCGGGGCCGACGTGTTCATCGGGCTGTCGGGCTCGACGGTCTCCGAGCAGGCCATCGCGTCGATGGCGCAGGACGCCATCGTCTTCGCGCTCTCCAACCCGACCCCTGAGGTGGAGCCGGCGGTGGCCGCCCGGCATGCGCGGGTCGTCGCCACGGGGCGGTCCGACTTCCCCAACCAGATCAACAACGTGCTCGCCTTTCCCGGAGTCTTCCGCGGCGCCCTCGACGTCCGGGCCACGACCATCACCGAGAACATGAAGGTCGCGGCGGCCTCGGCGCTGGCGGCCGTGGTGGGCGACGCGCTGGCGGAGAACTATGTGATCCCCTCACCGTTCGACGCCCGGGTGGCTCCCGCGGTGATCGCCGCTGTGGCCGATCAGGCTCGCCGCGACGGCGTTGCCCGCAAATAGCCTTCGAGGAGGCCGCCGTTCCCCGTCGAGAGCGGCACTCCGGCTTCATGAACGGCTTCGTGAACGGCTTCGTGAACGGCGCAGGGCCCGGCTCTGAAGAGCCGGGCCCTGCGCTTGTGCGCCCAGCATGGGCGATCGCTTGGGGGTGAAAGTCCCCTGGAGGATGAGGTGATGCAGACTCCGAGCCGGAGGCAAGGGCGTCGTTGTGAGGCGGGGTCTGGAGGAAGCCCGAGGCGAAT
>JBIOWF010000006.1:0-3136 GCA_044868295.1 Microtetraspora sp. | reverse complement strand
TCGAACAGAGCGAGCGCGCTCTGCCCGTCGTTGGCCTCCACGACGGCGAAGCCGCTCAGGGTGAGCGCTTCGCTCGCTAACGTCCGGCTGAATGGCTCGTCGTCGACGACGAGCAGCACGGGGCGCCCGGACGTTCCCTCCGGCGAGGTCATGGGGTGTCGAACACGCAAGGGAAGTGCCAACGAATCGACTGTCACGCGGCCGTGGGCTTCATCCGGTCGATCCCGCGGCTCGCTGGCAGGAGGCGCACCCGCCAAACGGCACCGCAGCAGCCCGCGCACGGCCGAGACCCACCGCGGCCGCCTCCCGAGGCGACTCCCCGGGCCGCTCGCAATCGCGATGGCCTGAAGCGGAGAGCCAGACCTCCCGCGGACGCTTCGCTGACCCAGGATAGGCAGGGGGCTGCCAATTTTGGTCATCCCGTGCCACTCCGAGCGGTCCCGGACCGTACGATCCTCTGCCCCTGGTTGGACACACCTCTCAATCCAGACCGGCCCATCCGCTGGCAGGCGTGCTTGAGGGTTCGGTGTCCGTGACGGTTGGCAGCGGCCTTGCACCCGGGCCCCCGAACTGGGAGGCGTGGAGAGCATGGCTGAAGTGGCTCGGACGGCGGCGGTGGGCGTCCAGACGTTCCCTGCCCGGGCGGAGGCGACGGACGCCGGCCCGATGCGGTGGCTGCTGGGCTTTTGCGTCGGCTACGCCGGCATCATGCTCGTCTTCCTGAACTATGCGGCCGTGCTCCCGCTCATCCAGCGAGAGTGGCGGATCTCGAGCACCACGGCCGGCTCCATCTTCTCCGCCTATCAGGTGGGCTACATCGTCTCGGCCGTCGGGCTCACGTGGCTCACCGATCGTTACAACGCGCGCACGATCTTCATCCTCTCGGCATTCTGGTCGGCCCTGGCCAATGGCCTGTTCGCCCTGTTCGCGACCGATCCAACGTCGGCCATCGTCCTGCGCGCCCTGGCGGGGCTCGGGATGGGCGGCACGTACATGCCGGGGCTGAAGATCGTCGCCGAGCGCTTCCCAAGCGAGCAGCGGGGGCGGGCCGTGGGCTACTACACGAGCGCCTTCGTGTTCGGCGCGGCCCTCTCGACGTTCCTCTCCGGGATGATCGCGTCGGTGGGCGGCTGGCGGCTCGCGATCCTCACCACGGCGTTCGGGGCCCTGGCGGGCGCCATCGTGTGCACCGCGGCGCTCTGGGAGCTTCCGGCGTGCTCGGTGGCGCCGGCGGCCCGGAGGTTCGCGACGGACGTGGTCCGGAACCGGCCCGCACTCCTGATGATCGTCGGCTACGCCGGCCACATGTGGGAGCAGTACGGCATGCGCGGCTGGATGGTCGCGTTCCTCACCGCGAACCTCGTGGCGTTCGGGAGCGACACGTCGACTGCGGCCGGGACCGCGGCCCTGCTCGCGTCCCTGATCGTCGGGATCGGGGGGATCGCCACCGGCGTCACCGGCATGCTGTCGGACCGGATCGGCCGCACGGCTACCGTGGCCGCCGTCATGGTGAGCAGCGCGGCGTGCTCGTTCACGTTCGGCTGGCTGTTCGGCGCACCGATCCCGCTGCTGGTGGGCATGGGTATGCTCTACAGCTTCCTGGTGGTGGCCGAGACGCCCGTCCTGTCCGCCGGTCTGACCGAGCTCGTGTCCCCCGCTCACGTGGGGGCGGCCATGGGGCTGCAGACGCTGTTCGGGTTCCTCGCGGCGACGGCGTCCCCGGCGGTGTTCGGCCTCATCCTGGATCATACGAACCGATCGTTGACTGGCGACGCGCTCCCGGCGGTCTGGGGCTGGGCCTTCGGCTCCCTGGGAATCGGGGCTCTCGTGGGCGCCGCGGCCATGGGGCTGGCTCGCCGTGACCCGGCCAGCGCGCGGATGGCCGGCGGCCGACGGTAGCCTGCCGCCGCGCAGGAGGCTCCGATGCGAACGCGACTGACGATTCTTCTCTTGCCCCTTCTCCTGGTGGCGCTGACGGGGTTCCGTAACCCGGAAGTGGAGCGCTCCTACCGGGTCGGCATCCTGATCACCGACGATACGTACCTGGCGCCTGTCCAGGGCTTCAAGGAAGGGATGCGCGAGCTGGGCTACCTGGAAGGGCAGCACGTCCAGTACGACCTCCGGAACGCCAAGCTCGACAAGCCCGACCTTCAGCGCTTCGCCGAGCAGTTCGTGCGCGACCGGGTCGACCTGATCTTCACGGCGACCTACATCGGGGCCTCGGCCGCGAAGCTGGCGACGGTCGGCACGACCATCCCCGTGATCTTCGGGCCCGCCGGCGATCCGGTCGAGACGGGCCTGGTCAAGAGCATCACGACATCGGGGAACAACCTGACCGGTGTCAGCACCCTGAGCCTCGAGCTGACGGCAAAGCGGATGGAGCTGCTTACGCGTCTCGTGCCGTCCGCGCGCAAGGTTGGCCTCCTCTACAATCCCGACGATCGCTTCTCGCAGGAGGTGGCCCGGCTCGCTCACCAGGCGGCCGAGCGGCTGCACCTGAGCGTCGTGGACATTCATGGCCGGACGGCCGACGAGATCGTGGCGGCGACCCGGGCGCTGACCCCGGGCCGGGTCGACGCCCTGTTCGCCATCCCGGACGTGCTGGTCAACAACCAGGCGGGGCCGCTCGGTCAGGTCGCCCGCGAGAAGCGGTTGCCCTACGTCGTGCACATCCGGAGCCTGCTCGAGAAGGGCGCGCTCGCCAGTTACGGCATCAACACGCTGGGGATCGGTCGCCAGGCCGCGCGCCTGGCCGACAAGATCTTCAACGGCACCAAGCCGTCGGACATTCCCATCGAGACCCCGCGCCGCCTGGAGCTCGTCATCAACCTCGCCGTGGCCCGAGACATCGGGCTTCAGGTCCCCGAATTGCTCCTGCGGGAAGCGGACGCCATTCTCCGCTGAGCCGTCCGTCCGTGGCGACCGGTCTGCCGCGATTCCGGCTCCCGGGCGAGCTGCGGGTTCTCCCGTGGACGAACCGTATTGGCGTCCGCCTCCTGGCGCTCGTCCTCGTTGTCTCGATCCTGCCGACGCTGATCCTGGGGCTCCTGACCATCCGGTCCGGGCAGGCGCGACTGCAGCGCGAGGTCGAGCTTCGGAGCCAGGCGGTCGCGGTGCGGGGCGTGGAACGGGTGGA
>JBIOWF010000005.1:0-4768 GCA_044868295.1 Microtetraspora sp. | reverse complement strand
ACGGCAACGAGGAGCAGCGCGAGCGCTACCTGCCGGGCATGGCCCGTGGCGAGATCATCGGCTGCTTCGGCCTGACCGAACCGCATGGCGGCTCCGATCCGGCCAACATGAAGACGAACGCGAAGAAGGACGGCCGCGACTGGATCCTCAACGGCGCCAAGATGTGGATCACCAACGGCTCCATCGCCGACGTCGCCGTCGTGTGGGCCCAGACCGACTCCGGGATCCGCGGCTTCGTCGTCCCCACCTCGACCCCCGGGTTCTCGGCACCGGAGATCCACCGCAAGATGTCACTGCGTGCCTCCGTCACGTCGTCGCTCTACTTCGACGACGTACGGCTGCCCGCGTCAGCCGTACTGCCCGGTGTGCGCGGTTTGAAGGGCCCGCTGTCATGCCTTTCCGAGGCCCGGTACGGCATCCTGTGGGGCGTCGTGGGCGCGGCCCGGGCGTGCCTGGAGTCGGCCGTCGACTACGCGAAGACGCGCGTCCAGTTCGGCAAGCCGATCGGGGCCTTCCAGCTCACCCAGGAGAAGCTGGCGTGGATGGCCGTCTCGCTCGGCCAGGCCGGGCTGACCGCGCTGCACCTGGGCCGGTTGAAGGAGGCCGGCGTGATCAAGCCGCAACAGATCAGTTTCGGCAAGCTGGCGAACGTGCGGGCGGCGCTGGACATCGCCCGGCAGGCACGCTCCGTGCTGGGCGGCAACGGGATCACGCTCGAATACCCGGTGATCAGGCACATGAACAACCTGGAGAGCGTCCTGACCTACGAGGGCACCCAGGAGATCCACACGCTCGTGCTGGGCGAGGCCCTTACCGGCCTTCCTGCCTACCGATGACCCGCCGTTACGATCACGGAGGAAAGCACGTCGCCGAAGGCGCGGTACGCTCTGTACCCTGCATCTAGCAAGGGGTGCTAGCTCAATGGCAGAGCTGCGGACTTTTAATCCGTAGGTTCAGGGTTCGAATCCCTGGCGCCCCACCTCATTGAGCTGGGCAGACTCCCGGATGATGATCGTCCGGAGGCCTGCCCAGTTGCATTTCCTGTTGCAGTTGTTGCGATTCTTCAGTTGTCCCAGAGCGCGCGGCCCATCCTTGCCATGGCGTCGCCCGCCAGATTCTCCGTGACATGCGTGTACCGCTTCGTCGTGGTGAGTTGGGAGTGCCCCAGGATCACCTGAACGACCCGGATGTCAACGCCCTGTTCGAGGAGGAGTGTCGCCGCCGTGTGCCGGGCGTCGTGCACTCTGGCGTCCTTCTCGACCTCCGCCAGGCCCAGGAGTTCCTTCCACTCGTTCCAGTCTTCCCGAGCTTCGATCGGGCTTCCGTCTGGTTCGCACCAGACCAAATCCAGGTCCCGCCACTTCTCCCCCGCCGCCGCACGTTCGGCCTCTTGCGCCTCACGTTGCAGTTTGAGGAGCGGGATCAACGGCGGAGGGAGCGGAATCGTCCGCTTGCTCTTGCCCTTGGGCTTCACAAAGACCCAGCCCCCGATGCGCTTCGAGCAGGACGGCGCGTGCTGGGTGCAGTCGGGGGCGCAGAACTTCGGGCACTTGCCGCCGTGCCGGTCACAGGAGGCCGGGCACCGCTGATGGACGCAGGTGTGCCGCCGCCCGGATGTCCGCTTGGCTTTCGGGCAATCCTTGGGACAGGGGTAGTGGTGCAGCCGAGCGCCGCAGGCGTGAGGATCCTCGCAGCCGTGCTGGTAGCGCAGGTGCTTGATCTGCCAGAAGATCCGAAGTTGCCCCTTCTTGAGGTCCACGTACTTCCACCGCAGCCCCAGCGCTTCAGATTGCCGAAGGCCCAGCGCGAGCGCCACCGACCACCGTGTGCCGTTCCGGCGATCCTTGGCGACGTCGAGGATGTCACGTGCCTCGTCCTCCGACAGCGGCTCTATCTCGACTTCTTCCCCGTTGGGTGCGTCGATCAGGCCGCAGACGTTCCGCGCGACGATCTCCCGCCGTACGGCCAGCTTGAGCGCCCGTGACAGGATGCGATGGATCTGCAAGATCGTGTTCGGCTTGAGGTTCTGCTTGTTCAGCCAGCCATAGAAGGTGTCCAAGTGTTCAGGCCGGAGCCGATCGAGCCGATGAGCACCCAGCCGCGGAATGATCCACCGCTCAACCTTCGGGCGGTACGTGCTGACGAGCGTCTCCTCACCGACGTTCAAGGGCGCGATCTCGTCGAGGTAGGTTCGCATCCACTCCTTGACCGTAGGCACCTTGCCCGGCTTGTCGATCTTCCCGGAATCTCGCGCCTTCTCCAGTTCTTGAACCTTGCGGGTCACCTCCGCTTCGTTCTTACCGATGCGATGCCGTCGGTCAGGCGTTCCGTCGTCCTTGACGCCCATGGTGACCCAGCCATGCCACTTACCGTCTTTGCCGAAATAGATCGATGACCGGCCGTTCGGCTTGCGGGACATCACGCCGCCTCATTCCGTGACAGGCCCGCCTTGGCTTCCAGGGTGCGAGCGAAGTCATGCAGCGCCCACCCGGGAACCAGCCGGTACCCCTCGTCCTTGATCGACTTCAGTTCGCCTGTCTTCATGAGCCGGAAGACGGCCGTACGGCTGATGCCGAGGATCAAGGCCGCATCCTTCGCCCGGTAGAACAGTGGTTCCATGTCAGGCCGCCTCTCCGATTGCCGAAAGTTCTCGTCCGTCTGCTTGGGCTTCGAGTTGGTTCATGTGGTTGCGCCAACGCTGCCGTTCATGGACCGAGCGCAGGAGCCGGACCGTGATGGGTGCGAGGTCGGGATCGCCGGGTTTGATGGGCCGCCAGGTGTAGCGGTGGCGGTCGATCGGTTCGTCTGCGACGCCGAGGGCTTCCAGCACCCACGTGCGGCGATCTTGCTTGTGCTCGGTCAGGGTCTTGTTCGACCACTTTCGGGAGACCAGGACGCGGCGGCCCGCGTAGCCGAGGTGATCGGGCTTGTACGCCTTGCCCCTGCACCGGCCCGGAACCATGCCAGCCTTGGCGTGCTTGGGCTGTACGCTGTAGCGCAGCCAGTTCGGGCAGGTGGGCGAGCACGGTTCGTAGCGCAGCGCGTCAGCGAAGCGTGCGGCGTGCTGACGCTGGGCCGGGTTGTCGGGGTCAATCGCATCGGCGATGGACTTGGTCAGGTACTTGGACAGGTACCGGATCCGCGAATCGGTGTCGGAGGTTCCGGCGAGCAGGCTTTGAATGTCGAGCTGGGGGCCGAACCGGATAACGTGCAGGGGTTCGGCGTCCTCATCAGTGGCGAGCCGGTCGAGTGCCTCGTCCCAGGTGGGCAGGACTTCACCGGTTGCCGGGTCGAGGTAACCGACCTCATCGGACCAGACAGGCAACCGGTCGTCCTCGTATTGCACGACGTCGACTGATGGCCACCACACTTGGTGATAGGTGGCCGCGACGATCTGCTTGATCTCCGCCCGTGGCAGGGTCCCTCTGATGGCCATGTGCAGGTGCGGCGCCAGCCTCTTTTGCGGCTCCACGCTGGCGAAGTACTGCACATCGAAGCCCGCTACACGGCGGAGGTTCTGCACGAACCGATCAACGAGCTTGGAGAAGTGCAGGGCATCACGGGCCGCACCCGCGTAGTCGTACGCGCTCGGGTCGATGGGGACGCCGTTCATGACCCGCCCGTACGACGGGAGGGTGAGCGTGATGAACATCGAGGGTCGGAACACTTGGCCGTCCGCGCCGGTGAAGGTCCGCCCCAGGGTGGTGTTCGACTTGGTCCGCTTGGGCAGGTCGGGGGCGTCCTGTCGCCGCCGCGTGGACCGGTTGCGCTTGGTGGTGGTGCGGCCCAGGACGTTGCCCCGCATGCCCGCCCCGTTGATCTCCTCGTCCAGGTCGTCAATCGCTGCGTCCAGGTCGGCGGTGTCGTGGCCAGCGCTTTCGGTCTGGTCTCGCCAGGCCTGCGCGTCGGCGCGGACTTCGACGAGATACCGCTGATACTCGTTCGCCTCATCGGGGGCGTTGACCGGTTCGTGGTCGAGGTGCCAGCCCTCCCGGCACTGGGCCATGCGCAGTTGCCGATTCCGCTTGGCACACGGCGGGCACTTGCTCTCCAACGTGGCCCCGCACGGGGCGTCGATGTCCTCGACCGCACCCGTGTGGTTGTCGAGCCGCCGCAGCGGGACCGGGCGGATGCACACGCCGTACTGTTTGGCGATCTCTTCGACGACGTCCCGGGCGAGCGGCATGGACATCCGGACCGCCCGAGGTGTTGCCCTGTCGTTTGCCGTGCCGGTCACTGGTCACCGCCGAGGGAGTCGACGAGGAGGTGAGCGAGTGTCATCGGCCTTCCTCCGCGACTGTGGCGAAGCCCGCGACTATGGCGCGGATGTCGGCATCGGAGACGTAGGCCGCGCGGACCCGGACGGGATCAGGGGAGGTTTCGAGCTGGACGTAAGCGACGCCAGCGCCAAGTGCCGGGATGGGTGAGATGTGGTCAGCCAGTGCACCGCGATCACGGGCGCCGTCGCCGAGGACCATGTCCACCTGCTCGGACTCGTCGAGCCGTAGCGCGATCTTGTCGGGGAACAGGTTGCGGATGTTCATGACCTCCTTGCGCGGGTCTTGGAGCGCAGCCAGGACGCCGATGCCGACCGCACGACCTTGGGTCGTCAGGGTGGCGAGCGCGGCCGTGATGCGCTGCTTGAGGTTGCGATCGGACTGGTAGGCGGTCAGGAACGCGACCTCGTCAACGACGACGAGGACAAACGGATCGTGTGTGGTGGGAGTGTGGTTGCGCTGGAGTCCGGCGAACCGTCCGGCGCGTTCCT
>JBIOWF010000004.1:0-32156 GCA_044868295.1 Microtetraspora sp. | reverse complement strand
TCGATCCGGGCCTCGCACGTACCTGGCCAGGAGGGGATCCATGTCCGCAGCGCCGTCGAATGAGGAACTGGCCGGTCGGGACTCAGAGACCGCGCGGCTCCGGGACGCGGTGCGGGCTCTCACCGCGGGGCGGGGCGGCGTGGTGGAGATCGCCGGGGACCCGGGAACGGGCAAGACGAGCCTGTTGGGCGTTCTGGCGGCGCAGGCGAGTCAGAGCGGGTTCAAGGTGCTGCGAACCCAGGCCCGAGAGGACGCGCGGCAATATCAGTTGTTCAGTGACGCATGGGGTGATCAGCCCGGCGTCGAGTCCGTTCGTGAACGCCTTGAGGCCGAACTTGAAGCGGCCCAGCACGCGGACTCCGGGGACATGCCGCTACATTTCCGGGCGAGTCTTCAGGTCCGCGCGATCCTCGCGGAATGGGCGGCCGATTCCGGCGGCCTGCTCATCGTGGACGACCTTCACCTGTGCGGCGAGGAGCCCGCGAAGCTCGTGGCCCAGCTCGTCCGCACTCCTGTGCCCGGCCCCTTCCTTCTCGCCGTGGCCCACCGCCCGAGGGTGACCCGGCCTGAGCTGCTGGCGGCGCTGACACATGGCGTGCAGATGGGAAGCACGGTCCACATCGAGCCGAGCCTGCTGGACGCCGAGGCGGTGAGCGCCCTCCTCGCCCGCTGGCGAGCCGGAAACGGCTCGGCCGCCGATGAGCGCGGGGGAGTGACATCCGTTTCCGCCGGTTCGCATGAGCAGTCCGATCGCGCGCACGCCCAGGAGCTGACCGCCGCCGCCGGCGGGAACCCTCGCAACCTGCGCGTTCTCGTCGCGGCGGGCTGGCACCCCGACACTTGGCCCGACTCTCCGGGGGAGGATCGGGGCGGCCTGCTCCGCGCGGCGGCGGCGCTGATCGCCGAGCTCGACGCCCTCCCGCCGGACGTGTCGACGACGGTCGGCGCGGCCGCCGTGCTGGGCGACCCGTTCCGGCCGGAGGACGTCGCGACGGTCTCCGGGCTTGACCTTGGGCCGGTTCTGGAAGCGCTTTCCGTGCTTGCCCGCCGTGACCTGGTGCGGCCGCTCGTGTCGGGCGGGCGGCTCGCCTTCCGCGACCCCGTGCTGGGCCATGTCGCCCATGAGCGCACCGATCTCTCTTTCCGGTTGTCCGCCCATCGCAGCGCGCTGGAGTTGCTGACCACGCGCGGCGCGTCGGCCGCCGCCCGAGCCAGGCACGCGGAGCACCTCCTGGCATCGGGCGACACCGCCGCCCTCCAGGTGCTGGCCGAGGGCGCGGAGGAGGCCATCGCCAAGGCGCCGGCCAGCGCGGCGCGCTGGCTCGGCCTCGCACTGGCGTTCCTGCCGGACAGCGACCAGATGAGCCCGTCCCGCGCCGCTCTGATGCTCGCCCGCTGCCATGCCGTGACCGCGACCGGACGGCTCGAAGACGCCCGCGCCCTTGCCCATGAGCTGTTGGGCAACGCCTCCGACCTCCCCGCGGACCTTCGGCTCAAGGCCTACGCGATGTGCGCCAACATCGAGCGGCTGCTCGGCCGCAACGACGAGGCCGAGGCGATGGCGCAGGCCGCGATGGACGCGCTGCCGCGGCCGCTACCCGATCCGCTGCCGGCCGGAACCGCCGATCTCACGTTCAGGTGGGGGCTGGCGCGCTTGCGACGCGGTACCTACGCTCAAGCCCGCGCCGTGGTCCGCGAGATCGCGGAAGTGACGGACAGGGCCGGTGACGGCGGCTGTCTGGGCGTGTGGGTTCTCGCCGCGGTCGGCGACGCGTACCTCGGAAGGATGGACACCGCGAAAGCCGAGGTCACGCGATGTGCCCGGTTGGTCGACGGCCTGCCGGACGCTTCGGTGACGCCTCCCGACGTGCTGGCCCTGGTCGGCGGCGCCGAGGTGTATCTGGAGCGCTTCGCCAACGCCTCCCGGCATCTGCGCAGGGGGCTGATGGCGATGCGCGGCAGGGCGCCGCACAACGCCGTGACGCCTCTGCTGGTGCTCTCCATCCTCGACCAGTGGTGCGGCCGGCTCGATCAGGCGGAGCACTCGGCGCTGGAAGCCGAGCGGATCGCCCGCTCAATCGGTGCGGACGACGCCGTCGGGCTGGCCATGACGACACGCGCCGGGGCGCTGCTGTGGGCCCGCGAGCGGCGCGAGACCGCTGAGATCATCGCGCTCGCGGAGGAGGGCGCCCGCAGCGCCTCGCCCAACGTGGGCCTCTGGGGGAGATCCGCAGTCGGACTGCTGGCCCAGATGCGGCTGGTGAGCGGAGACGGGAGCGGGTGCATCAGGACCCTGGTGGAGCTCGGCGGCGGGGAAAGCCTTCCCCTGATCCCGCCGCCTCTCCGCGCCGCCCAGCTGGCCATGCTGTCGACGGCGGCGTTGCGGTGCGGTGACGGTGATGCAGCCGGCCGCTGGGCCGGGGAAGCGGAATCGGCCGCCGAGCAGGTGGGGCTGCCCGTCCAGCAGGCGTACGTACGCCGGGCACGGGCCATGCTCCATATGGCAGCCGGCGATCACGACCTGGCGGTCGAGCTGTTCGAGCAGGCGGCGGAGGGTTTCCGGCAGGCCGGGATGCCGGTCCAGGATGCTTTGACGCTGGTGGCGGCGGCCCGTTCCGTCAATACGACTCTGGGCCAGGCGAAGGCGCTGGCCTGGCTGGACACGGCGCTCGCCGTATCCAGGAATTGCGGGGCGCTGCGCGTGTGCGAGGAGGCGGTCCTGGCACGGGAGGCGCTCACGGCCGGCGCCGGGTCCGAACGCCCCACGGTCGGGGTCCGGCAGGAGAAGCTGAGCCTGCTCACCGAACGGGAGCGCGAGATCGCGCGACTCGCGGCCGCCGGAAAGCGGAGCAAGGAGATCGCGGAGCAGCTTTTTCTCAGCCCGAGGACGGTGGACGTCCATCTCGCCAGGATCTACCGCAAGCTCGACGTCTCATCCCGTGCGGCCCTCGCGAGCGTCGTCCTTCAGACTCCATTGGAGCCCGGCGGCTGATCCACCCAGCCGTTCCCCTGGGCGGGTACGGGTTCGCCGTGGTGGGTGAGACCGGGCTGAGACGGTAACCTTGGTTTCCGTGATCAGGGTCGGTGTTCTGGGCGCCCGTGGGCGCGTCGGTGTGGAAGTCTGCAAGGCCGTGCACGCGGCCGAGGATCTTGAGCTGGTGGCGGCGGTCGGCCGGGACGAGCCGCTGGACTCGCTCGGGCAGGCCGAGGTGGTGGTCGACTTCACCCGTCCCGACGTCGTGATGGCCAACCTCGAGTGGTGCATCGGTAATGGCATCCACACCGTCGTCGGCACCACCGGCTTCGACGCGGAGCGACTCGACACCGTGCGCGGCTGGCTCGCCGCCACCCCCGGGACGAACTCGCTGATCGCCCCCAACTTCGGCATCGCCGCCGTGCTGATGATGCGCTTCGCCACCCAGGCGGCCAAGTACTTCACCTCAGCCGAGGTCATTGAGCTGCACCATCCGAACAAGGCCGACGCCCCTTCAGGGACGGCCCGCCGTACGGCGGAGCTGATCGCCGAGGCCCGCCGCAAGGCCGGGGTGGGTCCGATGCCCGACGCGACGTCGCAGGAGCTTCCGGGAGCCAGAGGCGCCGACGTCGAGGGCGTGCATGTCCACTCAATCCGCCTCAGCGGTCTGATCGCCCACCAAGAGGTCCTGCTGGGTCTCGACGGGGAGATGCTGACGATCCGCCACGACACCATGAACCGGTCGTCGTTCACCCCGGGTGTCCTTCTCGGCGTCCGCCGGATCCGCGAAACCCCGGGCCTGACCATCGGCTTGGAACACTTCCTGGACCTGTGACCGCGAGCTACTCGTCGAGTTGGGCGAAGGGAACGGTCACCGGAAACGGGTGCTCCAGGGCGAGCACGTCCACATGGGCCTCCGCAAGCCGGTACGTGCGGCTGGCCCAGTCAAGTCGGTACTCGTGGATCATTTTCACGTAGAGCTCGGCGTCCAGGAAGACGATCAAATAGAGGGCTATCCCCTCGTAAGCGTATTCCGCGAGTTTGTCGACTGTGTCGGTGTAACCCGAACCAGGTGACACGACCTCGACGACCAGCACGGTGTCTGACGTCCGGACCTTGGAGCCACGCGCGACGCACTTGTAGACCGAGATATCTGGTCGGCGGAACGACAGCCTGCCGTCCTTGCCGCGGCGCCTGTCGAAGTAGAGGTCGATGTCGGATGAGACGCGCAGGCACGGCTCATCCGGTTTGGCGGCTTCAAGCCGATTGGCCAGTCGCCGTGCCACATCGCTGTGTTCCGGAGTGCCGCTCTGGCAAAAGACGACATTGCCGTCGATGACCTCGATCATCTTCCGGACCTGATCAGGAAGAAGATCGTACTCGGGCTCGGTAATGGTCAGGGACTCCGGATCAGTCGCCCACACGGGGAGCGCGGTCACGGGTGCCTCCAGAAGTGAGCGGACGGTCACCATCGTATGCCGTCAACGCTGATCGACATCACGACCGATCGATGTTCACACCCGTGTCCGAGGGGTGCGATCTCTACCGGGAACCGGCCGGCCCGCGATGGACGTTGTCTGATCGTGACACCCCCGCAGCTGATCTGCCCCCTTTGTCAGTGCCCTCAGTTCCAGCAGGAGGAAGGTCGCCTGGACAGCAGGTGGGGTGTCACCTCACACCGGATGACGCTGATGATCTGCATGCGTTGCCGGTTCGTCCTGCACTTCTACGACAAGCACTCGATCTTCGACTTCGACTGACGACCACCGTCCGGTACGGCGGCGCGCCGCCGTACCGGATCTGTCACAGTGCCAGGCCCAGGGCGAAGAGAGCGCCGAAGACGAGCTGGAGGCGGCCGGTCTGCTGGAGCGTGGCGATGAGCGCCGGGCCGGTCGCGCCCGCCCGCACCGCCTTCACCGGGGAGATCGCCAAAGGCAGGGCGAGCAGGGCCAGCGCGGCGAAGGGCTGAACCGGCACCAGGGCGAGCACGATCACGAACGGCAGGGTCAGCGCGGCCGAATAGAGCAGGCGCGTGCGACTGTCGCCCAGCACGACGGCGAGCGTCCGCTTACCTGAGGGTCCGTCGGTCACGATGTCCCGCAGGTTGTTGACGACGAGGAGGGCACAGGCCAGCAGTCCCACCGGGATCGCGGCGGCGATGGCGAGCCAGGGGAGACGCTCCAGTTGGACATACGTGGTCCCCGCCACCGCCACCAGTCCGAAGAACACGAAGACCGAGATTTCGCCGAGGCCGCGGTAGCCGTACGGGCGGGAACCACCGGTGTAGAACCAGGCGGCCAGGATGGCGAGCATGCCGACGACCAGCAGCCACCAGGCCCGTGTGGCGACGACGAGCACCAGACCGGCGACCGCGGCCGCGAGGAAGCAGCCCAGGGCGGCGGCGAGCACGTGTTTCGGAGCGGCGGCGCCCGACCCGACGAGGCGCATCGGGCCCACCCGGTCCTCGTCCGTGCCGCGCACCCCGTCGCTGTAGTCGTTGGCGTAGTTGACCCCGATCTGCAGGGCCAGGGCGACGAACAGGGCCAGAAGCGCCCGCCACCACACCGCACCGCCTGCCCCGGCGGCCACTCCGGTGCCGACCGCCACGGGGACGACGGCGGCGGGCAGGGTGCGCGGGCGGGCGCCCGCGATCCAGTCAGCTGGTCTGGCCACTCTCGAACCTTTGCATGATCAGGCGGGCATGGGGCGAGTGCCCCGGCCGCCCATCTTCGCCCACGCCGTGGGAATCCCGACGCTCGGGGGCGCTAACTGATGTCGGTGCTGAGGCGGATCATCCGGATGGGGCGACCCATGTCCAGCACGCGCTCCGCCTCGTCCTCACCCCACCCGGCTGACTCGAGGAACCCGAGCATGGGGTGGTTGTCGGCGAACACCCAGGTCACGATCGTGCTGTAGCCGTCCTCGCGAAGGTGGTCGACGGTCGCGTTGAGCAGGCGGCTGCCGTGGCCCCGGCGGATGTGGTTGGGGTCGACGAGCAGCGTCAGGAGCTCGGCCGTCGTGGCGGGACGGAGATCCGGATCCTCGGCGGGGCCGTGCGACGCCAGCCCGACGACCCGGTCGGACGCGCGGGACGCCGCGCTCGCCAGGATCCCGCCGGGGCCCAGCGCCGCGAAGGCGTCGGTGTCGGGAACCACGCGCTCCACCGCGACCAGGACGCGGTGGCGGGGGGTGGGCGGCGAGAGGATCGCCTCGTCCCACTGGCGACGCCACATCTTCTCCGCGGCCGGGCCGGTCATCTGCTCCAGCGGGCCGGGCGGAAGGAAATCCCGGTACCCGCACTTCCACGCGCGGATCTGGGTGCTCGTTACCGCGTCGACGTCTTCGAGACGGGCAGGTCTAACACCCATACAGCCGGCTCCTTTCTGTGCCTGTAACACCGTACTGGTCAGGATGGCCTGGACGAACCTTCCGTCTGGCGTCGCGCCCGATATGCCCTGGTTTTTGTGCGGTTTCCGCAGACCCTCATCGAACACCATGACCGTGAACGGTTCTTGGACGTGTCGATGAAGGCCCACTGACATGTGCTCTCGGCGCAGACCTTGAGCCGCGGCCAGGTCCCGTCGGCGTGCGCGGCGGGGATGAAGGCGGCGATGCGGGTGAGCCCGCCCGGGACTCCGGACACCGTCGGCTCCAGGGTGGGCACGCCCGCGGCGAGCGCCACGCGAAGCGGGAGCGCGGCCAGCGCCGAGTCCAGCTCCTCCGGGATCTCGTACGGCACGGCGTCGTGGTTGTGGCGCAGCGCGATGCGCAGGCCTTCGCGCAGGCGGGCGGCGACGGCGAGGTCCCGGTCCACCGCGCGGTCGCCGGGCTCGATCAGCCCGCGTTCGCGCAGCCACACGGTGAGCTCGGCCGGGGAGGCCAGCTCGTCCGCGTCGTCCTCGACGTCATAGGTATTCACGAAGTCGCGGAGCACCTCCGCCGAAGTCGTCATGCGTGATCACCTCTTGTCACCACTGTAGTCCAGTTGGGGGTTGTGGAATAATCGACACCTGTGTAATGCTTTTAGTGGTGTCGGGCATTCCGTGTCCGGGCATCGAGGAGGAGTCATGAACGTGAGCTATCTGGCCTATCTGGCCTTCGAGCAGAAGAAGCGGCGCGAGCGCCGGTACGTTCGCCCGGCCGCTGAGGACGCACGTGAGGCTCAGAGCGTGCATGGTGGGAAGAGATGACGCTGCTCGGTGCCGTGCGATGTCACGGTCAACGCTGAGCCGGCCCCGGGCACCGGCTGGGGGATTCCGGGAGGGGGCCTGGCTGGGAGTGACGACGGCCAAGGCTTGGCTGGGAGCGACGAACGGTCAGCCGGCCTGGTCCTGGAGGGCGGCGCCCAGGCGGCGCACGGCCTCATCGAGTTCGGCGAGGTCGGCCGTGGCCGTGTGGGTCACGCGCATGCGCGGTCCCGGCGGTTCGGACGAATAGTAGATCCGGCCCAGAGTCACCAGCACGCCCATTCGCTGGGCCCTCTCCACGACCGCCTCCTCGTCCATGGCCTGCGGCAGGCGGAGCCACACATGCATCCCCCCACGGGGAACCAGGTGGACGTCAACGTTCGGCGCGTGCCGGGCAAGGCCCGCCAGGAGCCTCTCCTGCCGGGCGATGACCGCCTGCTGAACTGTCGCGATGTGGCGCCGCCAGCCGGGCGATGTGACGAACTCCACCGCGGTCTCCTGCAGCGGCCTGGCCACGAAGAACGATTCGACCACCTGGCTGGCGCGCAGCCGATGCGCCGCGGGACCTCGCGCGATCAGCCCGGCCACCCGCAGGCTCGGAGCTGAGATCTTGCTCAGCGACAGGATGTGGACGACCGTGCCCTGGGCGTCCATGACGACCATGGGCGGCGGCACGGGGCCGCGCACGAAGTATCTGGCGTAGTCATCCTCGATCACGAACGCTCCGGCGGCCCTCGCGACCGCGAGCACCTGCTCTCGCCGTTCGTGAGTGAGGGTGGCTCCGGTCGGGTTGTGCACATTTGGCTGGCTGAAAAAGACCCGCGCGCCGGTCACGGAGAAGGCTTCGACGAGCATGTCGGGCAACACGCCGTCACGGTCCATCGGCACTGGTACGGCCCGCAGCCCGGCCGCCTTCGCCGCGGCCAGAGCTCCCGGATAGGTGGGGCTCTCCACGAGAACCGGGGAGCCGGGGGCGGCGAGCGCCCGGAACGCGTGCGTGATCGCTGATTGGCCACCGCTGACCACGAGGACCTCATTGGGCGACACCGTGCCGCCCGCCTCGCTCGCGAACCACCTCCTGAGCTCCGAGATGCCGCTCAGGGGTGGTTTCGCCCAGGAGTCCGGTCTCCGTACGGCTCTCGCCGCCGCGGCCGACAGTGCTTTCGTCGGCCGCAGTCCCGGGTGGAGATAGCCGTGGGACAGTGAGATGACGTCCTCGGCCGGTTCGGCGAGGAGGCACCCGATGTCGGAGTCGTCCACCACCCGATCACCGAGGGCGACCGTTTGCCAGGAGAGATCCGCGGTCTCGGCGAGGGGCGTTCTGGCAGGCGCCACGAACGCTCCGGTGCCCGGTCGCGTGATCACCCGCCCCTCTGCCGCGAGCTGGGCGATGGCCCGGGATACGGTCACCGGGCTGACACCGTGCTCACGTACGAGCTCGCGGCTGGACGGCAGCCGATCGCCAGGCTGGGACCGTGCCGCCGTGGTACGGAGGATCGAGGCCAGCCGGGCGATACTGCTATCGTCGTTCATGGAAGTTAAGAATAGCGCTACCCGGCACGTCGGGCATGGATGGCCGAAACTGACAGAGTTCCGTCATTGTGGACATGCGAGTGGTAGGTCGTCAATCGATGCGAGCATCCCGACAATCTCGACACCACCGGCCGGGCCCTGCTCGACACCGCCACCACAGTGATCACCACAGTCTCCGGGGCGGCCCGGCTCGGTGGAAACGCGGTCGGCCTCGCGCCATGGGACAGCCACGACATAGAACTCGGCACGACCCGGCTGAAGATCACGGCCACTCCCGCCCGGCACGGTCCGGAGGGATTCGAGCCGATCATCGGAGACACGATCGGGTTCGTGGTGGAGGCTCCCGGCGCCGAGACCGCCCTCTACATCTCCGGCGACACCGTCTACCACGACGCCCTCGACGAGATCGGCCGACGTTTCCGGATCGGCACCGCCTTCCTCCATCTCGGAGACGCCCACTTCGAGGCGGGTGGCGACGCCCGGTTCTCGATGAACGGCGAGGAGGCGGTGGCGCTCGCCCGCTCCCTCGGAGCCCGCAGCGTGGTCCCGATCCACTACGACTCCTGGGCGCACTTCGCCGAGAAGCCCGAGGAGGCGGCCGCAGCGTTCGCCGACGCCGGCCTGAGCGGGCTGCTGCGATGGTTGCCTCCCGGCGAGGCGCACGGGATCACCTGGCCGACGCTCACTCCCGACGATGCCGTGTACGGCGAGACCGCGAGCGGCGGCCGGCCATACCGGCGGTAGGGGGAGGCTCGCGGCAATCTGGGCGATACTGCTATCGTTATTTATGAGAGATAGGAATAGCGCTACTCTCCCCTCGGAGATAGCGGTCGATGGTGAGACCTCCGCCGACCCGGGCCCGCAGGCTGACGGCACCCCGGACGGCACCGCGAACGACGAGCCACCGAGCAGCGCCTACCTGGCCCGTCTCGCGTTCCAGGCGAAGGAGCGTCGCGCCCGTCAGCGCTCGGCGGACCAGGGCGAGGCGAACCGGTGACGCATCCGCTGTCCGGTGCGGGTGGGCCGGTCTCGGAGGATTCCGCTCCGGCGACCGCCGGAGCGCCAGGCGCGTTGATCGCCGGGGAGCAGGACGCCGTACCCGTCGGCAGCGGGGTCGCGACGACTGTGGGCGCGCGTGGACCGGAGGTATCACCACCGCCGTTGACGCGGGCGGGAGGCGTCTCCCGTGCTGATTCCCCGGCGGCTGATTCCCCGGTGGCGCAATCTCCGGCCGCCCGCTGGCCGGGGACACGATGGTCGAGGGCGCGGCGGGGAACCGTCATGGCGGGGATCGGAGTTCTGGCGTTCTCGGGGTCGTTTCCGGCCGCGATTTTCGCGATGCGGGGTCTCGACCCTTACCTCGTGGCGGTGGGACGAGCGGTCATCGCCGCGTCGGCCGCCGTCGTCTTTCTCCTGGTCGCCCGGGTCCCGTTGCTGCCGCCGAAGGCGCATCTCCGGTCATACGTCGTGATCGTGCTCGGCATCGTGTTCGGATTCCCGCTGTTCAGCGGCCTGGCCCTGCACGCGGGGGCCAGCGCCGCCCACTCGGGGGTCGTCATCGGTCTTCTTCCGGCCGCGACCGCCGCCTGGGCCGTGTTGCGAGCGGGCGAGAGGCCGAAGCCGCTGTTCTGGGTCGCCTGCGGCCTGGGTGGGCTGTCCATCACGGCGTTCACCCTCACCCGGGGCGGAGGGCACTTCGCGGGCGCGGACCTGCTCCTCGTCCTCGCGCTGGTGTCGGCCGCGATCGGCTACACCGAGGGCGGGCGGCTGGCCCGCGAGACGCCCGGCTGGCAGGTCGTCTCCTACGCGCTGGTCGTCGCGGCGCCCGTCACGGTCCCGGTGACGGCCGCGCTACTGCTGACCACCGACCCCCAACCGACGGTGGTATCGCTGGCGGGACTCGCGTACGCGGGCCTGATCTCGATGTTCCTCGGCTTCATCCCCTGGTATGCCGGGCTCGCCCTGGGCGGCATCGCCCGCGCCGGGCAGACCCAGCTCACCCAGCCGCTGCTCACGCTGGTGTGGGCCTGGCTGCTGCTGGCGGAGAGGTTCGGCGCGGAGACCATCGTGGCGGCCGGAGCCGTACTCGTGTGTGTCGCGGTGACCCAACGCTCTCGGACTTGAAAGGTGACTCGGCGCTCACGGGCTTGAAAGATGTGACGCCCGCTCGCAGGATGGGGTGAAAGGCGTCATGTGAGGCGATCCGGTGGGTGCAATCGGCGTGACCTGACTCCGAGCCGTGCGGGCGAGGGGCAGGGCTGGCAACCGGTCGGGAGTGAAGCGATGGCGGACGTCACGATTCCGGAAGGCGGTTTCTGGCCCGCGCCGGAGATCCCCCAGCCCAACATCTATCCGATGGAATGGCGGGTCGAGACCGCCAAGCTCGCGGCGATCTACGAGAAGTCCAAGCGGACCGTGTGGAACCCGGCCGACCTGCCCTGGGACTCGCTCGACCCCGAGGATTTCACACCGGAGCAACGCCTGGGAATCATGTACTGGTTCTCCGTGCTGGCCAACTTCGACGCCTCGGGTCCCGCGGTCTTCGCCCGGGCGACGATCCAGGCGTTCGAGAAGCACGAGGAGGATCCGGTCCGCAAGTGCTTCTTCTCGATCACCAGGGACGAGATGAACCACGAGGAGTGCTGCCAGCGTACGATCGCCCGGCTGTGGCCGGGAGGGCCCCTGGACTGGCGGCCGTCGACGGACCTGGAGCGGGCCGCGCACAACAACATCGCCTGGCTCTACCACAACGGCGGCCGCTACTGGACGGGGTACAGCAGGGCGGTCGGCAAGTACACCCTGCCCGTCCTGTTCACCTCGTTCATGATGGGGGAGATGGCCGCCTCGACGCTGTTTCGCGGCATGTCCTCGGGCACCGGGCATCCCGTCTTCGGCGAGATGTTCCAGAAGATCGGCCGCGACGAGTCCAGGCACCTGCAGATCTGCATGACGATCCTGGAGAACGAGTGGCCCGGCCTCACCGACGACGTTCGCGGCCTGATCACCCGGCAGCTCCGCGCCGGATTCGTGTTCCTGTCGATGATCCTCTGGGAGCCCCCGGAGGGCTTCTGGGAGCTCCCGCCGTACTTCATGCACAACCACCGGGTGCTGATGGATCACGCCCGCGACGGCGGACTCGGGGTGCTGTCCTACGAGGAGCAGGCCGAGAACTGGCGGCTCGCCATGGCCCGGATCCGCGCGATCGTCGAACGCTGGGGCATCGAGTTCCCCGCCATCCCCGAGCTCGACATCGACGGCGTGGAGGTCGACATCATCGACCCCGAGGACATCATCCCCGTCTTCTGACCCTGTACGGCCCTCCGCGTCAGCGCCTGTGGGTCAGTCGTCCAGCAGCGCGTACGCCCGCACCGGGAAAGTGCCCATGCCCTCGACGGACGGCGGGGCGGCGTGGAAGCGGAAGCCGTACGGAGGCAGCTGATCCAGGCCCCGCAGATGCTCCACGATCGGGATGCCGGCGGCCAGCAGCGTGGTGTGGGCGGGCCGTTTCCCGTCGTCGGTGTCGTCGATGTTCAGGGAGTCGATGCCCACCAGGGCCGCCCGCTGCTGGACGAGCCAGGCCGCGGCGTCCGCGGTCAGGTAAGGGTGGCCGGTGCCGTACCGCTCGGTGCCCCAGTGCCGGTCCCACCCCGTGTGGATCAGCACGGCCCGGTCCGTGACGTCGTACGGCAGCAGCGCGGCCTGGTCGATCGCGCGTCCTTGGCCGCCCGTGACCCGGACCACGACGCCGTCCAGGTCGGTGAGCCGGGACAGCGGCACGCCCGCCAGGTCGGCTCCGTCGCCGAACCGGTGGAAGGGGCTGTCGAGGTACGTGCCGGTGTTGGCGACCATGGAGATCCGGCCGATGTTGAACTCGGTGCCGGGCGCGTAGTGCTCCCGCGATGCCTGCCGGGAGATGTGGTCGCTGATCTCGGGGGCGGGCAGGCCGGGGTAGGTGACCATGCCGTGCCGGATCACGTGGCTGAGCTCGACCGCCCTGCGCCCGCCGGGCGAGCGCTCGGCACCCGCGGTTCCCCGGGAGCCCTTGTGCGGCTCACGCAGCAGTTGCTTGCCGCTGATCACCACCTTGTCGACCATGAGCAGGCCGAGGTGGCGGACGAGCAGCTCGCCGAGCTCGCCGTCGCTGATCTGTGACCCGGGGATGTCCAACCGGAAGCCGTGGGCCTGCAGGTCCCCGCCGTTGAGAAAGGTCACCTCGGCGTCGAACTGTACCCGCCACTGCTCGTTCTCGTTCATGCCATCGATGATTGGTTAACCAGACCTAAATGGCAATCGAGAATTCCTTAAGCCCTATTTCAGTAACGCTAACGAGGTGGTACGTCCGGCGCCCCCGGCACGCGGGCGCGCCTCGCCCAGGAGGAGAGCTTCCCTGTGCGGGCCGGCGAAGGCGGCGACGCGCGGCACAGGGCCGGACCCAAGCCGCAGTGCGGACTCATGCGGCGGCGGCCGTGATCGGCGGCCGCCTGAGCTTGCGGATTCGCCTGACGAGCACGAGCACTCCGACGCCCAGCGCGACACCGAACAACACCGGTGGATACCGGAACAGGACATCGTCGTCCTTGCGCAGGACGATGACCGCAGTCCAGGCCCAGATGAGGCCATAGCCGGTGACGGTGGCCCAGACGACGCTTCGGACAGTCGTTCCTCGCTGGTAGCCGGGAAGGACCCGAGCGGTTCCCATGCGCCGGACGGCCAGCATGACGAGCTGGGTCGCGACGGTCAGGGAACCGGCCAGCAGGAAGGGGTAGAGCCCCAAAACGGCCATGATGCGCCTGCCGTCGAGCCAACCGGAAAAGGCCCACGTCGACTCGATCTCGACGATCTTGCCGTGCCAGACCCTGACGTCGACCGTGTCTCCACGTTCAAGTGGGGGCACTTCATGGGGGAGAGGGTCGAATGTCTGCGACGCGTCCTGACCGGTGACCCGAAACGTCGCTCCGTTACCAGCGGAACCGCCGCCGCCGCCCTCACCGCCCTTGAAATCGGACGCTGGGAAATACCACTCGTCTTCGACGACCGCGGCGGCGCGAACCAGCTCACTCGAGACGCTCTCCCGAGCCTGATAGATCGAGATCGTTTCATACGTCCAGGTGCCGAACATCGACCCGAGTGACACGACCAGCGCCAGCCCGACGCCCAAAGCGATGAGGCGGGCTTTGATCGAGGGCTCCCTCGACTCCTGCATCGGCGGCTCCTTGACTCGACATTGACCAGAGCCCCACGCTACAAGATCGCCTTGCGCAAACCGCCCTAAACCTCGCGTTTCGGCCACTTCTCGCGAGGGGACACATAAGTGCCACGATGGGCCACTGTGAACACCCAGCCGGCGGCGCGCAGGCAGGCGACGGCTTGCCGAATGGTGACCTTGGATCTGTCGTACTGCTGCATGAGGGTCTTCTCGCTCGGTATCGGCCGATTTGGCGGGAACTCGCCACGCCGAATGCGGTCTGCGATCTCGCTGGCGATCTCCTGATAGACGGGGATCTTGCGGGGAGCGCGCGGAGTCCCGGGCTCGCCCACGAATGTCCCTTCGCCCTGAACCGTGTAGACGAGGCTCTGTTCCCGGAGTTCACGGCTGACGCGGCGTGCGGTTGTCCGGGCGATCCCATAGTCGGCTTCGAGCTGCGCCTCACTCGGAATTGGGTCGCCTTCTGCCAGTTCGCCCCTCTTGATGCGATTGCGGAGGTCATCGGCGATCTGCTTGTAAATCGGTACTGGTCCGTCTCGGTCTAGCACAGTCGCACCATAGACCAATAGGTACATGCCCATACAAAGCAGACACCTGATAGCCCGGGTAGATACAACTGACATGACTTAGCGAGACGAGATGACTTATAGTTAATGCAGTGAAGCATTAGCTATCTCGTCTCGTCGTGTTCCCCAAGGGAGCTGCGGTGGCGCAGTGGAACAGCGCGTTGCTCACTCTCCCTGGATGCCGCGCTCTGCCTTGGGGGGCTGGCTGGGGATCCGGCGCCAGGCGGTGTCGGTGACGATCACGTGGTCGAGGAAACGGAGGCCGACGGTGTCGGCGGCGGTGTGGAGGCGGGCGGTGACCGCGAGGTCATCGGGGCTGGGCTCCAGCGAGCCGCTGGGGTGGTTGTGGGCGAGGCCGAAGGCGGCCCCGCCGGAGCTGAGGACGGTGGTGATGATGTCGCGAACAGGTGCCGAGGTGTGGTCGCTGCCGCCCTCGCTGACGACGGCTCGCCGGATGACGGCGCCTCTCGGGTCGCAGACCACGACGACCAGTCGCTCCTTGGGGTGCCCGTGCAGCAGGGGCGCCGCGGCGGCGGCCAGATCGCTCGAGCAGGTGATGCGGGTCCGTTCCGGCTCAGCCTGCGCTCGCCGTACGAGATGGAAGGCCGCGGCCACGCGGGCCGCCTTGGCCGGGCCGACGCCGGGTACGGCGAGCAGGCGGTGGGCCTCGGCGCGGGACAGCTCGCCGAGGTCGCCGCAGTGGGCGATGAGCCGTGAGGCCAGCTCGACGGCGTTCGCACCCCTGCTGCCCGAGCCGAGCAGCAGGGCGAGCAGCTCCCGGTCCGCGAGCGCGGTGGCCCCGGAGGCGAGGAGACGCTCCCTCGGCTGGTCGGTCACGGGCATGTCCTTGACGCGCATCGGCACCTCCGGCTCGGGGATCCGCGACCGTTGTATCAGCGGGCACCGACGTTCAGTCGTTGGAGCGTGCCAAGGGCCGCGAGCACGCGCCTCAGGTCCACGAGGGGATTCGAAGGCGCGTGCTCCAGGCCCAAGCGGGCTTTGGCAGGCGTGCGTGCAGGGCCTGCGCGGGCCTTCCCGGGCGTACGCCTCAGGAGTGTGCGGAGATGCTGTAGACCAGGCGGAACTGGTCGCAGGGGATGACGATGTCGCTGGTCTCGATCGGGCGCTCACCGGCCCAGTGGGTGCGCTCGATGTGCAGGACGTGCACCCCGGCCGGCAGATCGAGGACGTCACTTTCCGCAGGCTGGGGCACGCGGCTGTAGACGCTTTCGACCACCTCTGTGATCTGCGTGCCCTCGGTGAGGGCGGGCGGGCCCTCGCCGAGCTCGGCCGGCTCATAGGCGGTCGCCAGCTGCACCGGTTTGCCGTCGCCGCGGAACACGTAGCGGGTGCGGGTCACCAGCGCCGACCTGGACAGGCGCAGGCGGGTGGCGATGTCGGGGCTGGCCTCGGCGGACTCGCTGTGCCACTCCCAGGTCGCGCGGCGGCCCTGGGCCTGCATGTCCGCCGCGAACGGCGAGGGATGGTCATGGACCCGAGACCGGTGCAGCGGGAGCAGGGTGGGTCGTTCGCGGACCCGATGTCCCGAGCCGACTCTGCCCACGACCAGGCCTTCCTGGGCGAGCACGCGCAGAGCGTGCCGGGCGGCCGTCTCGCCGACGCCGTACCGCCTGGTGATCTGGTGCCGAGAGGGGATAGGGGCGCCTGGGGGGAGGCTGCCGTCCGTGATCTGACGGCGGAGATCCTCGACGACGCGCAGGTATACCGGATCGGAGTTGGCCATCCATCCATCCCGTGGGTGTGAAGGGTTTCCCAATCTTGGCGTATTCGATGAGCAACCCAGAGTGATGGAGATGGTTTGTGACTCCAACTTTAGGGCCGGACCTGCCGGCGCCCTACCACGGGATGCATGTCGCCGCGGTGCAGGCGGGCCATGAGAAGGTCAGGTGGTACGCGCCAGTGCCTCGGAGCGACCGGATCCGGGTTCGTGAGCACACGTGCGACTGCAAGGCGACGATCTATGAGCTGTGTTGCTCGGGCGGGCTGCTGTTCGTCCGGCGCACGGTCCGCGGCCCCAACGGACCCGTCACGCATGAGAGCGAACGGCTCATCACGGCCAGGGCCGAGAGCCTCTGGCGCGGGATCCTGCTAGGCCAGGCCCGCTGACCTGCGATTATGTCGCTCTCTTTCGGGCTGGAAAATTTTCACCATGAGCTTGTAACGCGGGCGTAAGAAACGGCGATTCCTTGGGTAGAGGCCGCTGATGTGTGTACCCCCGAGCACATATCAGCGGCTTCTTCACTTTTTCCGAAGTCGGGCCGAGTGCCCGTGACATGGGCATAACGGGGTGGCGAGGTCCACCGGTTCCCCGGATCCCGGTACCGTTCGGTCTATGGCATCGCCAACTGGAACCTCCGACGCCCCCTTCGGCCGCATGCTGACCGCGATGGTCACGCCGTTCAAATCGGACGGCGCGGTCGACTACGAGGGTGTCCAGCGGCTCGCCGCTTATCTTGTAGACGAACAGCGCAATGACGGCCTTGTCGTCAGTGGCACCACAGGGGAGTCCCCCACCACCACGGACGAGGAGAAGGACCGGATCCTTCGTGCGGTCATCGAGGCCGTGGGAGACCGGGCCGTCGTCATCGCCGGGGCCGGCAGCAACGACACGCACCACAGTGTGGAGTTGGCCCGCGCGGCGGAGCGAGCGGGCGCCGACGCCCTCTTGGTGGTGACCCCTTATTACAACAAGCCACCCCAAGAAGGCCTGTATCGTCATTTCACGGCAGTCGCCGACGCGACCGGTCTCCCGTCGATGCTCTATGACATCCCCGGCCGCAGCGGCGTGCCCATCCAGACCGAGACGCTGATCCGGCTCGCGCAGCACCCGAGGATCGTCGCCGTCAAGGATGCGAAGGCCGACCTCTTCGCCGGCTCCCAGGTCATGCTCGCCACCGACCTGGCGTTCTACTCCGGTGATGACATGCTCAACCTGCCGTGGCTGTCGGTCGGAGCCGTCGGGTGCGTCAGCGTCGTGGGCCACGTGGTCGGCGCGGAGCTGGCCTCGATGATCGAGCTGTATCGCTCCGGTGACGTGGCGGGCGCCCTCAAGGTCCACCGGCAGGTGCTGCCAGTGGTGGCGGGCGTCATGACGCGGACCCAGGGGGCGATCATGGTGAAGGCGGCGCTGAAGCTGATCGGGCAGGACGCCGGTTACGTCCGGCTTCCGCTGATCGACGCCACGGAGGAGCAGATCGGGCTGCTTCGCGTAGACCTCATCGCGGCTGGATTGAAGCTTGCGGAAAGTTAGTTACCACATACATGGAGACGAATGACCAAGAGAATCGACAAACACCGTACGCCGACCGTGCGTGAGCACGTACGTGCGGACTCCGCCGGCTTCCCGCCGCGCGTGAGTGAGCACGTGAGCGAGCACGCGTACAGGCGCAGCGGTCAGGAGCGTGCATGAGTCACCCGCATCCCGAGCTCGGCCCACCGCCGCCACTGCCGGAGAACGGCCTGCGCGTCGTCGCGCTCGGCGGTCTCGGGGAGATCGGCCGGAACATGGCGGTCTTCGAGTTCAACCGTCGGCTGCTGATCGTCGACTGCGGCGTCCTGTTCCCGGAGCCGGACCAGCCAGGGGTCGATCTGATCCTGCCCGACTTCGACTACATCCGGGATCGCCTGGACGACGTCGAGGCGGTCGTGCTGACACACGCGCACGAGGACCACATCGGCGCCGTGCCGTACCTGCTGCGTGAGCGCCGTGACATCCCGCTCGTCGGCTCGCGGCTCACGCTGGCGCTGATCGAGAGTAAGCTCACCGAGCACCGGATCCAGCCGGTCAAGGTCGAGGTCGTCGAGGGGGAGCGGCGCGCGTTCGGCCCCTTCGAGTGCGAGTTCCTCGCGGTCAACCATTCGATCCCGGACGCGCTCGCGGTCGCCCTGCGGACTCCCGCGGGCATCGTGCTGCACACCGGCGACTTCAAGATGGACCAGCTGCCGATGGACGGGCGGCTGACCGACCTGGGCGGATTCGCGCGCCTCGGGTCCGAGGGCGTCGACCTGCTGATGTCGGATTCGACCAACTCCGAGGTGCCGGGGTTCGTGACCAGCGAGCGGGACATCGCTCCGGTCATCGACGAGGTGATCCGCGTCGCCGAGAAGCGGATCATCGTGGCCAGCTTCGCCTCGCACGTCCACCGGGTCCAGCAGGTGATCGACTCCGCGGCCAAGCACGGCCGCAAGGTGGCGCTGATCGGGCGGTCCATGGTCCGCAACATGGGCGTCGCCCGCGATCTCGGCTACCTGAAGGTGCCACCTGGCCTGCTGGTCGACTCCCGCGAGATAGAGGAGTGGCCACCGGAGGACGTCGTGCTCATCTGCACCGGGTCCCAGGGCGAGCCGATGGCCGCGCTGTCCAGGATGGCCAACCGCGACCACCCGATCCGCATCGCGGTGGGGGACACGGTCCTGCTGGCGTCCTCGCTGGTGCCGGGAAACGAGACCGCGGTCAACAAGGTCATCAACGGCCTCAACCGGTGGGGCGCGAAGGTCGTCCACAAGGGCAACGCGCGCGTGCACGTGTCCGGCCACGCGGCGGCCGGTGAGCTGCTCTACGTGCTCAACCTGACCAAGCCGTCCAACTTCATGCCGGTCCACGGCGAGTGGCGGCATCTGCGGGCGCACGCGAAGCTCGCCCGGCTCACGGGCGTCCCCGACGAGAACATCGTCATCGCCGAGGACGGCGTCGTGGTGGACCTGATCGACGGCCAGGCGAAGGTCGTGGGCGCTGTTCCGTGTGGTTACGTCTTCGTGGACGGCACCTCGGTCGGCGACATCACCGACGTGGCGCTCAAGGATCGGCGCATTCTCGGCGACGAGGGCTTCATCTCCGTCGTCGTGGTGGTGGATTCGACCACCGGCAAGCTCACCGGAGGCCCGGAGATCACCGCCCGAGGCTCCGGCATCGACCCGGCGGTGCTCGACGGGGTCGTGCCGCAGATCGAGCGCGCGCTCCAGGAGACCGCCGCCGACGGCATCGCGGACGTGCAACAGATCCGCCGCGTGGTCCGCCGCACCGTCGGTCGTTGGGTCAGCGACACCTACCGCCGTCGCCCGATGATCATCCCTGTGGTGATCGAGGTCTGAGCTCGCACGGGTGATCCGGTGGGAACGAGTCCCCACCGGATCACCCGCATGCGGCGTCATCCGACCGGCGTGGTCACGGGACCATCGACATGCTCATCGTGCTCGGGGATCACCTTGGGGACGCCCCGGAGCGCGTACAGGATCGTGACCGCGAGGGCGAGGAGAATGCCCGCGCCGGTCAGCACGGTCACCTGGAGGCCGTCCACGAACGCCTGCCTGGCGGCTCCGGCCACGGCTCCCCCGAGGTCTCCGGGCAGCGTGGCGGCGGTGTGCAACGCGCCGCCGAGCGTGTCCCGGATCTCGTTCTCGGCCCCGGCGGGCAGTCCGGCGGGCAGTTGGAGCTCGTTTCGGTACGTGCTGTTCAGCACGCTGCCGAGCACCGCGATCCCCAGCGCGCCGCCCATTTCGTGCGCGGTCTCGGAAATCGCCCCCGTCGCGCCCGCCCGCTCCTTCGGCGCCGTGGCGAGGAGGGTGTCGTTGGTGACGGCGAAGGTGAACCCCATCCCGACACCCTGAATGATCATTGCGACCAGGAGGTAGGGGTAGCTGACGTCCACTCCGATCCGGCTGAACAGGGCGAACCCGATCGCGGTAAGGGCCAGGCCCGCCGCGACGACCTGGGCTCGGCCCCACTTGTGGACCAGCGTTCCCGCGAGCGCTCCGCCGACGCCTCCCGCCAGGCCGCCCGGCATCCCCGCGAGACCCGCGACCAGCGGCGACCAGCCCACGACGAGCTGGAAGTACTGGGCGAAGACCAGCGACATGGCGAGCATGGCGAACACGGCGACGAGCTCGGCGCCGACCGACGCGGAGAAGGCGCGGCGCCGGAAGAGGCGCACGTCGATGAGGGGCTCTGCAAGCCGCGTCTGCCTCCAGACGAACGCGGTCAGGGTCACGGCGCCGACGACGGCCGTGCCGATGACGGATGCCTGGCCGACCCCATCGTGCGCGGCCTCCTTCAGGGCGTAGATCAGCGCCAGCACGCCGACGACGGAGAGCGGGACGCTGACCAGGTCGATCCGGCCCGGGTGGGGGTTGCGCGACTCGGGTAGCACGACGAGGCCGCCGACGAAGATCAGCACCACCACCGGGAGGTTGATCAGGAAGACCGACCCCCACCAGAAGCCGTCGAGCAGCGCGCCGCCGATGATGGGGCCGAGGGCGAAGCCCACGGCCGAGATGCTGCTCCAGATGCCGACGGCGGTGGTCCGCTCCTTGGGATCGGTGAAGACGTTCCGGATGAGCGACAGCGTCGAAGGCATGATCGTGGCGCCCGCGACACCCAGCACCGCTCGGGCCGTGATGAGCAACTCGGGTTGGGGGCGTAGGCGGTCATCAGCGAGGCCGCGCCGAACGCGACCGCGCCGATCAGCAGGAGCCGCTTGCGGCCGATCCGGTCGCCCAGGTTGCCCATGGTCACCAGCAGCCCGGCCAGCGCGAAGCCGTAGATGTCGGCGATCCAGAGCAGCTGGGTGGCCGACGGGTTCAGATCCTCGACCAGCTTGGGCACGGCGAGATGCAGCACGGTCAGATCGATGGCGAGTAGCAGCATGGCCAGGCACGCGATGGTGAGCGTGCCCCACCGTGCGAACCGGCCGATCTCGCCGTCACTTATGCGGGAATTCGTCATGGACGCAGCGTCGGCGACGGCGCTGACGAACTAGCGACCGAGTGCTGACAGGTGTTCGTCGATGACGGTCAGCGCGGACTGCGACGCGTCGGCGATGGTGAGCATGCGCTCCCGGGTGACGGTCCTGCCCCGCGTGTACGCGCTGTCGTACGCGGCGTCGCCGATCCTGGCCCGTGCCCGTGTGGTGATCCGGGCGACGTCGGGGTCTTCGGCGAGGGCGGAGCCGCGCAGGGCCGCGCCCACGCCGAGCAGCAGAGCCGCCCTTTCACCGTCTCCCTCCAGCATGGCGACCCCGGCTAGGCCTTCGGCGACGCGCGCCGTCACCGGGAGGTCACCTGCCGACGCGATGGTCAGGACGCACAGAGCGTATTCCTCGGTGAGGCCGTCCGGCGGTTCGAGGCCGATCTTCGCGAGGAGTTCGCGGGCCAGCGAGGCGCTCTCGCTGCGCAGGCCGCGCAGCCACCAGTAGCACGTCAGGGCCGAGAGGAGCCGAAGAGCCGTGGCCACGTCGCCGGCTTCGGTCGCGCGGTGCAACGCGGCGTGCAGGTTGTCGTGGTCGCCGTCCAGCCGCCGCAGCCAGTCCAGCTGCTCGGCGCGGCGCAGACGGGGGTCGGCCGTCTCGGCCAACTCCAGGAAGTACGCCACGTGGGCCCGGCGCATCCGCTCATCCTCGCCGGCCTCTTCGAGACGCTCGGCGCAGAACGCGCGAATCGTCTCCAGCATCCGGTAGCGATCGCCCACCATCTGGACCCGTAAGAGTGACCAGGCGGCCGACGCCGAGCAGCGCGCCGATCCGCGCCAGCTCGTCGCCCCGGCCCACAAGCCGGGTGAGCTGGGCGGGCAGGGACCGCCGCGAGGGAGGAGCGGCCGAGAGGGCCGGATCGGCCCGGAGCACGGCCAGGTGGATCGCGGACAGCTCCGCGGACGGATCGGTGCCCAGCTCCTCGGCGAGCCGCTGCCGTGCGTCCTCGAACGCGGCGAGCGCCTCGGCCCGCCTGCCGCAGGCGTACAGAGCGCGCATGAGCTGGCCACGCGATCGTTCGCGCAGCGGATGGGACCTCACCCGCTCCTGCAACCCGGCGACCAGGTCACGATGCTCGCCGAGCGCGAGGCGCGCCTCGGCGAGATCCTCGGCGGCACTGAGGCGCAGCTCCTCCAGGCGGGCCGCCTGCGCGGGGGCGAACGGGGCCTCCGTCACGTCGGCCAGCGCCGGTCCCCGCCACAGGCGCAGAGCGTCGGCGAGAAGTGCGGCGGCCCGCCGCTGATCGCCAGAAGCCGTGGCGTCACGGCCCTCGGCCACGAGCCGCTCGAACCGGTGCGCGTCCACGGCGTCCGGATCGACGGCGAGCCGGTATCCGGCCGGGTGCCGGACCACCAGATCGCCGAGCTGCTGCCGGAGGCGGGAGACCTGGGCCTGGAGGGCGTTGGTGGCGCCCGCGGGCGGGTCGGCGCCGTAGAGGCCGTCGATCAGCCGCTCGTCGGAGACGACCCGCCCCGCGCCGAGCAGCAGCAGTCCGAGCAGCGCGCGCAGCCGTGGCACCCACGGCGACCTCACGCCCGCCGCCGATCCGCGCCTCTGTGGGGCCGAGAATGCCGAACCACATGCCGTGGATTGTCCCTTACTACGGGAATTCCTGTTGTGTTCGAGGATCGACGTCACATAGCGTCCGGCCCGTGGCTGAGGTGAGGGTTGTCTACAGAAAGTACGGCGGGGCGCTGCACTGGAACCATCAGGCGCGGCTGCTCGGCGAGGACGAGCACGGGGTATGGGTGGGCTGCCCGGCGGGGACGAGCGGGCGCAGGGGGCATGAGCCGCTTGTGACCTGGGAGCTGCCGTTCGTCATCCTCTTCCCCCGGGACGCGTGGTGGACGGCGTCGTTCAACGCCCATCCGCACGGCACCGAGCTCTACTGCGATGTCACGACCATCCCGGAGTGGCGCGACGGTGAGGTCACGATGGTCGATCTCGACCTCGACGTGCTGCGCTTCCGGGACGGGCGGCTGCACCTGGACGACGAGGACGAGTTCGCCGAGCACCAGGTGCTTTACGCGTACCCTGACGACGTGATCAGTCAGGCCGAGCGGTCCGCGGCCTGGCTGATGGGCGCCGTGGCCCGTTTCGAGGGCCCCTTCGGCGGGGCGCACGCCCCCTGGCTCGCCGAGATCGCCTGAGGCGCGCTGCCAGAAGGCGTCGGCGCTCGGAGGGGTCGTTGGCGGCGTAGAGGGGCGTTGTCGGCGTTGCGCGCGGCGACCGGCTCGGTCACCGCGCCATCGACTGTCGACGCGGTCAGCGGCCAGTCGATCGGGCTGGGGCCGGTGGGCACTCCGCCTTGGGGTTGCGCACGTCGACTCAGGGCTGGTGCCGGACCTCGCCTCAGGGCTGTGCACCCTGTCTCGGGGTTGTGCGGGATCCCGCCTCAGGGCTGCTGCGGCACCCCGTCGATGCGCCTGGGCAGCTTCCAGGGGTTGCCGTCACGAAGCGCCTCCGGCAGCAGCGCCTCAGGCGCATCCTGGTAGGCGACGGGGCGTAGCCATCGGAGAACGGCCGCCGCGCCGACCGAGGTCGTCGCCGGCTCGGTGGCCGCTGGGTACGGCCCGCCGTGCTGCTGGGCCCATCCGACGGCGACGCCGGTCGGGTATCCGTTGAAGACAAGGCGTCCCGCGCGGTCGCGCAGCGTGGTCAGCAGGCGCCCGGCCAGGTCCTCCTCGCCGGGCTCGCTGTGCAGGGCTGCGGTCAGGTTGCCCGAGGCGGACGTCAGCGCCGCCAGCAGCTCGTCCTCGCCGGAATAGGTGAGCACGACGGTCAGCGGGCCGAAACACTCCGCCAGCAGTAGCTCGCCGGCCTCCCGGTCGTGGAGCAGGCCGACGCGCGCGGTGAGCAGCCGGGCGACGGCCTCCCGGTTCGTCCCCGGCTTTCCGGTGGCGGCCACGGTCACGCCGGGCAGGGCCGTCCGCTCGCCGACGCCGGTGGCATAGCCGTCCCGGATGCCGTCGCTGAGGAGCACCTGCGGGGCCACCTCGGCCAGATGCCCGGCCATCGCCTCGATGAGGTCCCGTCCGGAGTCGGTGGCGGGCACCAGGACCAGCCCGGGCTTGGTGCAGAACTGCCCCGCGCCCAGAGTGGCGGAGGCGATCAGCCCGGAGGCGATCTCCCGGCCGCGCGCGGACGCGGCGCCAGGCGTGATCACCAGCGGGTTGAGGCTGCCGAGCTCGCCGTAGAACGGGATGGGCTCGGGGCGGGCCTTGGCCAGGTCGTGGAGGTGCCGTCCACCGGCGACGGATCCGGTGAACCCGGCAGCCTTCACCAGCGGGTGCTCAATCAGGTCGATTCCCGCGGACATGCCGTGCACGACATGGACGACGTCCTCCAGCAGCCCTGCCTTGCGGGCGCCGGCCCGCAGCGCGGCGAGGGCGAGTTCGGAGGTCTCGGGGTGCAGCGGGTGGGCCTTGACCACCACCGGGCACCCGGCGGCCAGCGCGCTCGCGGTGTCCCCGCCCGCGACGCCGAACGCGAGCGGGAAGTTGCTAGCGGAGTAGACGGCCGCGAGGCCGATGGGAACGTTCATCCGCCGCAGATCGGGCCTGGGCGGGCCGGCCGCCGGGTCGGCGGGGTCGATCCGCACGTCGAGATAGGAGCCTTCCCGGAGCACCTGGGCGAACAGGCGGAGCTGGCCGCTCGTGCGGGCCAGCTCGCCGGTGAGCCGGGGCACGCCGAGCCCGGTCTCCGCGTCCGCCGCGGCGATCAGCGCGTCGCCCGCCACGTCGAGCTCGTCGGCCATGGCGGTGAGCAGCACGCCGCGACCGGAGGGGCCCGCCTCGTCCAGAGCGGGCAGCGTCGAGTGGGCGGCGAGGCAGGCGGCGCCGACCTGCTCGGACGTGGCGGCGGGAAACTCGCCCCGCGGCTCGCCGGTGCGGGCGTCGAAGCTCACGACGCTCGGCTGGACGGTCATCGAATGTGTCTCCAATCGATCGCGGCGCGGGGTGTGGCCGTGTCGCGGGTGGCGGAGAAGGCCCGCGTGATAGAAGCGAACCCAGCGGCTCTTTCGGCTGTGGCGGCCGTCATGGCGGGGCTGGGGTGCGCCGGGTCGCGTTCCGAGCCTAGCCAAAGTCAGAAGTCCTCCAAATGGTATGTGACATACCATAACCCCGCTATGGTGCGACATCGTGGCGGGGAAGCGAACCGATGCCCAAGCAGACCGATGCCCAAGCGGATCCGGGCACAGCGGATCCGGGCACAGTGGATCCGGGCACAGTGGAAGACGGCCAATGGCGGCTCACGCCGCGTTTCGGAAACGTGCCCAAGAAACAACACACTCAAGAACGCGTTGTCGAACGAGCTCGCCCGGGTTCCCGTCACCGGCGGGCGGGGCCGTACCGGACGGCGGGTCTGGCGGAAGGACGCATCATGGCAGTCACAGAACGAGCGACGGTCCTCATCACCGGCGCCGCGGGCACCGTCGGCACCTTTCTGCACCAGGGCCTCCCGGCTCTGGGCCACCGCCTGCGCCTGCTCGACCGCGTCCCCGTCGAGGGCTGCCCGTCGGTGGTCGGCGACATCAACGACCCGGCGGTGCTGAAAGCGGCGATGGACGGGGTCACCGCCGTGATCCACCTCGCCGGGGCCGCGGCGCCGTCCGCGTCCTTCGGGGAGACGCTGACCGCCAACATCGAGGGCACCTACCGCGTGCTGGAGGCGGCCCGCCTCGCCGGGGTGGAGCGTTTCATCTTCAGCAGCAGCAACCACGCGGTCGGATTCAGTCGCCGCCAAGAGCAACCGCTGGCCCCGGACCTGCCCGCCCGCCCCGACTCGCTGTACGGGGTTTCCAAGGTGTACGGCGAAGCGCTCGGCCGCTACTACGCAGACCGGTACGGCATGCGGGTGGCGATGCTCAGGATCGGCTCGTGCGTGTCGTCTCCGCGCACACCCAGAATGCTGTCCACCTGGCTCAGCCCCGGCGACATGGTACGGCTGGCGCACGCCTGCCTCACCGCGCCGGACTTCTCCCACACCATCGTGTGGGGCATGTCGGCCAACACCCGCGGCTGGTTCGACCTCGGGCCGGGCCGGGCGCTCGGATACCACCCTCAGGACGACGCCGAGGCGTACGCGGCGGACTTTCCCGTGCTGGACCCTGCTGATCCGGAACACGCCTGGCTCGGTGGCCGCGTGATCGAGTCGTGACCCACGAGAAACGAGTCACGACCTCCGGAGACGACCCAGCGGGCGCCGATGCTGCCCGCCGGGCCTCGACTGAAGGCGCCTCTACAGGGGCTCTTCAGCAGGGGACCCTTCAACAGGGGTGGGCGCGTAGGAGCTCCTCGATCTCGGCAGGGGTCGCGACCCGGCCGGTTCCGCCCTGGCCCGCCAGGGAGATGGAGGCGGCAGCCGTACCGGCCCTCACCGCCGTCGGCAGCGTCGCGCCGCGGGCGAGCCAGGCGGCGAGCGCGCCGGTGAAGTTGTCGCCCGCCCCCGTCTGGTCGACGACCGTCGCGGCCGGGACGGCGGGGACGGTGATCCGGACGCCGTCGCCGGAATCGAGCAGGACGCCGTCCGGCCCCTGGGTGACCGCGACCGCGGCGGCCCCCAGGTCCCGGCAGATCTTGATCGTCTCGTCCGGATCGGCTGTCCCGAGCAGCGCCGAGCTGTCGCCGGGAGAGGAGATCTTCAGCAGCGTGGTGTAAGGGGCGACCGCGTCGAGCACGGCGCGGGCGGCTTGCCTGGAGGTCAGGCGGGAGCGGAAGTTCGGGTCGTAAACGACGATCCCACCGGCCGCGTGCGCCCTCTCCGCGGCGTGCCGTACGGCATCCGCGCACGAGTCCGACAGAGCGGCCGTGATGCCGCCCACCACCAGCACGCGCGCTCGCGCGGCGGGGGAGCGGTCGACGTCCTCGGCGGTCATTCTGGAGGCCGCGCTGCCATACCGCATGTAGGCGAAGGCCCGCTCGCCCGAGGGGTCGGCGCCGACCGCGTAGGCCCCCGTCGATCCGTCGCCGCGGCTGATCCAGCGCGTGTCCACCCCCCCGCGCGGCGGCGAAGCCGATCAGCCGCTCGCCGAACTCGTCGCGTCCCACCCTGCTGACCAGCGCGACGCGGGCGCCGGGTCCTCGGCGGAATCTCGATCTCCGCCCTCGTGATGGACGTCGACCGCGACGCGATCGAGGATTTCGCGCCGGAGGTGGTCGCCGCCGCCCGCGAGGTCCCGTGCGTTCGCCGCTCCTCAGCGCGCTCGCCGCGGGCTGACCGGCCGCCTGTCACCCGGTTCGGCGAGCCTCCTCGGCATCGGTGGGCCTCCCCGGTACCTTCGGCATCATGGCCACCCGTACGTCCGGAAATGGCTCCGGGAAGCGCCCGACTGCGCGCACCGGGTCCCGTGCTGCTTCCGCGAAGAAGGCCCCGGCAGGCTCGCGCACCCGTGGCGGGTCCGCTGCGAAGTCGTCCCCGAAGCGCCCGATCGCGACCGGTCAGGACCCGATCAGCTGGGTCTTCATGATGATCGGCAAGCTGGTCATCGGCCTGTGGCTGCTGCTCGCGCACGGCATGGGCGGCGCCGTTCGGGCGCTGGGGCAGGGCGCCCGCGACCTGGATCCGGCGCACCGGCGTGACGGGTTGGGCCTCTCCGTGCTCGCCGGTTCCATCGTCCTCGCCACGATGACCTGGCGTGACGCAAAGAGCGGGGTCGCGGAGGTGGTCGACGCGGTGGTCCGGGGGACGGTCGGATCGCTGACCTGGTCCGTACCCGTCCTGCTGGCCCTGCTCGCCTGGCGGCTCCTGCGGCACCCCGACCAGAACGCCGAGACCGGCCGCATGATCATCGGCTGGACGGCGCTGCTCGCGGGCTTCCTCGGGATCGTCCACGTGGCGCACAACACGCCGTACCCGTCCGGCGGGGCGGGCGATGGGATGGACAAGGTGTCGGCCGCGGGCGGCATGCTCGGCTTCATCGTCTCGGCCCCGCCGTCGAGCATCCTGCCGGCGTTCATCACCATCCCGCTCTTGCTGATGCTGGCCGGGTTCGGCGTCCTGGTGATCACCGCGACCCCGGTCCACCGCGTCCCCGAACGGCTGGCCGAGATCCGGCACATGCTGTTCCAGCGGCCCCCGGCGACGGCCGAGCCCTCCGCCGCCAAGAAGCCCGTACGGCGTTCGCGCAAGAGCGCCCAGCCTTCTCCCGCACGTGAGGGTGATCCGCCCTATGACACTCCGGTCATCACCGAGAAGGACCAGGCGGACGCCGGGCAATCGCCGGAGATGGTCCCGGGGCTCGTGGACGAGGAGCCCGAGCCGCCGGCGGCGAAGTCCCCGTCGCAGCCGCCGCTGCCCACTCCGGCGCCCCGCAAGGTCGAGCAGCTCGTGCTCTCCCCGCAGGCCGGGCCGTACACACTGCCGGACTCGGCGATGCTGCGGCCCGGCAGCGCGCCCAAACCGCAGACCAAGGCCAACACCATCGTGGTGAACGCGCTGACCAGCGTGCTGGAGCAGTTCGCCATCGACGCGCAGGTCATCGGCTTCACCCGCGGTCCCACGGTCACGCGTTACGAGATCGAGCTGGGTCCGGCGGTCAAGGTCGAGAAGGTCACCGCGCTGACCAAGAACATCGCCTACGCCGTCAAATCCGCCGACGTTCGGATTCTGTCCCCGATTCCCGGCAAGTCGGCGATCGGGGTGGAGATTCCCAACACCGACAAGGACCTCGTGTCCCTGGGCGACGTTCTGCGCTCGCAGGTGGCCCAGGCCGATCACCACCCGATGATCGTGGGATTGGGCAAAGACGTCGAGGGCCGCACGATCGTGGCCAACCTGGCCAAGATGCCGCACATCCTCATCGCGGGCGCCACCGGCGCCGGCAAGTCGACCTGCATCAACGGTCTGATCACGTCGGTCCTCATGCGCTCGACGCCCGACGAGGTCCGGATGGTGCTGGTCGACCCCAAGCGGGTCGAGCTCAACACCTACGAGGGCATCCCCCACCTCATCACGCCGATCATCACGAACCCGAAGAAGGCCGCGGAGGCCCTGGAATGGGTCGTCGGCGAGATGGACCGGCGCTACGACGACCTGGCGGCCAGCGGCTTCCGCCATGTCGACGATTTCAACAAGGCCGTCCGGGCGGGCAAGCTGGTGCCGCCACCGGGCAGCGAGCGGGTCTACCAGCCCTATCCCTACCTGCTGGTGATCGTCGACGAGCTGGCCGACCTGATGATGGTCGCCCCGCGCGACGTCGAGGACTCGATCGTCCGCATCACGCAGTTGGCCCGGGCCGCCGGCATTCACCTGGTCATCGCCACCCAGCGACCCTCGGTCGACGTCGTCACCGGCCTGATCAAGGCCAACGTGCCGTCCCGGCTGGCCTTCGCGACGTCGTCGCTCGCGGACTCCCGGGTCATCCTCGACCAGCCGGGCGCCGAGAAACTGGTCGGCCAGGGCGACGCGCTGTTCCTGCCCATGGGCGCCAGCAAGCCGATGCGGCTGCAGAACGCGTTCGTGTCGGAGAAGGAGATCGCGGAGGTCGTCGCGCACTGCAAGGCCCAGATGCAGGTCGAGTACCGCGACGACGTGGCCGCTCCCGCGGCCGCGAAGCGGGAGATCGACGAGGAGATCGGCGACGATCTCGACCTGCTGGTCCAGGCGGCCGAGCTGATCGTGTCGACCCAGTTCGGCTCCACCTCGATGCTCCAGCGCAAGCTGCGGGTCGGCTTCGCCAAGGCGGGCCGGTTGATGGACCTGCTGGAGAGCCGCAACGTCGTCGGCCCGAGTGAGGGGTCCAAGGCGCGCGAGGTCCTGGTCAAGCCAGATGATCTCCCTGGGCTTCTCGCAGACTTGCGTGGCGAATAGCCACCCCGCCTCACTGCGAGTAGTCGCTTACTGCTTGAATATGACCAACTACGCAACGTCGATGCGAGTAGGTCCGAGCAGGCGGTACTAGGGGCTACATCCCTGCTCAGGCATCGGCGAGCGGCTAGCCGAGAGGGGGCGCAAGCCAATGAGCATTGGCGCGGCTTTGTCGGAAGCCCGGCAGCAGGCGGGATTGACGGTGGCCCAGTTGAGCCACCGCACACGTATCCGCGAGGCGATCATCTATGGGATAGAACGGGATGACTTCTCCACCACGTCCGGAGCGGTCTTCTACATGCGCGGCCATGTCCGCGCCATCGCGAAGGCCGTCGGCCTCGACCCTGAAGTGATCGGTCGCGAGTTCGACGAGCAGCACGGCGGGAGCGAGGAGCCGGTTCGTGCGGCGAGTGTGTTCAGGCTGGACGGCTCGGTCGAGATCCGCGAGCGACGTTCGCCCAACTGGACGATGGCCATGGGGGTCGCGCTCGCGATCGTGGTGGTCTTCGGCATCGTGCGGCTCATGGGTGGTTCGGATGAGTCGGCGGATGAGACCAAGGCACAGGTGAGCCCGGCGGCGCCGAGCGTGCGGCCGTCGCCGGCGGCCGAGCGTAACCCGGTCAAGGCCGTGAGCGACCTCGTCGTCGTCAGGGCCACCGCGAAGAAATCGTCCTGGATCAACGTTCGCGACGCGGACGGCAAGCAGCTCTTCCAGGGCACCATCGCGCGGGGCAAGGCCTCGACCTGGAAGGCGCGTGACCAGGTCCGGATCGTCATCGGTAACGCCGGTGCGGTCCGCTTCGAGGTCAATGGCGAGGACCTCGGAACTCTGGGCAAGACCGGCCAGACCGTGCGGCGGACATTCGGACCCGGGAGCCCGCGTCCACGGTAGTGGCCGAATCCCGATACCGTAGATTCATCATGTCTTCTCGCCGAACCGTATCGCTGGTCACACTGGGTTGCGCACGCAACGAGGTCGACTCGGAGGAGCTCGCCGCGCGGCTTGAGGCTGCCGGCTGGCAGATGGGCGACGACGACCCCGACGTCGTCGTCGTCAACACCTGTGGCTTCATCGATTCGGCGAAGAAGGACTCGATCGACACGCTGCTCGCCGCCGCCGATTCCGGGGCCAAGGTCGTGGCCGCCGGGTGCATGGCGGAACGGTACGGCGAGCAGCTCGCCGAGGCGCTTCCCGAGGCCGCGGCAGTGATCTCCTTCGATGACTACACGGCGATCGGAGAGCGCCTCGACGACGTGCTGGCGGGCAGGGCCGTCAAGCCGCACACGCCACGTGACCGGCGGACGCTGCTGCCCATCAGCCCCGTCGAGCGCTCGGCCGCCCAAGCCCACGTGCCCGGTCACGGCGCCCTGCCGGAGGGCATCGCGCCCGCCAGCGGTCCCAGGACGCTGCGGAAACGGCTGACCGGCGGCCCGGTGGCCTCGCTGAAGCTGGCATCAGGCTGCGACCGCCGCTGCACGTTCTGCGCGATTCCCGCGTTCCGCGGGGCCTACGTCTCCAGGCGGCCCGAGGAGCTGCTCGCCGAGGCGCGCTGGCTGGCTGAGCAGGGCGTCAAGGAGCTCGTGCTCGTGAGTGAGAACTCGACGTCGTACGGCAAGGACTTAGGCGATCTGCGGGCGCTGGAGAAGCTGCTGCCGGAACTCGCCGGCACCGACGGCATCGAGCGGGTCCGGGTCAGCTATCTGCAGCCGGCCGAGCTGCGGCCGGGGCTGCTCGACGTGATCGCCTCGACCGAGGGCGTCGCGCCGTACTTCGATCTGTCCTTCCAGCACGCCAGCGGCCCGGTGCTGCGCAGGATGCGCCGGTTCGGCGACCCGCAGCGTTTTCTCGACCTGCTGGAGCAGATCCGCGAGCGGGCGCCGGAGGCGGGCGTGCGCTCCAACTTCATCGCCGGTTTCCCTGGAGAGACCCAGGAGCAGTTCGACGAGCTGGTCGCGTTCCTCGAAGAGGCGAGGCTCGACGTGATCGGCGTCTTCGGCTACTCCGACGAGGAGGGCACCGAGGCGGCGACGTACGACAACAAGCTCGCCGAGGACGTCGTCGCCGAGCGGCTGGCCCGTGTCTCGCGGCTTGCCGAGGAGCTCGTCTCGCAGCGGGCC
>JBIOWF010000003.1:0-6675 GCA_044868295.1 Microtetraspora sp. | reverse complement strand
CCCCCCGACGAATACACGACCGATGCATTCAGCGGCCTATCGGGTGGCGGACTCGATGTTGGTGCGGTAGGTGTTGATGACCCTGGAGGCCTCGTTGAGCTCCTCGGACATCCGCTGGAACGATGCCCGGTAGCTCTGCCAGGCCTCGCGGAACCGCTCGGAGCCGGCGCCCGTCCACACCGTCCCCACCTTGGCGGCCTCCCGGTCGAGCGTCGCCATCGTGGCCCGGACCTGGTCGGCCTGCTGGGTGAACTGGGCGGCCATGCTCTGCATTTCCGCGGGATCGCCGCCGAGCAGGTTGTTACTCATTCAAGTGACTCCTTCGTCGACAGTGGGCCGCCCTCACCGTAATTGCCCGATCCTTTTCACGACGCCGGTATGCCGAGCCGCTATACCGCATTTCCGACCGGTACCGTCATTTACGCCAACAGGAAGCCGTGGAGGATCCAGATCATGCGAGACGTAGTGGTGACGGGCGGGGCGACGGGCATCGGATACGCGATCGCGAACGAATTTCTCGACGTCGGCGACCGCGTCACGATCGTCGGTCGCCGGGAGCACGTGTTGAAGGACGCGGCCAGGCGGCTGGGTGCCAGGTATGTCGCCTTCGACGCGTCGGACCCGGCGGCGGTGGGCGCGGCCCTGGACCAGCTTCCCGAGACCGTTCACGTGCTGGTGAACAACGCGGGCGGGAACACCAACCTGGACCGTTCCGCCCCCGCCCCCGACGACCTGCAGGCGGTGGCCGAGGCCTGGCGGGCCAACCTGGACGCCAACCTGGTCTCCGCCGTACTGATGACGACCGCGCTGATGCCCCGGCTGGGACAGCACGCCCGCATCGTCAACCTCGGCTCGATCGCGGCACGCGGGACCGGTTCCGGTTCGTACGGCGCGGCCAAGGCGGCCCTCGAATCCTGGACCGCCGACCTGGCCACCGAGGTGGGCCGGCTCGGCGTCACGGCGAACGTGGTCTCCCCCGGCATCGTGGTCGACACCGAGTTCTTCCGCGGCAGGCTTGACGACGACGGCATCCGCCGCCGGGTCGAGAGCACCCGCAACGGCCGCGCGGGCAGGCCGGAGGACGTCGCCGCCACAGTCCGCTTCCTCGCCTCCCCCGAGGCGGGCCACATCACCGGCCAGGTCATCCACGTGAACGGCGGAGCGTTCCTCGGCCGCTGAGAGCCCTTGGTCTCAGCGGGTCACTGTGGACTGGATCTCGTCCACGGTGATCGTTTGGGACTGGGACATCCGGGCCGGGTTCGGTTGCAGGTTCACCCCCGCGACGCTGGAGGCGATGTCCCAGACCTGGGTGACGGTGATGGTGTACGGCCCGCCGAGCGAGGCCCGGTTGAACCGCACCCAGCAACCCGCGCCGAGGTCCGCGCCCTTCTTGTAGGCCGGGCAGTTCACGAGGCCGTCGTGGACGGTGGCGTCGGCGCCGTGCACCGAGATCTCCACCTTCGTCGGTTGAGCGGTGATCTGCGCGAACAGGGTGGGGAACCCCGCGACGAAGGCGGTGACGTTGAGAGGGCCGACCCGAGGCACGCCGACCCAGGTCTCCAGGCCGACGTAGGTCTTGTTGCCGCCCGCCGCCGGTGGCGGATTCAGGGTGAATCGGGGCTTGGGCAGCGTCAGGTTGGCCCGCGCGATGAGCGCCAGATCCGTGGGATCGATGATCTTGTCGCCGGGTACGGCTGGCGGGCGCGGGCCCACGTGGATCCAGAACGGATCGGTGCTGGTGTAACAGGCCCAGCCGGCGTCGGTGCCGTCGTCGGTGAGGAACCAGAAGATCTTCCCCGCTTCACCTTCGTGCTTCCTGATCTCCGCGAGCGTCTTCTCGTACCAGTCACGTGCCCCGGCCTGGTCCTCCGGCCCCTGGTGGCGCCACACGAAGTAGATCCGCCGCGCCCAGTCGAACATCTCGTCGTACGTGTACTGCGGCTGATACCAGCAATGCGGCGGATCGTAATCCACCTGGATGCTGGGCCTGCCCTTGTAGCCGGATCCCTTGAGCCGCACCAGCGACTTCACGTACGCGTAGTAGCTGCCTTTGCCGTTGCCGCCGCCGCCCCTGCCCGGGTCCGCCTGCGCGGGAGCGGCCTGCCCGGCCGCGAGCAGTGTGGTGATCAGCACGGCCGTGACCGTGATGAGCCGTCGGGTCGTCATCGGCACTCCCTGCCTGCGGGAACGGTCACCGGTACGGGCTGGTAGGCGCCGATCCGCCAGCCGCCCTCCGGGCCGGGGACCATCATGATCCGCATCTTGTATCGCGCGCTCTTCCGCCGTCCGAACGTCCAGCTCACCTTGCCGGTGGTGACGTTCTTGCTGCCGGCGCGGGATTCGTCGCCGCAGCCGACGAGCGTGACCCTCTTGTCGTCCGCGGTGATCACCCGCACGCTGTGCGCGCGGATCACCCCGACGGGGCGCACGTGGTCCCGCGACCATTCGTCCACCACGCCGCTGAAGATCGCGGTCCCGGAGGGTCCGGAGCCGGGCGCCAGGTACGCGCGGTAGCGCCTGTCCCGGCCCTCGGTCGCGACCGCGTACCACCACGCCTTCCAGAACTCCCCGAATGCCTGTACGGCCTGCGCGCCTTCTGGCTGGGCCGTACGCGGGTGGTAGACGACACTGAAGTCTTCGGGGAAGGGGAAGGCGAGTTCGGGCACCGCCGTACCGGTGGGCTTGGGCGAGTCGGACGCAACGGCGGCCCCGCCCGAGGGACTCGCCGAGACCCGCGGAGACTCCGCGGAGGCTACGGTCTGCCCGGGCGGCGGGGCGTAGCCCGACGACGTGCCGCCACAACCCGCGACGAGCAGCATCCCCGCCAGTGCCAGGGGCGGCCCCGTGAGACTCCGGGCAAGCCCACCGTGCCGATCCCGCCCGTCATTCCAAGCGACGTCACGATGCGGTGCGGCCATCTGCAACCCTCCTATCCGGCGGCCCTGGCCGGGGCCGGAAGCAGCTCCTCGATGAGGGCCTCCGTCTCGGGGACCAGGCGGCCCTGGTAGCGGGAGGAGGCCGCGCGGCGGCGCAACATCCCCACCCAGTGCTGGAGCGTGCCGCCGTCGCCGGTGGCGTGCGCCGCTCGGAGCAGCTCGCGCCACAGCGCCTCGTCCTCCTCCGACATCCGCAGGCCGGCCTGCGCGGCGGTCAAGGCACCGGCCGCGTCCCCCTCCGCCAGGCGTAGCTGCGTGAGGCGCCGGGCCGCGTCGGACACCCGGGCCACCGCCTCGTAGGCCAGATCGTCGCCCGCCAGCCACAGATAGCGGCCAGACGGGCGGCCGTCCAGCAGCGGACCTCGCACCAGGCCGAGAGCCCGGTCAAGGTGTACGGCCTCGCCGGACGGGTCGGAGGGATGGGAGGGGCCCGTCCGGGTGGACGGCTGGAGGCGCGACAGCCGTACCAGCTCGCGGAAGACGAGCCAGTCGACGCGCACCTCCGGCCCCAGGTGAAGGCGGCCCTCGGCGTCGGCGAACAGGTTGGGGCGGCCTCCGGTGTCGGCGCCGAGCCACTCCTGGGCGCGCGCGATCGCGGAGTCCCGGACCGAGGCTTCGACGCCGCGCGGCCAAAGCGCACCGGCGAGCACGCGCGGGTGCACGCCACCCGGGTGGGTGGCCAGGTAGGCGACCATCTCCGTGCAGAGCGGCAACCGCTCCTCCTCCAGCGGCCGTGGCGCGAGCACCTCGACCGACCCGAGGAGCCGCACCTCCACGGCGGGCCGGAAGGACGGGTGCAGCTGCGCGGCGGCCGGACCGGACGGCTCGGGGTCTTCCATCGCGACCGACTCCTGACCGGCGGCCCGGAACAGCTCGATGACCTGGCTGTACTGCTGCTCCGGAAGCAGCTGCCCGCGCACGTCGAGGCCGAGTGCCGCGACCGCGGCGCGGCCGTCGGGCGACAGGTCCCACGTCCACGCCGCGCCCGGGACGTCGTCACCGGCGACCAGGTAGCCGGAGGCCAGCCGGGTGCCGGTCTTGGCCAGCTCGCCCAGCCGGGCCGCCTCGTCCGGCGTCGGAGGCACGGCGGTGAGCAGGTAGGCGGGCATCCAGGCCTCGCCGTACACGCCTCTGCACCGGCCGGTGAGCACCGAGTCCACACCCGACGCCGCGAGGGCGCGCCGCACCTCCTCGGTGCGCGCCTCCAGCTCGGGCAGCGCCTCGGCCAGGGTCGGGAAGACCGCGATCCGGTCGGGGGCGATGAGCGACAGCTCCGCGCCGAAGCCGACCAGGATGAGCCGCATGTGGTCGGACCAGCGGTTGGTGGCCAGCTCCACGGCCAGCCCGGCGAGCGCCGCCGCCACGATGTGCGGGCGTCCGCGCAGGTTGATGAGGCCGTGCGCGGCCTCCAGGTCGACGAGGACCCGGCCCGCCTCGTTCGTGCCGAGCGACACCAGCCCCGGATAGGGGGCCAGGACGTCCGGCAGCTCCGGCAGCCGGTGGCCGTCGGCCGCGGTGAGCCGCCAGATCCTGCCCCCGTCGAGGGCGGTCCACGGCGCGGGCGCGTCCCGGTCCGCCGGATGGATCCACAGGTCGAGGTGGGCCGGCGCGAGGAAGGCCGCGAACACCGTCGGAGGTGTACGGCCAAGCGCGGCCAGCGCCTGGCTCAGGTTCCGCAGGCCGACGTCGAGCAGCCGCGTGCCCGGCACGTCGGCGCCGAGGAGCAGCGCCATCTCCGCGAGCGCGGCGTCGCCCTCGGGGACGGGCAGGCGACGGCCGAAAGCCCGGTTCCAGAGCTGCGTCCGCCTGCGGCTGCCGAGCGCGGCCAGCAGGCCCGCCGCCGCGAGCGACGCGGCGGCCAGGAAGTCCGGCCAGGCGGCGGCGATGTCGGCGACCGGTGCCTCGTGGACCCGCTGCGGCTGGGGCTGGGGTCGCTGAGTCTGCGGTTCAACGGGCAGGTCGGGGACTGTCTTACGGAGCTCGTTGACGTGCTGCCGGATGTCCTGTGTGGTCTCGGGGTCGGCCGTGGCCGGATCGCCGGCGTCGTCCGCCCCGCCACCCACCGCGACCTCCTGGTAGTCGGTGTGGCCGTCGAGCTCGGCGGGCTTGTCCGGGTGATGTTCCAGCGTGGCCGGGCGTTTCTCGTCCTCGGAGACGATGTGGACGTTGATCGCGTCGTCCGGCATGTCCAGCACCCACCCCGGCCGGATCAGATCGGCCATCCGCAGCCGGGTGCCGTCGGGCTGCTCCCGGTGCTCGTTGAGGTGGTAGATCTCCTTGTAGCGGCGCCCCTCACCCAGGCACTTCTCGGCGATCTCCCACAGGCTTTCGTGGTGGCGTCCGTGCGGCGGCTGGACGACGTACACCTTCTTGGTCTTCTTGACGGGGGCCAGCACCTCCTCGGCCTTCTCCTCCACGGGAGCCCGCTGGGCGACCATCGCCGGGTTTTGCTGCTGCGGCGCAGTGATCGCGCTCACGACCGGGGCCACCGCCGCGGTCGCGGCGAACAGCAGGAGCGCGGCCGTCACCAGCCGGTGGGCGAGCGCCTGCGGTCCCCGGGCGAGGGGCACCCTGGCCGGGACCCCGATCTTGCGAATCCCCGCCCACAGCTCGACCAGCACGCAGACGACCAGCTGTATCCAGGCGAGCCACACGAGCACGGACAGCATGTCCAGGACGGTGCTCGGCCCGACCTCCCGGGTGAGCATGTTCAGCGAGAGGCCGTCCTCCGGGAGCGGCGACCCGAAGAACCTGACCAGCGCGTACGGCACGCCTCCCAGGAGTGCGGCCAACGCGATGATCGCCAGCAGTCCGAACACGACGTCGGCCGCCGATCGTCCCGCCTTGATGTGCACGGGCTGCCGTGGTGCCATGCCCTTCAGCCCCCCTGTCCTGTCTGTCCTGTTTGGGGCCCGGCCGTCGCCTGCGCGTCCCGGGTCCCGCCCTGTACGCCGAAGGCCGCCAGGAAGTAGGCCTCCCACGGCAGCCGGACGCTCACCGTGACGTGCTGGTCGTCGGGCACCGTGCAGCTGAGCAGGGCGACCTGGTCGTCCCCGTGAGCCGCCACGATGTCCCCGGCCCGGCCGCAGGCCTCCCCCGCGTCAGAGATCCTGATATTTCCGGTGCGTCGGAGATAGTCCACGTCGATCGTGTCCGCGCCCGCCCGGGCCGCCTGTTCGGCGATGTCCGCGGCGCGAAGGTAGGAGTTCATCATCGACGACATGTCCACCAATATCCCGGCGAGCCCCAGACCGAGGAACGCGAAGCCCACCATGAACACGGACAGCGATCCGCGCTCCCCATCCCTCATCCGACCCTCCGGAACTGCTCCAGCGGGACCACCGAGGTGCCGGTCATGTGAATCGACGGCGCGAAGCCGAAACCGCTGACGCTGCTGAGATCGACGTCGCACCCCACCTCGACCCGGACGCTGCCGCCCTGCCTCCAGTCACTGCCGGCCAGGCTCACCTGGGGCCCGCCCTGACAGTCGAGTCCGGCCGCGGCGGCGTCGCTCGCGGCTGACTGCGCGGCGCCGAACTCACGCTGGATCGAGGCCGCCCGGGCGGCGTCCCGCGCCGCGCCGTCGACCTCGCCCTTGGCCTCGGCGATGCGGGCGGCCCCCACGATGAACAGCAGGAAGACCAGAATGACCGGCGCCAGCAGCACCGCCTCCACCGCCATCGAGCCCTGCTCACGGTCGCGCTCCGCGCTCCGGCTCGGGGCGCCAAAAAGGCGGCGC
>JBIOWF010000002.1:0-16066 GCA_044868295.1 Microtetraspora sp. | reverse complement strand
GCCGCGCCGGGCCGTGGCGCCCGCGGCGTCCGAGTCGGCCCAGCCGAACTTGTAATTCCCGAGGCCTTCCAGCTCCGGGCGGTCGGTGACAGTCACCTTCCGGTCTCCTTGCTCATCGATGTGCTCGTTGTTTCATGGGTACGCGCCTGACGCACGGCCAGGGCGTGAGAACTCACATGGGTGGTGCAGACCCCGTCGCCGTTGGCGATCGTGGCCAGCCGCTGCACCGGCGTGCCCAGCAGCCGCCCGAAGGCCTCGGTCTCGGCCTCGCACAACTGCGGGAACTCGGCGGCGACGTGCGCCACCGGGCAGTGGTGCTGGCAGAGCTGCTCGCCGCCTTGGCCCGTCTTGGTCGCCGAGGCCGCGTAGCCCTCGGCGGACAGTGCCTCGGCGAGCACGCGGATCCGCTGGTCGGGAGGAACCTCGCGCATGAGCGGCTCCAGCCTACTGACCAGGCCGGACACCTGGGCCCGCGCGAAGTCGGACACCGCCTCGCCGCCCATCCGCTCGGCCATGAAGCGCAACGCGCTCCCCGCCAGGCCGTCATAGGCGTGCTCGAAGGCGCTGCGGCCGTCATCGGTGATCGCGAACATCTTCGCGGGCCTCCCACGCCCCCGCTGGCCACGCGGCCGCGCCGTACGAGCCTCGATCATGCCTTCGGCGAGCAGCGCGTCCAGGTGGCGGCGGACGCCGGCGGGGGTGAGCCCCAGCCGCTCCCCCAGGGACGCCGCGGTCACCGGTCCGTGTTCGAGGATGAGCCGGGCGACCCGCGCGCGCGTGCCCCGCTCGGTGGAGATGTGGGTCGACATGTGCGCGGAAGGCATGCCGGAAGCCCGCGCCACCGCGGTCTCCTCGACTCTCGTGATGCCCTCCACGTTTTTCACAACATCAGTGTGCCGTAATTCCTTCCCGGCAGACAAACCCGTGCCGGGATTGCGCGGAATGTAATTTGTCACGCAGGTAAGCCTTACCTAACCTGCGAAAACGCGACCGGGTGCACCCCTGAGGGGCAATGGGCGAAACGCCAGGAGACCGGAGCGGATTCCGCTCCGGTCTCCTGAAGAAGGGGCTCTACTGCTCGGCCGCCTGGAATACGGCGAAGACCGCGTTCTGCGGATCCGCGACGACGGAGAAGCGGCCGATGGGGAGGTCCATCGGCCCGGCGTGGACCGAGCCGCCGAGCTCCTGGATCCGCGCGACGCTCGCGTCGCAGTCCGCGACGGCGAAGTAGACCAGCCAGTGCGGCGGCACCTCGGGCGGGAACTGCTCGCCCATCGGCATCATCCCGGCGATCGACCGCCCGTCCACCTTGAACTCGGTGTACCGCATGCCGCCCATGTCGTTGGTCTGGGCCTCCCAGCCGAACACCCGCGTGTAGAACGCCGTGGCGGCTTCCGCGTCACGGGTGGCCAGCTCGTTCCAGGTGAAGGCACCCGGCTCGTTGGCCACCTCGGCTCCCGTGTGGTTTCCGGCCTGCCAGACGCCGATGAAGGCGCCCGTCGGGTCCTGGAAGACGGCCAGCGTGCCCTCCTCGAAGACCTGCATGGGCTCCATCACGACCGTGCCGCCCGCGTCCGTGGCGGCCTGCGCCGTCTTGGCGGCGTCGCCGGAGGCGACGTATGTGTTCCATACGGCGGGCATGCCCTCGCCGAATGTCGGGCCGATGCCGGCGACCTTCTTGCCGCGAAGCGTGAACTGCCCGTACCCGCCCGCGTCTGGACGCGGGTCGAAATCGGCGTCCCAGCCGAAGATCTCGCGGTAGAACTCGGCGGACGCCTTCATGTCGGTGCTCGACAGGTCCACCCAGCACGGCACGCCGGGCTGATAGCCGCTCATCTCTGCCATGCCGACCTCCTCGGTCTGTAACACAGGACACACAAAGGCTTACACGCCCCTGCGGCGAAGACGCCGGACTTAGCCCGATTAACCCCAAGCATTTACCGATGCTCCACCGCCCCCAAGGACTCCGGCGGCGAGAGCGCCCCCCGCGCTCCCTAGACTCGACTCGTCAACTAGTTGTCCCATCTGGGTGAGGGAGGCCGATAGCGTGCGGGCGGCTGACGGCATCCGGTCCGAAACCTCCGCGTCGGGGGCACAATGAGCATCCCCGCCGTCGAGGTCCGCGATCTTGTCAAGCGGTACGGACGGAACACCGCCGTCGACGGGCTCACGCTGGAGTGCGCGAGCGGTGAGGTCACCGCGATCCTCGGCCCCAACGGCGCGGGGAAGACCTCCACGATCGAGATCTGCGAGGGGTTCCGGCGCGCCGACGCCGGCACCGTGCGGGTTCTCGGCCGCACCCCGTCCGACCCCTCGCTGAAGGCGCGCCTGGGCGTGATGCTGCAGGCCGGGGGCGTGCCTCCGGCCGTGCGCGCCGGGGAGTGGCTGCGCCTGGTGGCGCGGTTCTACGCCGACCCGCTGGACCCCGCCGCGCTCCTGGAACGGCTCGGCCTGAGCGAGCACGCGCGCACGCCGTTCCGGCGGCTGTCCGGCGGGCAGCAGCAGCGCCTGTCGCTGGCCGGGGCCATCATCGGGCGGCCCGAGCTGGTCTTCCTCGACGAGCCGACCGCCGGGCTCGACCCGCAGGCGCGGCTGGCCTGCTGGGACGTGGTCAACGGGCTCCGGCAGGCCGGGGTGTCCGTGGTGCTCACGACGCACCACATGGACGAGGCCGAGAAGCTCTCCGACCACGTGGTGATCATCGACCACGGCCGGGTGGTCGCCGCGGGGACGCCCGCGAGGCTGACCGGCGCCGAGCGGCAGCTCCGCTTCCGCGCCCGCCCCGGCCTCAACCTGGACGAGCTCCTGAGCGCGCTGCCGCAGGGAAGCGCCGCGAAGGAGTCGCCCTCCGGCCACTACATCATCGAAGGACAGGTCGGCCCCGAGTTGCTCGCGACCGTCACCGCCTGGTGCGCCAGCGAGGGCGTCACCACGGAGGATCTCAGCATCGAGCGCCGCACGCTGGAAGACGTCTTTCTCGAACTCACCGGCAGGGAGCTGCGGTGAACTCCACGACCACGCTCGACTTCACCCCCAGGCCGGGGTCGGCGCCGCTGCCGCGGATGGTGCTCGCGCAGGCGGGCGCCGAGGTGCGGGCGATGCTCCGCAACGGGGAACAGCTCCTGCTCACAATGATCATCCCGATCCTGCTGCTGCTGGGTTTCTCCAAGGCCCCGCTGGTGGATGTCGGCGGATCCCGGGTCGACTTCGTCGCGCCGGGTGTGCTCGCACTCGCGATCATGTCCACCGCGTTCACCGGGCAGGCGATCGCGACCGGCTTCGAGCGCCGGTACGGCGTGCTGAAGCGCCTCGGGGCGACCCCTCTGTCGCGGGCCGGGCTGCTGCTCGCCAAGACGACGGCCGTCATCTCCGTCGAGGTGATCCAGGTCGCGGCGGTCACCGTGGTCGCCCTGCTCCTGGGCTGGTCACCGAAGGGCAACCCCCTGTGGGCGGCGCTGCTGATCGTGCTCGGCACGGCGGCGTTCAGCGGGCTCGCCCTGCTGATGGCCGGGACGCTGCGGGCCGAGGCCACGCTGGCCGCGGCGAACCTGGTCTATCTCGTCCTGCTCGGGCTCGGCGGTGTGATCTTCCCGGTGTCGAAGTTCCCGGCGAGCGTGCGGCCGCTGCTCGAACTGCTGCCGATCACCGCGCTCACGAGCGGGCTGCGTTCGGTCCTGTCCCAGGGGGCCGCGCTCCCCCTCGGCCCGGTGCTGGTGCTGGTCGCCTGGGCCGCCGTCACTCTCGCCCTCGCCGCCCGCACCTTCCGCTGGGAGTGACACGCGGCTCCCTGCGCTCGTACGGCCGAACGTGACCGTGGGGAGTGGAATTCAAACGACCGTGCGGCGGGCAGACCCCGCCCTGCCGGACGCCGCCGGCATGTCGTTCGGTGGAGAGCGTGTTTCGGAACCGCCCTGCGAACCGCCGCGGCCACAGACACCGCTCGGTTTCGGTGGCTTGCGGGGCTTTCTGGGTAAGCAGTAACCTTCTGAACGATCCTTACATGCGTGGACAAGGAGCCATCCTGTGAGCGCCCAGACCATCTCCGGATCCGCCGAGCCGTACCGGATCAGGCCCGGAGTGCTGCTGCGGGCGGCCTCGGACGCGGTTCCGCCCTCGGGTCTGGTGCTGCTGGCGATCCTGTCCGTGCAGCTCGGGGCGGGCCTGGCCAAGAACCTGTTCACGCAGCTGCCCCCGGCCGCCGTCGTCTTCCTGCGGATCGGGACCGGAGCGCTGATCCTGTGCGCCGTGGCACGCCCCCGGCTGCGCGGCCTGAGCCGGCGCGATCTCCTCGTCGGGCTCGCCTTCGGCGCGATCCTGGCGCTGATGAACCTGTCGTTCTACGAGGCGCTCGCCCGGCTGCCGATCGGGATCGCGGTGGCGATCGAGTTCATCGGCCCCCTGGGAGTGGCGGTGGCCGCCTCGCACCGGCGGCGCGACCTGGCCTGGGTGTTCCTCGCCGGGACGGGCATCGTGCTGCTGGCCCCGTGGGGGGAGGCCACCGGCTCCAGGATCAGCTGGGCGGGCATCGGTTTCGCCGCCCTGGCCGGGCTGTTCTGGGCGGCGTACATCGTGGTGGCCGCGGCGGCCGGGCAGCGGTTCCCGGGCACCAGCGGGCTCTCGTTCGCGATGCTCGTCTCCTTTGTCCTGATCGCCCCTGTCGGGGTCACCGTGGGCGGCCAGGACCTGCTGAACCCGGAGCTGCTGCTGCTCGGCGCCGGGGTGGGGCTGCTCTCCTCGGTCATCCCCTACTCGCTGGAGCTGGAGGCGCTGCGCCGGATGCCCAAACGGGTCTTCGGCATCCTGATGAGCCTGGAGCCCGCGGCCGGGGCGCTGGTCGGCCTGTTCGTCCTCGGCGAGGTGCTCGACCTGCGGGAGTGGGCGGCGATCGGTTGCGTCATCATCGCCTCGATCGGCGCCACCCGCTTCGGCTGAGCCTCACTCAGGCCGGTTGGCCCAGATGCCCCGCACATGCTGGATGTGGTGGTTCATGATGCTTTCCGCCGCGGTGGAGTCGCCGCGGACCAGAGCGTCGAGGATGTCGACGTGCTCGCGGGCCGAATTGGGCAGAATGCCACGCTCGGCGAGCCCTCTCAGTCCGTAGAGACGGGCTCGGCTGCGCAGATCACGCACCACTTCGACGAGATGCGAGTTCCCCGACAGCGACAGTAGTTCCACGTGAAACCGCAGGTCAGCGGTGACATAAGCCAAAAGATCGGAACGTTCGGCGGCAGAGACGATCTCTTCGGCGAGTGGCCGCAAGCGCTCGAAATCGGGCGGGGAGGACGTCCGCGCCAGCCGCGCGACGGTGGGCACCTCGATGAGCTGCCGGATCTCGGTGATCTCGTCCAGGTCGCGGTCGGACATCTCGGTCACCCGGAAGCCCTTGTTGCGCACCGCCTCCACGAGACGTTCTTTGGCCAGGTCGAGCATCGCCTCGCGCACCGGCGTCGCGGAGACGCCGAACTGGGCGGCGAGCACCGGCGCGGAGTAGACGACGCCGGGGCGCATCTCACCCGCCACGAGGGCGGCCCGCAGCGCCTGCGCCACCTGCTCGCGCAGGCTCTGCCGCTCGCCCACGACCGGCAGGCCGAGCCCTTCAGCTCCCGACGCCATCACACTCCCTAGCGTGCTTCCCAAGCGGCGGCCACCGCCACCACGTCCTCTCAGGCCATGCCCGCGCTCTCCGACGCGCGGGCCCGGACCGGGGCCGCCAGGTTTCGGCGAGATGACCAGAGGTGATCGTACCTTTTCGCAGGGGCACAATCTGGTCCGGGTTTCCGCGAGGACTGTCTCAGAGGAGGAACCCGTTCGGGAACGGGTCTCTGGGATCGAGGAAATACTGGGCCGTGCCGGTGATCCAGGCCCGGCCGGTGATGGTGGGGACCACGGCTGCGAATGGTCCGACTGTGGTCTCCTCCACCAGGCGGCCGACGAACCGGGTGCCGATGAACGACTCGTTGACGAAGTCCGTACCGAGGCCGAGGGAACCCTGGGCGTGCAGCTGCGCCATCCGGGCGCTCGTGCCGGTGCCGCAGGGTGACCGGTCGAACCAGCCCGGATGTATCGCCATCGCGTGCCGCGAACGCCGGGCGTCCGAGCCCGGGGCGACGAACTGCACGTGATGGCAGCCGCGAATGCCCGGATCCACCGGATGAGCGGGCTCCGCCGCCGAGTTGATCGCCTCCATGATCGCCAACCCGGCGTCGAGGATCTGCTGCTTGTGGGAACGCTCGAACGGCAGGCCCACCGACTCGATCGAGAGGATCGCGTAGAAGTTGCCGCCATAGGCCAGGTCGTAGGCGACCTCGCCGAAGCCGGGCACCTTCACCGTCTGGCCGAGCGCCACGCTGAAGGAGGGCACATTCTGGATGGTCACCGCCGTGGCCGCGCCGTCCTCGACGCGGACGGACGCGATCACCAGCCCGGCCGGGGTGTCCAGCCGGATCCTCGTCACCGGCTCGGTGACCTCGACCATGCCGGTCTCCACGAGAACCGTGGCGACGCCGATGGTGCCGTGACCGCACATCGGCAGGCAGCCGGAGACCTCGATGTAGAGCACTCCCCAGTCGGCGTCCGGCCTGGTGGGAGGCTGCAGGATCGCCCCGCTCATGGCCGCGTGGCCGCGCGGCTCGAACATCAGGAGCGTCCGGATGTGATCGAGGTCGGCCATGAAGTGCGCCCGCCGCTCGGCCATCGTCGCGCCGGGGATGACCCCGACGCCGCCCGTGACGACCCGCGTGGGCATGCCCTCGGTGTGCGAGTCGACCGCGTGAAAGACCCTCTTGGACCTCATCTCAGCCCTCCCGCGATCGCCTTCTCGGTGGCGGCGCGCACAACCGCCGCCTGCGCGGGGAGGAGCGGCTGCCTTGGGGGGCGGCAGGGGCCTCCGTACCGGCCGGCGATGTCCATCGAAAGCTTGATGGCCTGCACGAACTCGGTCTTGGAATCCCAGCGCAGCAGCGGGTGCAGCGCCCGGTAGAGCGGCAGCGCGGTGTCGAGGTCTCCGGCTCGCGCGGCGTGGTAGAGCGCCACCGTCGACTCGGGCAGGGCGTTCGGGTACCCCGCGACCCAGCCCGCCGCACCCGCCACGCCCAGTTCGAGGACCACGTCGTCCGACCCGATCAGCAGGTCCAGATCCGGCGCCAGCTCGGCGATCTCGTAGGCCCGCCGTACGTCACCGGTGAACTCCTTGACCGCCACGATCAGGCCCTCGCCGTGCAGCCTGGCCAGCAACTCCGGGACCAGGTCGACCTTGGTGTCGATCGGGTTGTTGTAGGCCACGATCGGCAGCCCCGCGCCGGCGACGAGCCCGTAGTGCTCCAGCACGGCGTGGTCGTCGCCCCGGTAGGCGTTGGGCGGCAGCAGCATGACCGACCCGCAGCCCGCCTCCCGCGCCTGCTCGGCCCACCGGCGCGATTCGAGAGCGCCGTACGCGGCGACACCCGGCATGACCCGGTCGCCGCCGACCGCCTCGACCGCCGTCTCCACCACACGGGCGCGCTCCTCGGCGGTCAGCGTCTGGTACTCCCCCAGAGACCCGTTGGGCACCACCCCGTCGCAGCCGGACTCGACCAGCCATCGGCAGTGCCGGCCGTACGCCTCGTAGTCGACGGACAGATCCGGCCGCAGCGGCAGCGCCGTGGCCACCATCACCCCGTGCCAGGGTCTCTCGCGAGTCGTCATGGGATGTCCTCTCCTCGTGGTTCTCCGGCCGATTCCGTACGGCCATGCGGCCCGGCGAGGTCGCCGAGCCTGATGGGCTGCGCGATGGGCCGCCGGGGCGGCGCGGGCTCCTCCCCCGCCAGGCGGGCCACGGCATAGCCGCAGACCCGTCCCTGGCACCACCCCATGCCGGGACGGGCCAGCAGCTTGATCGACCGCGCGTCCGTCGCCCCCAGCTCCTGGGCCTCCTTGACCCGGCTGTAGGGCACCTCCTCGCAGCGGCAGACGAGCGTGTCGTCCCGCAGCCAGGACGTCCATCCGTCCCTGACCGGGTACGCCGCCTGGAGCGCCCCGGCGAAGGCGGCCAGCCGTTCCCTTTGGCGGCCCAGCCGCGCCGGGGCCCGGCTCCCGCGCCGGCCCGCACCGCCCTGGTCCGCAGCGCCCGTACCGCCCGGGTCCGGACCGCCCTGGCCCGCGGCGAGGTCCGTCACGACGGCGCGGGCGGCGATGACGCCTTCGACCACGGCGAGGTCCGCTCCCCCGACGCCGGTGGTCTCGCCCGCCGCGTAGACGCCGGGGACCGACGTGCGGAATCCGGGATCGACGCGCACGACCGGGCTTCCGTCGCGGTCGCGGACGATTTCGCAGCCGAGCTGGACCGGCAGGTCGAGCTGCGGCACGAACCCGTAGCTCACGGCGAGGGTGTCGCACTCGATCGTCCGGTGGCCGCCCCGGCCGGGCCGCCAGTCGCGGTCCACCCTGGCGACGCTGACGTGCGTGAGCTCGCCGTCACCGTGCGCCGCCACCACGGCATGCCTGCCCCGGTACGGCACGCGGTGCCGCGCGAGGCGGCCGACGTATCCCGCGGCCTCGGCGGCCTTCCCCGGCTGGGCGAGGAGTTCGGCGAGAAGCCCGAAGCGGGCCCCGGTGTCCCGCACGGGCCCGAACCGGCTGCCCGCCTCGAACCCGAAAGGGTTGTTGGCCTCGAACACGCCGACGACCGTGCAGCCCGCCTGGGCCAGCCCTGCGGCGACGGGCAGGAGGAAGGGGCCGGTGCCCGCGACGACCACACGCCGCCCGGCCGCCACGAGATTGCCCTTCAGCAGCGCCTGGGCCCCGCCCGCCGTGAGGACGCCGGGCAGGTCCCAGCCCGGGAACGGCAGCGTCCGGTCGTAGGCCCCCGTCGCGATCAGCAGCCGCCGGGCCCGGATCGTTCGTGGCCGCTCATCACGGCCTGCCAGGCAATGTACGGCTGTCCCACCCGCCGGAGACGCCGCCGCGCCGCCCGTCTCGACGGCCCATACTCGGTGGTCCGTCAGGACGTCCACGCCGCCGAGCGCGTCGCGGAGCCGTACGAACCTGGAGAATCCATGGTGGAGCGCTCCAGGCTTCGCCGCGCGGAAGCCGTACGGGATCTGCCTGAAGAACTGGCCGCCCACCTGGAGCCCGGAGTCGATCAGCGCGACGCCCAGCCCGGCTCGCGAGGCCGTCGCCGCGGCGGCCATTCCGGCGGGCCCGGCCCCGATGATCGCGAGGTCGTATGTCATCGCGCCGTCGACACCTCGTCTCCGGGGCGGGCCTCGGTGAGGCAGGCGCGCAGGTTCTCCGCGCCGTTGACCGTGATCAGGCAGTCGAAGCAGACGCCGATGCCGCAGAACAGGCCTCTCGGCCTGCCGCCGAACCGTGTGGACCGCCAGGACCGGACGCCGCCCGCGTGCAGGACTGCGCCGATCGTCTGTCCCGGCACCGCCGCCAGCGTCCGGCCGTCCACGACGATGTCGAAGCCGCCGAGCGGGTCGGCTCCCACGAGTTCGTACGGCACGGCGACGGACGGGTCGGCGGGCGGGCTCCCAGGCCCGGAGACAGCGCTCACTCGGCGAACCTCTCCGGCCGGAACGGGGTGATATCCAGGTCGGGCGCGTGCCGCGTCAGGAGCCGGGCGATCAACCGGCCGGTGGCGGGGGCCAGGCCGACGCCCGCGCCCTCGTGACCGCAGGCGTGGTAGAGCCCCGGCGCCCGCGGATCCGGCCCGATGACCGGCAGATGGTCGGGACAGTAGGGCCGGAAACCGCAGTAGGCGCGGATCGCCCGCTTCCCGGCCAGCGCTGGGAACAGCGCGATCGCCTGCCGGGCCAGCCGTTCGAGCACCGGATATGACACGGTGCGCTCGAAGCCGACCCGTTCCCTGCTGGCGCCGATGAGAACCGGACCCGACGGGGTGCCTTCGATGACCGCCGAGGCCTCCAGGCCCTCCGAGTCGCTCGCCACGTTGGTGACGTAGGCGGCGGTGTAAACCTTGTGCCTGATCAGGGGCCCGGACAGTGACCCGGCCAGCGGCTCGGTGACGAGGACGAAGCCGCGGCGAGGCAGGACCGGCAACCGGAGGCCGGCGAGGGCGGCCACCTCACCCGCCCACGTCCCGGCCGCGTTGATCACCGCGTCGGCGGGGATGTCCCCCCGGTCCGTCCGCACCCCGGTCACTCGATCACCGGACCGCAGGAACCCGACCACGGTCTCGCCCGTCCGCACCGAGACGACGTTCTTCCCGCCGTCGGCACCGCGTCTGTCGAGGGTGCCGCGTCTGTCAGGGGTGCCGCGAAGCAGCCGGGCGGCCGCGAGCATGGGCTGGACCTGGGCGTCCTGCGGGTAGAACACCCCGCCGGACAGCCCGGGCGCGAGGTGCGGCTCGTAGTCCGGCAGCCGGTCCGGCCCGACGGCGGCGGTCTGGACGCCCGCCTGTCCGGCGGCCAGCGCGGTGAGGGCGGCCATGACGGCGTCGGTCTCGGCGACGACGAGGCCGCCCTTCGGCTCGTATTCGAACCCGCCGAGTTCCCGGGACAGCTCGGCCCAGAGGCGGCTGGACAGCAGTGCCAGGTCGAGCTCGGGGCCGGGCTCCTTGTCGGAGACGAGGACGTTGCCCTCCCCGGCCCCGGTGGTCCCGCCCGCGATCGGCCCCCGATCGACCGCGGTGACGGTGAGCCCGGCCCGAGCCGCGTAGAAGGCACACGCCGCGCCGACGACTCCGGCACCGATGACGACGACGTCAGGCACTTCACACCTCCCGTCAATAAAATGTCACATACCACTAGACGCCGCAAGGCCGGGTGAGGAACGCGCAGCCCTACAGGCCGGACAGGTCCGTCATCCACTCATATCAATCACTCCGCCGGTATACCGGCTGAGCGGGGCGAAAACGGAAGCACCTGACTCGCCGCCTACGATGTAAGCCGTGACAGTCGTTGACCGACCTGGTAACCCTCTCGACCGCGGCCGCGCTCTCGCGAACGTCTTCCTCCAGTCCTTCTGGAAGTCCTTCTGGTCGCCGACCTCGCTGACCATGCGCCGCTGGGCGCTGGCCGCCGTGGTGGTCAACGCGGGCATCACCGTCACCGGCGCCGCCGTCCGGGTCACCGGCTCGGGGCTCGGCTGCCCCACCTGGCCGAGGTGCACGCCCGACAGCTTCGTTCCCGTGCGGCACGACGCGCACTCCGCGATCAACATGGCGATCGAGTTCGGCAACCGGATGCTGACGTTCCTCGTGCTCGCCGTCGGGGTCGCGTGCGTCCTCGCCGCGGCGCGGCTCGCGCCTCGCCGCCGGAGCCTCGTCCGGCTGGCCTGGCTGCAGCCGGTCGGCGTGCTGACGCAGGCACTGTGGGGCGGCCTGGTCGTGCGTTCGATGCTCAACCCGGTCACGGTCAGCGTGCACTTCCTGGTGTCGATCGGCATGATCGCCGCCGCGTTCGCCCTGTACGCGCGTTCCGGCGAGGGGGACGCCGCACCGCAGCGGCTGGTCCACCGGGACGTCCGTACCCTCGGCTTCGTCCTGGTCGCGGCCGTGTTCCTGCTGCTGGTCGCGGGCGTCGTGGTCACGGGCACCGGACCGCACTCCGGCGACGTCATGGCCTCCCGGTTCTCGTTCGACATCGAGACGGTCGCCCGGCTGCACGCGGACATCGTCTGGGTCGCGGTCGGGATCACCTTCGCGCTGCTGTTCGCTCTGCACGTGACCGACTCCCCCGGCCGGGCACGCCGAGGAGCGCTCCTCCTGTTCGCGGTCGAGCTCGGTCAGGGCGTGATCGGCTACGTGCAGTACTTCATGGCGGTCCCCGCCGTCCTCGTCGGCATGCACGTGCTCGGCTCGACACTCGTGTGGACGGCGACACTCCGAGTCGTTTTCCTGATGCGCTCGCGAGGCCGGCTCGACACCCCGGCGCCCGCGCCCGGCCAACTGAGCGAAGTCGGCGTCTGACCCGGCATGCGCCGCCCTTCCGCCCTTCTCACCGCTCTCCGCCGCCCCTTGGCCCATGGCGTTCTCGCCGCTCTCCGCCACCCCTTGGCCCATGGCGTTCTCGCCGCTCTCCGCCGCGGCATCGCCGCCTCTCGCACCGCCTTGGCCTCTCGTGCCGTCCGCCGCCGCGGCTTTCAAGCCCTGGTGGCGGTGAGCGTGCTGGCGCTGGCCCCGATGACGTGGGCGTGGCTCACCAGCTCAGCGCATCGCGTGACCGCGGACCCCACGACTGAATGGATCATGACGGTGCCCGCCATGCCGGTGGCCCTCGTGCTCGGCGCGGGAATCCGGGGACACCAGCCCACGCCGATGCTGCGGACCCGGCTAGATCTGGGCGTACGGCTCTACCGGACAGGCAAGGTCCGGGCGCTGCTGGTGTCCGGCGACAACAGCAGGGTCGGGTACGACGAGCCCACGGCGATGCGGGACTACCTGACCGCGCACGGGGTGCCGGCCGGCAGGATCGTGCTGGATTACGCGGGCTTCGACACGTGGGACTCGTGCGTCCGAGCGCGGAAGATCTTCGGGGCGACCCGGCTCACCGTGGTGACGCAGGCCTTCCACCTCCCTCGTGCCGTCGCGCTGTGCCGTACGGCCGGGCTGGACGCGTTCGGTGTGGGTGACGACTCCAGCCGGGACTGGCCGGCGCAGACCTACGTCTACGCGGCGAGGGAGCTGTTCGCCTGCGCCAAGGGATTTCTCGACGCGATGATCCTCCGGTCCGACCCGCAGTTCCTCGGTCGCCGGGAGACCGCCCTCGATCAGGCGCTGGCCTCCTGAGGACCGGCTGACGGCAGCGGCTAGGAGCCGGGCGGAGGACCCCAGAGACGCTGGCCCGGGCGCGGTGGCGGTGGCGGTGGGTAGTCCCGCGACGGTGGCCCCTGCGGTGGACCCGGCGGCGGGGCGCCCTGCCCGTGGAACGGCGGGGCTCCGGGGCCGTACCGTGGCGGGGGCACACCCCAGCCCGCCCCGGCCCGGGGCCGCTCCGGCGGCGGCAGGGACATGCGGGCATGCCCCATCAGGTCGGCGAGAGACCGCTGCCTGGTCCTGAAGAAGTGCTCGTCCACCCCGCCCCGGACCGCCCGCTCGTGCAGCAGGCCCAGCTCGGTCGCGGCGAGCTGGTAGTCGGTCATCGCCCGGGCGCCCGCCTTGCCGCCGTGCGTCTTCGCCCACTGGCGGGCCTGTCCGCGCCGCCGCAACGACGACAACATGTAGATGTCCGCCGGATTGATCAGGCCGTTGCGCTCGTACGGCGGCAGGTAGCGCTGGATGAGCCCGACGATGCGCTTGCGATCCTGGAAGATCACGCCGAGTTCCACGAACAGCAGGATCATCAGGATCAGATAGGCGATGGCGAGTCCGGTAAAGCCGCCGAACGAGGCGAAGCCGTTCCAGATGCCGTGCAGGGTCATCGCGCCGATCCAGCCCGCGACGATCATCCCGACGCCACCGGCTCCGCGCCGCTGGGCCGCGTAGGCCACCGAGATGCCGATCAGCGAGGTGAACAGCGGATGCGCGAACGGCGACAGCACTCCGCGCAGCACGACCGTCGCGGCCAGGCCGTCGGGACCGTGCTCGGACAGCGCGGCGAGGTAGTAGCTGACGTTCTCCGACATCGCGAAGCCGAGGCCCACCATGCTCGCGTAGATGATGCCGTCGGTCGGCCCGTCCAGTTCCCAGCGGCGGAAGCGCAGAAGCCCGATGAGCACCAGGCCCTTCATCGTCTCCTCGACCAGCGGCGCCCCGAACGTGGCCACGAGATTGCGGGCGCCGGTGACGTCGCCGAGCCTGCGCTCGACGTAGATCAGGTTGAGCGAGTTGAGGATGCCCGCGACCAGGACGGCGATCCCGGCTCCCCAGGCGAAGGCGAAGATCAGGTTGGTGCGCGGCTCCGGCTCCATGCGGTCGAGCGCCAGCACGCCGGCGAGCAGCAGCGGGACCGGCGCCACCGCCAGCCCCAACGCGATGAAGAACTCGACGGTGCCGCCGTTGAGTATGTCGAAGGAGAACGACACCAGGGCGCAGATCCCGGCCACGACGAGGCCGATGATCAAGCCGACCGACGGTCGCTCCCTCAGCACGGCACGAGGATCCACGCTCGCCATCCCGCGACTTTAACCGACTGAGGATCTCGTGTCCGCTCCACCCCCCTACGCGCCGCCCGAACCGCGAGCTCTCTCGCCCGGCTCGCCTGTGACGCGATCGTTTTCACATGAACACGAGGATCCCGCTGATCAGGAAACTTTGATCAGCGAGGCTCGAGGCGCCACCCACGACCTCGGCGCGATCGCGGTCAAATTTGATGCCACCGATCGCAACCATGCTGGTCGGGACCAGCAGATTTTCGGTAGCCTGGCAGGCATGGATGGATTGGTCGACAGGCTCGCGCGGCCTCGGCTCGCGGACATCGCTTCCTGGTTGCGTATCGCGATCGTGAACGGGCCACGGCAGTCAGGGAAGACGACCCTGCTGCGGGAATTCCAGCGAGCCAGGGGCGGCACGTTCGTATCGCTCGACGACGACCAGGCCCTGGAGCAGCTGCACAGGGACCCGATCACCTTCGTCCGCTTCGGCGAACGACCGCTGATCATCGATGAGGTCCAGCGTGGCGGCGACCCGCTGGTGCGGGCGATCAAGCTCGCCGTCGATGAGAGCCGCGACCGTGGCCAGTTCATACTGTCCGGCTCGGCGAAGTTCCTCACGGTGCCGACGATCTCGGAGTCCCTGGCAGGTCGAGCCCGCTTTCTTGATCTGTGGACTCTCAGCATGGCCGAATTGCACGGCGGATCGGCCGGCTTCGGCGAGTCGGCCTTCAACGACCCGGCCGCGTTGCCGGCGGGCGACTCCCCCTGGACCCGCGACGACTACATCGACGCGATGGTGGCCGGTGGATATCCGGAACTACTTCCACTTCCTCCGGAGAGCAACGCTCGCCACACCTGGTTCACCGGATACCTCACCACGGTGATCGAGCGTGACATCAGCCAGTTCGCCGAGGTGCAGCATGCTCCCGCGCTCAAACGGCTCCTCGCACTCATCGCGGCACGTTCGGGAGGTTCTGTCGTACAAGCCGATCTCGCTCGATCTCTGGAGCTTAATCGGGAGACCATCCGCAACTACCTGGCCTACCTGGAGATGGTCTTCCTCCTGACCTATTTGCCGGCTTGGTCGACCAACCTCACGTCCAAGGTCGCGAAGGCGCCCAAGGCGTACGTCACCGACTCGGGGCTGGCGGCGCATCTTCTCAACGTGGACGCCAACGGCCTGCGCGTGCCCGGCCACCGCGCACTCGGTGGGCTGGTCGAGACGTTCGCCCTGGCGGAACTGATGAAGATCCGGGCCACCTCCGACGTACGCTTCGACATCCTGCACTACCGCGAGAACGACTCGCGGGAGATCGACTTCATCCTGGAAGGCCCGAACGGCCGGATCGTGGCGCTGGAGATCAAGGCGAGCGTCTCACCCCCCAGAGGTTCCGATCAGCACCTGAGGTGGTTGCGACAGAAGGTCGGGGACCGCTTCGCCGCCGGCTTCCTGCTCCACCTGGGCACCCGCAGCGGCTCACTCGGAGACGGAATATTCTCCATCCCTCTGTCCGCGCTCTGGGGCCATGCCCGGCATCGCCACTGAAGCCAGACGCCTCGCGGACCCTGTCCCAGCAAGAGCTCGGCGAACGGCTCGACCTCGAGAAGAGCACGGTCAGCCGCCTGGCCGCCAACCTGGAACGTCACGGCTGGCTCACCCGCGAACGCGACCCCGCCAACCGGCGCCTCTACCGGCTCGATCTCACCGCTGAGGGCCGCGAATTCGCCCGGGACGTCGGCTGCTCCCTCCAGCAGACCCACACCCTCCTGCTCGAGGGCCTGACGGCGGCCGAACGGGAGGGCCTGAATCAGGGCCTCACCGGCCTGATCCGCGTACTCGAAACGCACGAGTTCTGAGACCGCAGGTGAGATGCCCGTCACTCACCACAGGCGCGTACTGATCCCGTTGATCAGAGGATTTCGATCACCGAGGCGTACCCCGTCACATCAGCGGCCTTCCTACCGACTCACACGCCAGGCGGCCCTTTCCCACATGAATACAAAGAACGGACGGAAATTGGGTCGGCTCGCC
>JBIOWF010000001.1:0-18576 GCA_044868295.1 Microtetraspora sp. | reverse complement strand
CTACTTAAACGTCGTACGGACCGCGCCGACCTGGCTGACGGCATTAAGAGAACATTTCACCGGCGCGTAACCACTTTCCTGGAGCCGGTTCAGCGACCGGCCTGTAACCCCGGAAGGGATCACTCATGGTTTTTCGTGGTCCCGACGGCTTCTCGGCTACCCTAAGCTACTATCGATAGTATCGTGAGCAGATCTCGCGACACGGCAAATCTCGCGGCACCGGCAAAGCGACGGTTCGACAAGGCACACGGGGCAAGAGCGAGAAAGCTCCTGTCAAAGAAAGTCTGCGGGCTGCAGCCAAAGAGAGATAATGGGGACTTCCTCACCGTGAGATCGAGGAAGCAGGAAGGGGCCAGCATGGCACGCAAAACAGTCGTCACACTGACCGACGACATCGATGGAAAGCCCGCCGACGTCACGGTCACCTTCGGTCTCGACGGCGTCGGATACGAGATCGACCTTCGCGAGACGAACGCGAACAAGCTGCGCAAGGCTCTGGAGCCCTACCTCTCGGCCGCCCGCAAGGCGGGTTTCCCCTCAACGGGCGCCCGCAGGGGCGGCCGGGGCGGACGCGGTTCCGCCAGCGCCAGTGACCGCGAGCGCTCGTCGCAGATTCGCGCCTGGGCCAAGAAGCACGACCTGCCCGTGAGCGAACGCGGACGTATTGCCGCCAACATAGTCGAAGCGTTCGAGGCCAACGACCCCGGGAAGGTCACCGGCAGGGCAATTCCGCAGAGCACCTTCAGCTCGTAGCGCACAGCTCCAGGACGGTCCAGCCGTACGGGCCCCAGAGCCCACCTGGAGCACAGGCGGCGGCATTCTCCCTTTTGTACGTCGGCTATGTACGTCGGCGCCGTATTGCAATTCCGGCCGGGCCGCCATGCCCGGCAAACGCGACCGCGTTCTTGAATTGATCGTTTCGGCATCGGCGCGGGCTTTTCGACGACCCGGCTGATAATCGGCCGGATGCGTCACCCTTCGGCGAGATACCGGTCGACGGTGGCGACCTTGCCGTCGAGACGATCGGCGAATCCGGCCCGGCAGTCCGCCTTCAAAACGACGCTGACCCGGCCGCAACGGGCTTCCACCGCCGCGACGGCGTCTTTCACCACAGCCATGACCTCATCCCAGGTCTCGCCTTCGATCGTGGTGAACATCGCGTCCGTCCGGTTCGGCAACCCTGAGGCACGCACCACCCGGACCGCCTCCGCCACGAGTTTGCCTACGTCCTCTCCGGCGCCGACCGGAGTGACGCTGAATGCCACCAGAACCGACATGAATTCCCCTCTCTTCGGAGACCAGCACCTCGCCGATGGCGCAGCCCGTCAGGCAGTGCAGCGTCGCGGACGCCGCGATCCCCCACGTCGCCGCCTGCCTCGCCGGTTCGCCGACGTGTTCGTTGTGCCGCGTGTGGCCGTGGGGCTCGTGTCCGGTCCCGTGTACGGAGCTCATCGACTTCCCCTTCCCGGGAGACGCCGAGTCCAACTTATACCCCCGACAGGTATGTCTCCGGTCAACCGGTGACCACGGCGACGACGACCGTTCCGGGAACCCAGCGGTCCGCCTGCGCGAAGATCCCGTACATCATCTTGGCCACGTAGATCCGATCCAGGCGCAGGCCGTGCCGTACGGTGAAGCCGGAGATGAAGTCGTCCAGCTCGGCGCTGCGACGGGCGTAGCCGCCGAAGTGGAAGTCCTGCTCGATATGCCAGTTGCCCGTCACCCGGCCGAGGGCCTCGCGTTGGAGCCGGGCCACGTCGTCGGCCAGGAACCCGCCGCCTTTGAGGACCGAGTAGCCGACGGCCCGGCGACCCGGCCCCAGGCCCGCCGCGATGCCGGCCAGAGTCCCGCCGGTGCCGACCGGGCAGCAGATCACGTCGAAGCCGACATCGATCTCCTCGGCGAGTTCGGCGCATCCTCGCACGGCGGCGGCGTTGCTGCCGCCCTCGGGCAGCAGCCGGAAGTCGCCGAACCTGGCCCGCAGCCCGGCGATCACCTCCAGCGTGTGCTTCAGCCGGTAGGCCGAGCGGTCCAGGTAGGTCAGGCGCATGCCCCGGGCGACGGCGAACTCCAGTGAAGGGTTGAGCGGCAGGTGCTCCTCACCTCGGATCACGCCGATGGTCTCGAACCCGTACAGCGCGCCGGCCGCGGCGACGGCCCGGATGTGGTTGGAGTAGGCCCCGCCGAAGGTCAGCGCCCTGCCGCCGGTCAGGTTGTACTTCAGCTTGCGCCACTTGTTCCCCGAGATCTCGGGATGGATCAGGTCGTCGCGCTTGAGCAGCAGACGCACGCCTCCGAGGCGCTCGTCACGCACTTCCTCGATCGGAGACGGCAACCGTGGCGGCGCCTGCCCGCCGATGCGAACGCCTTCCATGGCCTCAAGGCTGGCACACGACCGAGGAGTCGCTACCCTACGTGGGAACCGTTGTTGAGGAGTGTGCGATTGTGCGCGTTGTTGATGCTTTCCGCGAGGCGTACGGGACCGAGCCCGCGGGCGTGTGGCACGCTCCGGGAAGGGTCAACCTTATCGGCGAGCACACCGACTACAACGACGGCCTCGTCCTGCCGTTCGCCGTCCCGTGGGGCGTCACGGCGGCGGTCAGCCCGCGCGACGACGGCTCGATCCGGCTCATGTCCCTCCAGGCGCCCGGCGCGCGGCAGATCGTGGAGACCCTCGACGAGGCGCGAGGCTGGGCGCGCTACCCGGCCGGTGTCTTCTGGGCGCTGCGCGACGCGGGCCTCCCGGTGCGCGGCGCCGACATCGTGATCGACGGTGACGTGCCGGAAGGCGCCGGGCTCTCCTCCAGCGCCGCGCTTGAGGTGGCGGTCGCGATCGCCCTCAACGACCTGTACGGCCTGCGCCTGGAGAAGATCGACCTGGCCGGGATCTGCCGGCGCGCCGAGAACGAGTTCGTCGGCGTGCCGTGCGGGATCATGGACCAGGCGGCCTCCGTGCTCAGCCGGGAAGGCCACGCGCTGCTCCTCGACTGCCGGTCACTGGGCGCCCGGAACATCCCGTTCGACCTGGCCAAGCACGGGCTGGCGCTGCTGATCATCAACACCGGCGTGCACCACGAGCTCGCCGACGGGCAGTACGCCAAGCGCCGTCAGGACTGCGAGAACGCCGCCGAACGGCTCGGCGTCCCGGCGCTCAGGGACGTGACGGATCTGGCCACCGCCCTTGGCAGGCTGACCGGCGACGAGCGCAAGCGGACGCAGCACGTCGTGACCGAGAACCACCGGGTCGAGGCGCTGATCGGCCTGCTGCGGGCGGGAGCCGTACCGGAGATCGGCGCGCTCCTCAACGCGTCCCACCTGTCGCTGCGGGACCAGTTCGAGGTGTCCTGTCCCGAGCTGGACGTCGCCGTCGAGGCGGCGATCCGGGGTGGGGCGAGGGGCGCCAGGATGACCGGCGGCGGGTTCGGCGGCTCCGCGATCGCGCTCGTGGCCGACGACCGGGCATCCGCCGTCCGGAAGGAGGTCCAGGCCGCCTACGAGCAGCGCGGCTGGGCCGCCCCGACGTTCCTTCCGGCCGTCCCCGCCGCGGGCGCTCGCCGCCTCGCCTGAACGCCGGTCCGGGCGGTCGCCATGTCCCCGCTCAGCCGGACGCCGGCGGCCCGCATGTTCTAAGTCGAGTCTTCCCCACCACAAGAATCCCCTTTCGGGTGCGGGTGGGCGAACATCGGCGACAGCCGTACGTCGTCGTAGTAGCGGTGGAACACAGGCGTCGTCGCACCGGAGAGCGGCGGCACGATCCACGACCAGTCCGCCGGGCAGAGCCTGCCGCTGCGCCGTTCCCTCTCCAGGTGGGACATGAACCGCTTCGCCTCGGTGTGGTGATCGGTCATCGTCACGCCCGCCTCGGCGAAGGAGTGCAGCACCGCGACGTTGAGCTCCACCAGCGCGCGGTCGCGCCAGAGTGATCGGTCGCTTCCGGTGTCGAGGCCCAGCCGCTCGGCGACCAGCGGGAGCAGGTCGTAGCGGCCGGCGTCGGTGAGATTCCTGGCGCCGATCTCGGTACCCATGTACCAGCCGTTGAACGGGGCGCACGGATAGCAGATGCCGCCGATCTCCAGGCACATGTTCGAGATGGCCGGTACGGCATGCCATTTCAGGCCGAACTCGGCGAACCACGGGAAGTCGGGATGCCGGAGCGGCACCTCCAGGATCACGCCCGAGGGCAGCTCACGCACCACCGGCCTGCCCTTGACCTCGATGATCAGGGGCAGCACGTCGAACCGTGAGCCATGGCCGCGCCACCCGAGCCGCCCCGCGCGTTCCGTGAAATCGGCGTACGCCGGATCTCCGACGATCGCGCCGTTCGACTGGCGATATCCGGCATATCTGATGAGCTGCTCGTTCCAGATCCTCGGGGCCGGGTCACCCGGCCGGTCCGGCGCGAGCACGGTGATCGTCGGCCGGATCCTGCCCCGGTTGGTGGCGATCCGCAGGTGCTCGACACACTGCTCGGCGACGCCGTCGGCGGTGTCCACGTTCCGCCGGTCGCGGACGCGCAGCGACTGCCAGTACAGACGCCCGATGCACCGGTTGCTGTTCCGCCACGCCACGCGTGCGCCGAACGCCAGCTCCCCAGGGGTGTGCGTGTAGGTGCCCGTCTGCGATATCTCCGCGAAGACCTCACGAAGCCTCGGCTTCACCGCCCCCGAGGACGGATTCTCCGCGTGGTACAGCCGGACGAACCGCTCCGCCTCCCCCTTGTCGATCTCTCCTTCTTGTACGGCTTCGGCAACCTTCTTGGACCTTAACCACGTCAGCACGACCGCCACACCTCGTACGCGGGCATTGGCCGCCGTTTCCGGGGCGACGGGTGGTGCCCATTGCCGCAGTGGCCCTCACCCCACTGCGATGGCTGTGATCCGCGGCAGCCACGACCTTCAGGCGGGCGCAGCGCATCACATTTTCTGCCAACGTCCCGCCATTTGTCTTCCGAATCCGTACAGGCACGACAGCGGAGCGTGCGTGGATCAGGTTCCGCACGGTGCGGAACACGCGAAAACCCCGGTTCAGGTGACCTGAGGTCACCTGAACCGGGGTTTGAAAGCTCCCGCGATAGGACTCGAACCTATAACCTGCCGGTTAACAGCCGGCTGCTCTGCCGATTGAGCTACACGGGATTGCTGGTGCGCTCGCCCTCCGGTCTGTCGACCTTCCCTGCGGCGCGGAACTAGATTAGCGCACTCCGGGGGGTGTCTGTCACATGCATTGCCTTTGGATAGATGTAGGCCGTCGGGGTAGGAGGTCGATATGAGCACGGAGGTGGAGGATGCGATACAAGGCGATGTTCGCCGCCGGGCTGGCGATTGGTTACGTTCTGGGCACGCGGGCCGGACGCGAGCGCTATGAACAGATGAAGCGCGCGGCGCAGCGGGTGGCCGACAGCCCGACCGTGCAGGAGGCCGCGGGGCTGGTGGGCGCCAAGGCCGCGAAGGTGGCGGGCAAGGCCAAGGATCTGGCCGGCGACAAGCTCGGAGGAAAGGTCCCGTTCCTGCGAAGCCATGAGCCCCCGGAAAGGGAGAAGGTTCCCACCGCGACCGGCTGGCCGGACACGGAGCCCGACCTGATCAGGTGAACCACCGAGGCGAATCAGCCCCTGGCCCGCGCTGGGGGCTTTCTCACAATCAGACGCCGAGGTTGCGCCGCACCTCTTCCAGAGCCTGCTCCGCGAGCGCCCGCAGGCCGGGATCGTCCGGGTCGAGGCCGGGGTCGAAGAGCAACTCCCAGCGCGGCATGTCCGCCCCGGGAACGCGGCGGGCGACCAGCCGCACTCCGCCCCGCTCGTTGAGCCGGACGTGCCTGCTGGCCACGATCGAGGACGTGACCCGCTCCCGGATCGTCTCGGGGAGCAGGCCGGGATCGGGCAGCGGCGTCCGGTGCGCGGCGCCGTCCGTCATCACGACGGTGACGCCTTCCTCGTCCCAGGTGGCCTTGTCGACCAGGTGCCACGACAGCGCGCGCCCGTCCGGCAGGCGCAGGGCGATCGTGGTGGCCACGGCGTATCCCCCGTCCGGCGTCCTGGCATGGCTGAGCGTCCGCTCCCCCGGTTCGAGAGCGAGAGCCGTACGGACCTCGGCGGGAAGACGACGCGAGCCGAAGACGGACAGCGCGCGAGAGAGCAGGGAATCAGCCACAGCGGCAGGGTATCCCGCGACCCGATCAACGCAGACGCCGAATCCCCCAAGCCTAGGCAAGGCCCGAAGCCCCGCAAGGCCTCAAGGCCCGTGCGCACAAAGCATGCAGGCCGTACCCATAAGACCTGTAGGCGGGCTGCCACGTCGGAAGTCAGCCCGAACGCGGGGCCTCGCACGCCGGCACGCGCGAGGCCCATGACGATCAGTCGAGATAGTCCCGCAGCATCTGGGCCCGGGTCGGGTGCCGCAGCTTGGCCAGCGTCTTGGACTCGATCTGCCGGATGCGCTCACGGGTCACCCCGAACTCCCGGCCCACCTCCTCCAGCGTCCGCGGATGACCGTCGGCCAGGCCGAACCTGAGCTGGATGATCCGCTGCTCGCGCTCCGACAGCGTGGCGAGGATGTCGTCGAGCTGGTCCTGCAGCATGATGAAGGCCGCCGCCTCGATCGGCACCACGGCGTCGGCGTCCTCGATGAAGTCTCCGAGGTCCGAGTCCTCCTCGCCGATCGGCGACTGCAGCGACACCGGCTCCTGCGCGATCCGCTGGATCTCCACCACGCGGTCGATGGGCAGGTCCATCTCCGCCGCGATCTCCTCAGGGGCGGGCTCCCTCCCGAGGTCCTGGTGGAGCTGGCGCTGCACGCGGACCAATTTGTTGATCGTCTCGACCATGTGAACCGGAATTCGAATAGTCCGGGCCTGGTCGGCGATCGCCCGGGTGATCGCCTGACGAATCCACCATGTGGCGTAGGTCGAGAACTTGTACCCCTTGGTGTAGTCGAATTTCTCGACCGCCCGGATGAGCCCGAGGTTGCCTTCCTGGATCAGATCCAGGAACAACATTCCGCGCCCTACATAGCGTTTCGCGATCGACACCACGAGCCTCAGGTTGGCCTCGATGAGCCGCTGCTTGGCCCGCACCCCCTCCCACACGAGATCCTCGAGTTCGGGACGGCCGAGCCGCATCATGGCGCTCTCACAGAGCTTGTCCTCGGCGAACAGCCCGGCTTCTATGGCCTTGGCGAGCTCCACCTCCTCCTCGGCTGTCAGCAGTGGCACCCGGCCGATCTCCCGAAGGTAGATCCGCACCAGGTCACTGGTTGGCGCGCGTTTGCCGATGTCCTCCTCGTCGGGCTTGCTCGGCTCCTCGTCGCCTTGCGGCTCGAGGACCTCAACCCCGTTCTCGGCGAGCATGCGGACGACGCGCTCCAACGCGTCGGCCGGCAGCTCGGATCGGTCGAGCGCGGCGGCCACGTCGTCAACCGTGACGCTTCCGCGTTCCCTTCCCCTCGCGACGAGGTCCGCCACCTGGTCTACCGATGGCGGTCCGCTTGGCAGCACCGATGCACCCACGGAACACAGTCTGCGGTATAGGCACAAGAAAAGGGCAGGCCTATTTTTGTCACCCAAGGTAAGACGGAAGTCAATGCCGAATCGAGATAGAAATCAATGTTTGCCGAGTGTGAGACTGGAAAGGGAAGTTTATTCAGGCCCCGGCGGCGCGCTCCCTTAACACGCGTCGCTGCTGTTCCAATGCCACCAATTCGCCGAACATCCGGTTGTACTCCTGCTGCTCCTCGACCGGGTTGAGCCGCTGCAGCCGAGACTTGACCTGAGTGATGGCGCGAGCGACGGCGGCCTCCTGGAGCCGGGACAGCACGGCCGTGCCGTACCGCTGCTCATCGCTGACGTCGGCGCGCAGCTCCTCGACGGCGAAGCGGGTCACGAGCGGTCGCAGGTCGTCCTGTGCCCCGTCGAGCAGCCGGTCGACCCAATCCCGCCCGCCCGGCCCGCCGCTCGCGGTGCCGCCCGCGGCGACGACGGCCTCGTAGAGAGCGACGTGCTCGGGCAGCGTGAACGCCTGCGGGCCGAGCGCGTCGAACTCGGGGCCGAGCAACGCGGGCCGCTGCACGGCCAGCTTGAGCGCCTCCGCCTCCAGGCGCACGGCCGGGTCGGCGGCCTCCTGCCTGGGCGCGCGGTTCTGGCCGGGAGCCTTCTGCCGGCCGATGATGTGCTGGATGCGCTGGATCACGAAGCCCTCGTCCATGAATCCGAGCCAGCGGTCCAGATCCACCACGTAGGTCTTGCGCAGGCCGGGGTCCTTGATCGAGGCCACCACCGGGGCGACCGCGTCGAGCGCGCCGAGGCGGCCCTCGTTGGTGTTGAGGTCGAACCGGGAGATCGTGCTGCGGATGGCGAACGCGAACAGCGGCTCCCTGCTGGCGATCAGGTCGCGGACCGCGGCGTCTCCCTGCTTGACCCGCAGCTCGCAGGGGTCGAGGCCGTCGGGCTGGACGGCGACGAACGTCTGCGTGACGAATTTCTGCTCGTCCTGGAAGGCGCGGAGCGCGGCCTTCTGCCCGGCCGAGTCGCCGTCGAAAGTGAAGATCACCTCGCCGCGGAACTCGGCCTGGTCGAGCAGGAGCCGCCGCAGCACCTTGATGTGCTCTTCACCGAACGACGTGCCGCACGTCGCGACCGCCGTCGGCACCCCGGCCAGGTGGCAGGCCATCACATCGGTGTAACCCTCGACGATGACCGCCTGCGAGCGCTTGGAGATCTCCCGCTTGGCGAGGTCGACGCCGTACAGCACCGAGCTCTTGTGGTAGATCGGGCTTTCCGGGGTGTTCAGGTATTTCGGGCCGTCGTCGGAGTCGAGCAGCTTACGCGCGCCGAACCCGATGACGTCGCCGGTGATGTCCCTGATCGGCCAGATGAGCCGGCCGCGGAACCGGTCGATGGGCCCTCTGCGCCCCTCTTTGGCGAGCCCGCCTCTGATCAGCTCCGGGGGCGTGAAGCCGCGCGCCATGAGGTGCCGGGAGAGCGCCTCCCACTCGTTCGGCGCGTAGCCGACGCCGAAGTGCTCGGCGTCCACTCGTTCGAAGCCCCGCTCGGACAGGAAGCGGCGCCCGGGCGCGGCCTCGGGAGCGGTGAGCCGCTCGGCGTAGAACTCGGCGGCCGCCCGGTGCGCCTCGACGAGCCGGACCCGCTCGCCCTGCTCCCGCCCGGGGACGTAGCCGCCCTGCTCGTAGCGGAGCTGGATGCCGGCCCGCTGCGCCAGCCGTTCCACGGCCTCGGAGAACGTGAGGCTCTCGATCTTCCGGACGAACGTGATGACGTCGCCGCCTTCGGCGCAGCCGAAGCAGTAGTAGTAGCCCCGCGCCGGGGTCACGTTGAACGAGGGCGACTTCTCGTCGTGGAAGGGACACAGCCCCTTCAGGTTCCCGCCGCCCGCGTTGCGCAGCTGGATGTGCTCTCCCACCACGTCGGCGATCGGCGAGCGCTCCCGCACTAGCGCGATGTCCTCGTCACTGATCCGGCCTGCCACGTTCGCGAGTTTAAGCCCTGGCCACGACAGGATGGGCGGTCGCGGCACATGAGTGCCGTGACCGACAAGATTTGCCCGGAAGGAGCGCTGGGCGACGCGACGGGGCAAAGATTGGCGGGAAGGGCACTGGGTCTCGAACCGGGCGAGTTTCGCGAACGGGTCGTGATCGGCGTGGAGGTCGGTTAGAAAGAAACTCCGAGCTTCGGTACCGTCAAGCGGGTGGGGATCATGGGAGCGGGCAGAGTGGCCGCCATCGCGGGAGCCGCGTGCCTGGCCGCGGCATGTGGCGCGCCGGGCGGCGTCGCCGGGGTGAGCACGCTGCCGCCCACGCCACGGGCGCAGCCGCCCTCGGTCACCGGCGGAAACGTCACGGCCGCCACCGCCGCCGAGCCGTCCCGCCTCGCCGCCGTCAGGCCCGCCGGGGACGATCCGGTACGGGTACCGCCGCCGAAGCTGTCGCCGTTCACCTACACCTTCCCCGTCAAGGGCTGCCGGGTGTCCTACGCCCGCAAGCTGCTCTTGCTGCCGAAGACCACGATCTGGGCGGGCAAGGGCTGCGCGTTCGTCTCCCCCGTCGACGGGGTGGTGCGCGAGGTCAACGTCAAGAACCGGTGGAAGCCGTCCACGGATCGCGGCGCCGACCGTGAGGGGCGGTTCGTCACGGTCCTCGGCAAGGACGGCGTGCTGTACCTCGGCGGCCACCTCGACTCCGTCGAACCAAGCGTGCGGCCGGGCACCAAGGTCAAGGCGGGGCAACCGCTCGGCCGCGTCGGCACCTCGGGCAACGCCCGCGACACCGGGAGTAACCTCTATTTCGCCGTCTCCTGGCCGGTGCCGCCGAAGTACTGGTGGGTCCGCCGCGGCATGGTCGAGCCCTGGGACTACCTCGACGCCTGGTTCAACGGGAACCGGACGCTTTCCCCGCGCAAGGCCACGCTCGCCCTGCGCGACCGCGTTGGCACGCTCCCCAGTTGCTCGCGGCTGTGCAAGTCCAAGGCCGTCGACGTGAAGGGTAAGCAGCCCAAGAACGGCTCGGACATCATCGTCGTGTCTCCGACCTAGATCGATCCCAGGGGCAGATCGGGGTCGGTCAGGCGCTTGACGTCGACGGTCCGGCGGGAGCGGATCAGCGCCTCGATGTCCGGGACCACGTCCCAGACGTTGACGTTCATCCCGGCGAGCACCCGGCCGCCGGACAACCAGAAGGCGATGAATTCCAGGGCCTCCACCGATCCCCGGTAGACGACCTCGTCATATGCGGCGATGTCCCCGGAGAACTCCATGCCGAGGTCGAACTGGTCGGTGTAGAAGTACGGCACGCGGTCGTAGACGACCTGTTGTCCCAGCATCGCCCGGGCGGCGGCCGGGCCGCCGTCGAGCGCGTTGGCCCAGTGTTCCACCCTGATCCGGCGGCCGAGGAGCGGGTTCGACGCCTCGGCGACGTCGCCCGCCGCGAAGATGTCCGGGGCACTGGCGCGCAGCGAGGCGTCGACGACGATCCCGTTGCCGATCTCGAGACCGGCCTCCCCGGCCGGCTCCACGTCGGGGACGGCGCCGATGCCGACAGCGGCGGCCGCTCGTAGGGGCGCTCGTGTTCGGCGCCGATCAAGACGACGTCGCCGGTGAAACCCTCCTCGCGCAGCGTCTGAGCCGCCTTGGCCCCGGTCAGCCCCGCTCCGATGATCACGTACGTGGACATGGGCGCTCCTCGTCACTCGCCGCTTGCGGGCAGTATCCGTCCGTCCTCGCCCCGCGTCGACCGGAACGCAGACCCGGACCCGGACCAGCGGGTCTCCCGGCGACGTCATGCGCTGTCGTACGAGCCCTAAGCCGACCTGGAGAGGCGGCGGTGCCAGGCGATGGCGGAGGCGTCGGTCAGGGAGGCGATCTGGTCGACGACCGCGCGCAGCCGTCCGGCGTCGTCGGAGGCGTTCTGGAACGCGGGCCGCAGGGCGGGTTCGAGCGTCGCCGGGGCGCCCAGCATGATCAGCGAGGCGAGCTCGGCGATCAGCTCGCGCTGCCTGGCCTGGTTGGCGTGGTGGTCGTCGCGGCACATCACGTAGTGCGCGGTGACGCCCTTCAGGAGCGCGCACTCCAGCCGGGTGGTCCGCGGCACGACGACATCGGCCGAGTGGCGGCCGATCAGGTCGCGATAGCCGTACGACTCTCGGGTGGCGTCCTGCGCGGACCGGCAGAAGCGTCCGATGAGGGAGCTGGTGAGGCGTTTGAGGGCGGCGAGGTCGACGAGCCCGGAGTCGAACCGGCCGGGCCAGAGCGGCTCGGCGACGAGCCTGGTGAAGATTTCGACGAGCTCGTTCAGATCGGCGTCCCCGGCGTACCAGTCGTGCGTCCGGCGGCAGACCTCCAGCCGTTCCTCGGGATCGCGCAGCGCCTCGGGTGTGACGTGGCCGGAGTGCAGCGCGTCCTCCAGGTCGTGCACGGAGTAGGCGACGTCGTCGGCCCAGTCCATGATCTGGGCCTCGAAACTGACCCTGTGGTCGGGTGTGCCCTCCCGGATCCACTCGAAGACGGGAGCGTCGTCGGGGTAGACGCAGTACGGCTGGCCGTCGCGGCCGCGGGGGACGCCGGGGATCGTGGACGAGGCGCTCGCCCATGGGTACTTGCAGATCGCGTCGAGCGCCGCCCGCGTGAGGTTGAGCCCGGCGCTGCGGCCGTCCTCCGTGAGCGCCTTCGCCTCCAGCCGCGTCAGCAGGCGGAGGTTCTGGGCGTTGCCCTGGAAGCCTCCGCACTTGTCCGCGATCTCGTTCAGCACGGTCTCCCCGTTGTGGCCGAACGGCGGGTGGCCGAGGTCGTGCGCCAGGCACGCGGTTTCGACGAGGTCGGGGTCCCGGCCCAGGACCTTGCCCATCTCGCGGCCGATCTGGGCGCATTCGAGGGAGTGGGTCAGCCGGGTGCGCGGGCTGTGCAGGCCGGCGTCACCGGGGGCGACGACCTGGGTCTTGGCCGCCAGCCTGCGCAGCGACGCGCTGTGCAGCACGCGTGCGCGGTCTCGCTCGAACGCGCTCCGCTCGGGGTTGCCGGGCGGTTCGGGCACCCATCGCGCCTGGTCGTGGTTGTCGTATGTGCTCATGGGTCACGCGTCCTTCTCCCCCCATCAAGGGGGAAGAGGGAGCGTACCCGCATTCCCCTCACTTCACGACAAACATGTCCCATACATTCGGCGTCCTTCTGGCCCCGCGGAATCGCCGGCCCCTGCACGTGACGGGCACGGCAGTCCACACGCGTTACAGCACCGTTACGGGCACATGCGTTCGAGATGAACGGCCGGGCACTCGTGGCGCCCACCGACACTTACTGACCAACCAATAGGCAAATTAACAGCCTTTGTCCACATTGCTGACTCTTGACTTGTAAATGACCATTGTTGGCGAACTGTCCCACCGTTTCCCCCCGTCACTGGAGGAACCCAGTATGAGAACGGTGTCCGCGCGCCTGGGGCTGACAGCCCTGGGAGCCGCCGCGGGGACGATGCTCACCGGCCCCGCCGCATTCGCCACGACCCACGCCGATGACCCCGTCGGCGTCATCCAGAGGGCAGACTCACCCGACAGGATCGCCGGCAAGTACATCGTCGTCCTCAAGGACAACGCGGCCGTACGCCAGCGCGGCGTCCCGGCCTCGGCCGACGAGCTCGCCAACGAACACGACGGATCGGTGGAGCACGTCTTCACCAAGACCCTCAAGGGCTTCTCGGTCAGCCTGGACGAGGCCGACGCCAAGAGGCTCGCCGGAGAGTCCGACGTCGCCTACGTCGAGGCGGATCAGAAGATCTCACTCAACGACACCCAGACGGGCGCCACCTGGGGCCTGGACCGGATCGACCAGCAGGCCCTGCCGCTCAGCGGCACGTACACCTACTCGAGCACCGCCTCCAACGTGCACGCCTACATCATCGACACCGGCATCCTCACCACCCACACACAGTTCGGCGACCGGGCGACGAGCGGCCATGACTTCATCGACGACGACAGCGACGCGACCGACTGCAACGGGCACGGCACCCATGTGGCCGGAACGGTCGGCGGCTCGACCTATGGCGTCTCCAAGGGCGTCCAGCTCGTCGGGGTCCGCGTCCTCGACTGCTCGGGCAGCGGCACCGATTCCGGTGTCATCGCCGGAGTCGAGTGGGTGACCGCCAACGCGGTCAAGCCCGCGGTGGCCAACATGAGCCTCGGCGGCGGCGTGAGCACCGCGCTGGACACGGCGGTGGCCAACTCGATCGCCTCGGGCGTGACCTACGCGGTCGCGGCCGGCAACGAGAACACCAACGCCTCCGGCAGCTCCCCCGCCCGCGTCGGTACGGCGATCACCGTGGGCGCCACCACCAGCTCGGACGCCCGGGCCAGCTACTCCAACTACGGCAGCATCCTGGACATCTTCGCGCCCGGCTCCGGCATCACCTCGGCCTGGTACAGCAGCACGACCGCCACCAACACGATCAGTGGCACCTCCATGGCGACCCCGCACGTCGCGGGCGCGGCCGCCCTCGTCCTGGCGGACCACCCCTCCTACACCCCGGCTGAAGTCACCTCGGCTCTCACCTCCAGCGCCACAAGCGGTGTGGTGACCGGCCCCGGAAGCGGCTCGCCGAACCTGCTCCTCTACACCGGCGGCACCACCCCGGCACCCCCACCGGGCGCCGTCTACTCCGACACGTTCGAGACGTCGACCGACTGGACGGTCAACGCGTCGAGCACCGACACCGCCGCCCTCGGTGCCTGGGAGCGGGCCAACCCGGCCGGCACCAGCTCCAGTGGGGTCACCACCCAGCTCGGCACCACGGCGGGCGGCAGCCACGACCTGGTCACCGGGCCGCTGGCGGGCAGCAGCGCGGGTTCCTACGACGTCGACGGCGGGGCCACCTCGATCCAGTCACCGACGATCACCCTGCCCTCCTCGGGCACGCTGACGCTCACCTTCGACTGGTACCTCGCCCATCTGAACAACGCGACCAGCGCCGACTACCTCAGGGTCCGCGTCGTGGGCAGCACCACGACCACGGTGCTGACCCAGACCGGATCGGCGACGAACCGGGGCGCCTCGTGGGCGACCGCGACGGCCAACATCTCCGGCCACGCCGGGCAGACCGTGCGGATCGTCATCGACGCCGCCGACGCGGGGACGCCGAGCCTCGTCGAGGCCGCCGCCGACAACGTGACGATCACCCGGTCCTGACCACAGACCGGTACGGTACGGCTCGCGCGCCCCCGGAGGGAGCGTGCGAGCCGTACCGGCACTCGGACCGCTCGGACCGACAGGTCAGCGGGTGTCGGATCCAGAGCCGGTGAGCGCCGCGCGACCGGCCTCAAGGCGGGCGCCGGGGACGCGGAACGGGGAGCACGAGACGTAACGGCGGCGCGGGGCACCTCGATCATCGTGCCGATGAGCGCGTCCACGCCCGCCTCGGCGAGGATTTCATGGCCGGGCGAGCCCCGCGAGCGTGAACGAGGTGTCTTCGCGAAGCGAGCCAGGTGAGCAGGCACGACGCCGCCGCGTGGAAGACGCAGTGATCCTTGGCCACGGCCATGGCGCGGGCAGACCTGCTGTCATACGTGCCGCCGTGGGTCAGCCGCGCGTAGCAGCGCTCGCGCATCAGGTCGAGCTCGGCCACCAGCTCCCGCAGGTCGCGTTGTACGGCGCCTGGATCGAGCTCCCCCAGCTGCCGCCTGATCTGTTCCCACGAGTGGGTGATCTCGTCCTGCCCCTCGTTCGTGAGCTGCAGACGGAGCGCGTCCGGTTTCCAGGCGGGGGCTTCCTCGGTCAGGGAGAACAGGGCCGACAGCAGCTCAGCCCGGTCCGACTCGGCGGGACGCCGTACGTTGTCGGCCAGGATGAAGGGGAGCTGATGGGAGATCGCGTTCAGGTTCACGTGGGTGGTGCCATCGAAGACACTCGCATGGGCGTGGTCGCGCGCGAGCTTCTGGAAGGCGCCGTCGGCGGCTCCCTCCCGCAGATATCCGCGGGCTCCGAGCACGTTGCCCATGCTGGCGACCACCCCTTCGGCGACGACCGGCACGAAATACTTCACGAGCGAGGACCACAGGCTCAGCCGGCCGGGGGCGATGCTGAGCGATCTGGACACCGGAGTGGTGACGCACTCGCTGATCAGCACGTCGAGGTGGGCTTTGAGCAACTGATCGCGGATGACCGGGAGCGCGTAGATCGGCCGGCCGTAGAGGTGCCTTTCGTGGGCGTAGGCGAGGGTGATGCGTACGGTGGCGTCCATGGTGCCGAGCGACGGGGCGGGCACGAGAGCGCGGGTGATCTGCATGAACTTGAGCGTCTGCCCGAGCCCGGCGCCCTCTGGCCCGATGATCGCGGAGTCTGGGACGCGGCAGCCGTCGAAGGTGATTCCACTCACCTCGTGGCCGCGAAGGCCGACCGTTTTGATGGGCGGGAGGTTGACCCAGCTGTCCGGGTCCACTTGTTCCTTGTCGACCATGATCATCGAGTGGATCGCGCCCTCACCCGTACGGGCGTACGCGATAGGAGAAAGGTGTCCCGGGCTGCCGGGGGTCGCCCAGAAACAGGCCCAGCTCGGCGACCGCCGGGTAACGGCTGTCCGTCAGGCTCATGACGTCTCTCCGGCTCGCCGAGGCGCCGACGGGGCTCGGTCGGCGAGCAGCTCCTCCAAGTAGCGGACCAGGGCGTTGATGGTGGAGTGCTGCCGGATGACGGCCGGGTCGATGTTCACGTGCAGCGCGTCCTCGATGTCGCTGACGACGCTCAGCGAGTAGAGCGAGTCCATGCCGTAGAGACCGAGGTCGACCTCCGGGTCGATGGCGTCGACCGGCCGCTCAAGATAGTGGGCCACCCGTCCGATCAGCCATTCGGTCAGATCGACGTGCTGCGGGGGCTTCGTGTTGCCGCTCAATTTCTCTCCAATGGTGCGTGATCCGGCCCGTCGGCGGGCCGGTGGTGCTGCGGCGTGCGCCGCTCAGAGCCGATTCGGTGAGTTCCTCGTGCACCGCGGCGAGCTCGGCGTCGAGGAACAGTTGGCGCATGAGCGAGCGACGGACCTTGCCGCTCGTGGTCTTGCGCACCGCGCCGGACCTGACCAGAACGACGCTGGGCGGTTCGATGCCGAAATCCCGCACCGACGTGGTCGCAATCTTCGTGGACCGACGCTGCTATTTCATGTGCCGAAGGACCCGCGTGAGGCGGCGGAGCAGGCTCAGGGGAACGATCCGCCACAGTGGAGCCCAGGCCGACAACGGGATCCCCGCGCGAAGCACGGCGCCGTAGTCGAGCGACCGCTCGTGCGGGAAGTAGTCGGGCTTGCAGGCGACGATCCTGGTGAATCCCTTTTCGTGGTAGTAGAACATCTGCGGATCAATCGGCCGACCATTGCGCTTCGCGTGGACGTACTCTTCCACGGGGGTGTCGGGGTTCGCCCGCTTCCACGCGCGCAGGCCGGGCAGTGTTGCGCCTCCGTAGATCTCCCGCCAGCCGCCTTTCAGCGCGATCGGCCAGAAGAATTCGAGAATGCTGTCGACCGCCACCTGGTCGACGCTGGTGATGCTGATGCCGAACATGCTCCTGGTCCGCAGGGGCTCCGACGACTCCACCCGCGCGCAATCCGCCCACGTGTTCGCGGCGCGCAGCTGATCCAGGCCTATCGGCTTCAGGAACATGGACGCCAGGGCCTCACTCGTCCGACGGGAGAACGCGCCGAAGCACAACGTCGGATTCGCCGCCATGCGCTGTGCCATGTCCTCCGGCCGCGCGGCCTGCTCCTCCGTCCATTTCGCGTGCTCCAGCACCAAGAGCCGCTCGATGTCGTCAGCCCTCAAAAAGCGAACTTCGATCTGGTCGGCGGTGTGCGGGAGTCTGTCCGCGACCGGTCTGCTGTAGGGAAGGGTGCCCGGGCGAACGGTATCCTGGGTGGTCATGGCGATGGATTCCCCTTGATGACGAGAACGTCGAGCCTCGGACAACGCTGTCCTGGGGCAGAGAGTGGTCGTCTGGGGCGAACGTACCTTCACGCGTAAGTTGCGGCTGAGTGAGTGGAACGTGAATCCTGTATGCGCCCTCGCGGGACCGCCCGTCGCGGAATCAGAACCTTTCGGCGCACGACATGTCACCGGCCCCGTGTATACACCAAAACGATCGCCGGTCACCGGGCAACTCATCGCGTACTGGCGGGGCCGGCCCTCGCCCGTACGCGCAGGAGAGGACGGCGAGCGCGAAAGGAAACGGACACCGGCACGGCATCGTCGCCGCAGCGGACACGCCCGGCGACCCTTCACGACGTCGCGGCGCTGGCCGGTGTCAGCATCGTCTGTGGAACTCCCCCAGGCCGGTACGGCTCGCGGCTCATGGACGAAGCACGCGAGCCGTACCGGAGGACTGCTCGGACCGACAGGTCAGCGGGTGTCGGATCCGGAGCAGGTGAGCGCCGCGCGCCCGGCCTCAAGGCGGGCGACGGGCACGCGGAACGGGGAGCACGAGACGTAGTCGAGGCCGATCTCGTGGCAGAAGTGGACGGAGTCGGGATCGCCGCCGTGCTCGCCGCAGATGCCGAGCTTGATCTCCGGACGGGTCTTCCTGCCCTCCTCCACGGCGATCCGCATCAGCCGGCCGACACCGTCCCGGTCGAGGGACTCGAACGGCGAGACGCCGAAGATACCGAGATCGAGGTATTTGCCGAAGAAGGCGCTCTCCACGTCGTCCCGGGAGAAGCCCCAGGTCATCTGGGTGAGGTCGTTGGTGCCGAACGAGAAGAACTGGGCGGCCTCGGCGATCTGCCCGGCCGTCACGGCGGCGCGGGGCACCTCGATCATCGTGCCGATGAGCGCGTCCACACCCGCCTCGGCGAGGATCTTCAACGACTCCTCGCGTACGCTCTCCAGCTCCTGGACGGCCGCGACCAGCGGAATCATGATCTCCGCCTTCGGGTCGGCGCTCTCGGCCGCCGCCGCCGCGATCGCCCGTACCTGCATGGCGAACAGGCCGGGGATCACCAGGCCGAGCCGCACGCCGCGCAGCCCCAGCATGGGGTTCTGCTCGTGCATGCGCCGCACCGCGGCGAGCAGCACCCCGTCGTGACCCGGGTCGTGACCGGTGGCCTCGGCGAC